>JBCBIK010000134.1:0-14244 GCA_038524545.1 Cyanobacteria bacterium J06623_4 | reverse complement strand
AGCTCGCCGACAAGCAGTATGCGGCAGCACTGTCAGCCTACGACAAGGCCCTGGAGGTGCAGCCTTCCAACCCCTCCTTGTGGCTTAGCCGCAGCCAAGCCCTCACCGCCCTAGACCAAAAGGAAGAAGCCCTCGCAGCGCTCCGCGAAGTCACTAAGCTAGCCCCAGACAACAGCGAAGCCTGGTACCAGCTAGGCCTCTTGCTCAGAGAGCAGCGTCAGTACCAAGAGGCTCTCAGCGCCTTCGATACCGTGATCGAACAGGTGCCGACCGATGCCAAAGCCTGGCTCAATCGAGGCATGGTGCTCAGCCGTCTGCGCAAGCGCGAAGAGGCCATCGCCGCGTTCGACCGCGCCCTAGATATCAACCCCGAGTACCACGAAGCCTGGGTCAACCGAGGTGTAGCTTTCGGCATTCTGCAAGCCCACGACAAAGCCTTCGAATCGTTCGACCAGGCCGTCACGCTGCAAGCCAATGACGCTGTCGCCTGGCTAAACCGAGGCCTGGCCCTAACCGAGCTTGAGCGATACGAAGAAGCCGTTGCCTCGTTTGAGAAAGCTACCCGATTTAACCCGAAGCTCGCCAAGGCTTGGGATAACCGAGGCTATGTGCTGATGCGGTTGGGGCGCGATCGCGATGCACTCACGAGCTTTGATAAGGCGATCGCCGCCAACCCAAACTATGCCAAAGCCTACTACAACCGCGCCCTCTGCTACGCCCTCCAGCGCGAAAACGACCTCGCCCTAGAAAACCTGCAGCAAGCCGTCCGCCTAGAGCCGAGCTACAAGCAAGAAGCCCTCGCAGACGAAATCTTCGAAGAAATCTGGAGCGACGATTGGTTCAAAGAACTCGTCAGCTCATAGCGCCTCTATCCATAGCGCCTTTATCCATAAACCCTCTACCTGTAGCCTCTCTACCCATACCCCCTTCGCCAAATCGGGAATGCTAGAAAAGCTAGCGGTTCAAAGAGGCCAAAAGGTAGAAGGAATATGCGTAAGAAAGTCGTCTTCATCATGGGGACAGCCCACTGTGGCTCCACGCTCCTCACTATGGTTTTGGGCAGCCATTCAGACTGCTTGGCCCTCGGCGAAGTCAGCAACTATCCAGACGCTTACCGCAAAGGCAAACCAATCTGCTCAGTTTGCGTAGGCGATTGCGCCTTCTGGGATCACCACTTTTCAGAACAAGACGCCCAGCTGCTTTGCCATGGCTTTGCAGAGCGGCGCCTCCACACCCACATCCCTCTCAAACTTGAAAAAGCAGTCCGCGGCTTCTTCAAAAACGATCAGGCGTTCAACCCCTACTCTCTCATCGCTTCCAAAGTCCAAGAAACAACCCTCATCGACTCCACTAAAACCGTCTATTGGCTAGAAAAAAAGCTCGCCGCCAGAGAGTTTAGAGATAAGTTATTAGAGCCCTACCTCATCCATCTCATCAGAGATGGCCGGGCCGTCATGGGTTCCTACTCCAGACGCAAAGAGTACCAAGGCCTCTCTGCCGAAGCCTTTGGAACCCAATTTGGCACGCTCTGGCAGACCCGCCTCAACAACGAACACAGGTTTTACGACGGCTTCTCCGGCCACAAAATTCGACTAAGATACGAAGAATTTGCCACTCAGCCAGAGCAAACCGCAACAACCCTCTGCAAATGGCTCGGACTACCCTTTCAACCAGACATGCTCAACTACTGGAAGCATCAGCACCACACCATCTCTGGAAACAGCGGCACCCGCGCCTCCGTGCAAAAATACCAAAAACAAAACACTCAAAGCCAGCTAGATAAAGTTGAAGCCAAAGAAAAGGCAAAAGCTAGCAAATCACAGGTAAACAAAGCACCTGAAATAAAGCTAAACATACGCTGGGACAAAACACTTTCTCAAGACCAGATTGCCGCGTTTTATAAGGCGACAAACAACATGAACAGAGTCTACGAGTGGCAGTAGAAGACAAGGCAAGAGCATATTCTCTCGCCTACTCTGTCCACGGTGGTTTTTCTTCTGCGGCCCTTGGGATACTATCTCCAATTTGTTGCGCTTGTTTGTAAGGCGATCGCTTCTTCTGACCCTGCGATGCCTCTGGCACCAACGTCAGCTGACGCGCCTGATCAGCTTTTTCGCGCTGCGGCTGCTGTCGCCTACGACGCGACACACCTTCTTCGCTAGTCTGCTCAGCGACCACTTCATACAGCAGGGCTACTTTGCCATCGCTGCCCTTGCGCAACACCCGCCCCAAACGCTGCACATATTCTCGGGTAGAGCTACTTCCCGAGAGCAATATGGCGACCCGCGCATCGGGCACATCCACCCCCTCGTTTAGCACATGAGAAACAACAATCACGCTGTAGTCGCCGCTGCGAAACTTTTGCAAGATGCTGTGGCGCTCTTTTACGGGCGTTTGATGGGTAATGGCCGGAATGAGGAAATCCTGTGAGATTTTGTAGACGGTGGCGTTGTCATTGGTGAAAATGATGGTTCGTTCTGGATAGTGCTGGGCTAATAGCTTTTCGAGTAGTGAGAGTTTGCCAGCGGTGCCGAGGGCAATGTTTTTGGCTTCGCGGTGGGCTAGCATGGCTCGCCGCCCCGCCGCAGACTGGGCACTGGCCTGCACAAATCGCTGCCAGCCTTGGGCGCTGCTCAGCCAAATATTAGAAGCTTTCAAAAAGCTGTTTCGCAGTTCTTGAAGTTCGCTGTAGCGATCGCGCTCTTCCTGAGTCAATTTCACCTTGAGCTGCACAACTTGGTAAGGCGCTAGCGCAGTCCCCGACAGCTCTTCTGCCGTGCGGCGATACACCACCGGCCCAATCAGCGCATCGAGTTCTTCATGGCGACCATCTGTCCGCTCCGGGGTCGCCGTCAGCCCCAAGCGATAGGGCGAAATAGAATATTCAGCAATGCTCCGGTGAAAATCGCTGGGTAGGTGATGGCACTCATCGCAGATCAAGAGTGCGTACTGACTGCCTAAGTCCTCAGCGTAAATGGCCGCGCTGTCGTATGTGGCGACGAGGATGGGGGTGCGATCGCGCGACCCACCCCCCAGCAGACCCACCTCAACCCCTGGAAACGCCACCTCCAAATCGGCATACCATTGATGCATCAAATCCAGTGTCGGCACCGTGATCAGGGTCCGTCTTGGCGTCGCCGCCATAACCATTTGCGCCAAATAGGTCTTCCCCGCCGCCGTCGGCAACACCACCACTCCACGCCGGGACTGAGATTTCCAGGCTTGCAACGCTTCAGCCTGGTGCAGGTAAGGCGTCAGTGTAAGATTATCTTGCAGGTCTACCGGTTCAAATGCCTGAACCTTATCCTCAAAGCACACCCCTTCTGCTCGCAGCGCCGCAACTAGCAAACGATATTGGTCAGCAGGCACCCGAAAGCGTTCAATGCGATCATCCCAAACAGCATAGTCAATCCATGCCTTTCCTCTCGGCGGTGGATGCAGTACCAACGTCCCCCTATCGAATTTTAAGGTCGGCGTTCTGGGCATCTTAAAAGGAAATTATTACGTCTCTAAGACAAGCACATCGTCAGGGCAACCCGTTTGATATCAGCTGATATTAGTCTACTTACGCTCGGGGAACCTGCTCAAGTATATTCTCTGTCTCTGTTTTAGCGCGAGCTCAGCACTACTTACTACCCACATCTTCCATGACCCCTCAAGCCCTCGCCAGCACCGATCCTACAAAAACATACGCCAAGATGTTTGTCGTTGGCTGTCCGCGTTCTGGCACCACGTGGCTCACGAACATGCTCAAAAGGCATCCCAGTATGATAAAGCTGGATGGAGAAAGTCATGTGTACAAGCTCCTCTACGATCCATTCACATACCTAAAAGACATGCCGCTGAAAGTGCGGCTACAGCAACGCGGCTGGCTATTAAAACACTATGGACCCACGCCCGTAGTGACTGGATTTAATAGCAACACCCTCTGGAATGGCTTACTGCGTACCTACCGGTTCTACGAATGGAGCGGGCATGCTTCTGGGCCACACATGCTCGTGGATTATGAAACGTTTAAGGCACTCGTCGCTGAAGCCAGAGTAGCCAACGGTGATGACCTTAGCAAAGTTAACCGGCTCATTGCGTCTCTTTTTGACCGTGCGTTTTACCAGAGAGGAGGCGATAGCAGCCAAATCATGCTGGAGAAAACGCCAATGCACATCAAATTTGCCAGCAAAATTTTGACGTCTTTCCCCGAGGCCCAAATGATTGACGTCGTCAGAGACATTCGTAGCATCTGCGCCTCCTGGCAAGCCAGGGGGAAAACCCAGCGCTGGGCTCGCAGACCCACTGCTAACTTAGTGATGCAGTGGATTCGGTGTGTAGAAGCGGGTGATCGTACACAGGCCGATTCGGCAACTGGCGATCGCATTATCCGCATCAAATATGAAGACCTCCGCAAAGATCCGCACACGTGGCTGGGCAAAGCACTCAGCTTTGCCCAGCTACCAGTCAGTGAAGCTGACCTAGATGAAATTGTCGAAGCCCTAAGTATTGACAATGCCAAAGAAAAGGGAGAAGGCCTGCACATACGCAAAGGCAGCGTAGAAGGCTGGAAAGAAGAACTCAGCACCGAGGATATCGAAATCTGCCATCGCATGGCAGGCCCCGTGCTAGAGCGATTGGGCTACACGGTAGGATGACCCTCAATAGATCAATGGCTCATTGAGCTACTCCCGTAGAATGCTGGCGATTTTGGGGTGATGCCGTACAGTGTCAAAACTAACGTCGTTGCGTGCCATCAGGCTGTAAATGCTCGGATTGAGCTGCACGGCTTGGGCCAAGTGAATGGCAGCGGCGTCTGGGTTTTGCTGTAGAGCGTAGCTAGCGGCTAAGCCATACCAGGCGTTGGGATTGGGCACGCGGTGCCTGATCGATTCCCAAAAGCTCTCAAGCGCCTCGTCGTGTTGAAATAAGCGGTTCAGCAATGTTCCTCGATAGTTCCAGGCGTAGTGACAATTTGGCTTTAGCGCTGTCACCCGTTGCAAACTGTCAATGGCCGGTTGTACCCTGTCTAGCGCGGCCTGCGCCAGCGCTAGGTTGTACCAGGCGTAGTACTTATCTGGGTTGATAGCGATCGCTCGCTCAAAGCTCTCTTGAGCATTGTCATACTGCTCTAGCTTCAGCAAAGCGCGGCCCCTGTTGTACCAAATTTTGTCGCTTCCAGGGTCACAAGCGATCGCCCGATCAAAGCTATCGACTGCCGATGGATACAGCCTCAGCTCAGCCTTCGCCACCCCTTGGCCGTGCCAAGCCCTTGCCTCAGTCGGGTTTAGCCGCACCACCTCTCGAAAATCTTTTAGCGCCGCCTCAAACGACCGCATCTGCATAGCCGCCTGCGCTCTATACAGCCACGCCTTAGCATTTTGAGTATCCTGTGCGATCGCCTCATCCAGCTTTTCAATCGCACCGCCATACTGCCCTCGGCTCAGCAGCACAAAGCCCTGCCGGATCAACGACTTCGCTGCTGGCATCAGCTCGGCGCTGCTCGACCTATTCTTTGGCGCGCCGTGACCCAGCGCATGATGAGCGGGCCCGCTATCACCAGAACCAGAGAGAAAAGAATCCGAAGAAGAAGAACCGGAAAGAGAAGAAATCACCACTGCTCAGCTGATATAGCAACCAGTCCAGTCCAGTGCTTTAGCGCACTCCCTGGCTGCCCACAGTATGCCCAGAACCCCTAGCTTACAAAATGAACGCATTTGCGAAGGCATTACCCAGCAACACCTGACCATCCGCGCTGTAGTGGGTCAGATCGCCTGGAATCATCACGTCACTACCCCCCAACGCATCTGTATTCACGAGAAACATATCACCATCACCCGCCGATACGGCCTGCTGAGCGTCTCTCACCAGCTCACGGTTCGTGGCAGACGTTGGCAAATCGTTGCGAATAAGGCCAATCGCCACGTCCAGATCGGCACCATACAGATCGCGCACGCTGTCGACGAAGCCTAACAAATTGTCCTCATAGGCAGCGGCGTACGAGCTGTTGTAGGAGTCACTCTCACCCTGCATCCACACCAGCCCCTCTACTTCGTAGTCAATGCCCTGAGCCGTCAGCTCACCAAGCGCCTCATCGACTGTCTGGGTGAACGAGTTGTACTGCGACCCGGTGCCGTCTGGATTCCAGTCTTGAGCGAGCGACGTATTGCCAAATCCATACTTCACCAAATACACATCTTCATCACGATGCGCTGCTATCTGGCGTCCAAAGCTGAGTTCTGGTCCCATCCTGGTCGGGCGACCGTCAAATCCTGGTGCCAAATCGACAAATTCATCTTGGGAGCGATTCCAAATTTGCGCAGCCGAAAAAGGCTGAACGTAGCTAGCATCCGATAGATCTGCTACCTGCGGCACACCCACCATGTTCGACTGCCCGGCCATCAGATACACCGGCACCGGTTCAGAAACAGGCCCACCATTCTCCGCAACATCTTCAACCACAACCGTCATAAACTGACTGTCAAACTGGCTGCCACGCTGCGCGAGAATGTTGATTTGATAGGTATTGTTGGCCCCTTCATCCGATGGGTTCTCAAAGTCTGCCGGTTGGTTAAACGACAGCACACCCGTTGCCAAATCAATCGAAAAGAGACTTCGGTCTGCGCCCGAATTAAGCCGGTAGGAGACACCGTCTTGGGAACCCGACACAGTCACATCGGTTACTAGGAGCTGATTTTCCTTCACGCGCACCGTTGTAAATTTGTTGTCGGGTGCGCCCGTATCGTCACTCACAATCTCGAAGGCGGGCTCAGGGGCCGGCGGCGGCACGTCATCATCAATATTTCGCACGATTACTGACAAAAACTGACTATCTGAAGAGCTACTGCCAGTGGCGACCACATTTAGGTTGTAGACATTGTTGCGGTTGGTGTCGGCGGGCTGCTCGTAATCTGGCGTGTCTCTGAAAGAAAGCACACCCGTGCGCGAGTCGATCTCAAAGGCAGCCTGGTCTTCGCCGCCCTGGATGCTGTAAGTGACTGCCTCGTCACCTACGTTTACTTCAAAGTCCGTGACTGACCGTGTGCCTTCATTTACGGTCACAGCCCCTGAGCGATCGCCCCCATGACTGATTATTTCTACATCAGCTACTGGCGGCTGAGGTATCTGAGGCGTCAGCGTGATCTTGTCGAGACTCGGCATTTCGTAGCCGTTCCGACGGCCAACGAGCTTAACCTTATCCCCTGGCTTGAGGGTTAGGCCATTGAAAGTGATCTGAGTCTTGGTTTGCTGATTTGGTAGGGTTGAGCCCAAGTTTTGGTTCAGCGTCGCGCTACCGACAACGACCCCATTGACTTTTACTTCCCACGTGGCGTTGCCATCGTTTTCATCGTAGGTATCCAGGATTAGGCCGTAAGTTCCCGCTGTACCGGCAAAGTCAAGCCGGGCGATCGCACGATCCGCGTCACCTCGAATAATGCGCCCACCCGAGGCAGTGGGGTCTATATCACTGAGATAAAAGCCTCTAAGACGTAAAGATTCTGCTTCTATTGTGTGGGTACCTACCATAACCAGTCAAAATCTGGATTCAAAAGAATTACTTATGAGAGCTTGATTAAAAGCTTGACGATACAGACGCCAGGTAATTTTGTTTTACCGAGGATTTCGGCACAAACGAACAAACATCTTTCAGTAAAAGTACAGACATACACCCTGCGAAACAAGCACGCGGATCACTCAATGCAACAGGTTGCAACAGACAGCGCGATCCTTGCTGGTAAACTGCTGATTGCGCTTCTGTACAAACTGGGTACAGAAGTCAGCAAACTAGCGATCACCACGCACTCAGCTAGGCGAAAAAACTAGAACAACTTTCAAATAGAAAGAAATAATTAAAACTGTGCAAGTGATGCCCCGAGAGAGCGATCGCTCTAATCCGCAACAATTCGCACCTGCCAGCGAATAGGCACACCTGATTTCACACACCAATACTTTGGATGCTTGCGGTAGAAGGCAAAACTGCCTACAGTTCGAGAGAAAGCCTTTAGGCGATGACGCTTGATGTCGCCTGCTAGTTCCCACGCCAAGACTCAAACAGTTCTCAAAATGCTGGGAATTGAGGGTTAATGGCTCGGTATCATATTTTTACATCGCTGCATCTGAACTTAGATTCAGCCAAACCGTTCGAGGGTAGTTTTCTATGGTTGCTTCTTCTTCTCCCGCCATCCGCATCGAAAAAGATTCAATGGGCGAGCTTGAAATTCCAGCGGCGGCCTACTACGGCATCCAAACCCTGCGAGCCATTGAGAACTTTCCTATCAGCGGGCTGAAGCCACTACCCACCTACGTCGACGCCTGTCTCCTCATCAAAAAAGCAACGGCCATCGCTAACAAAGAATTAGGCTGCATTCCCACCGACATCGGCGACGCCATCGTCCAGGCAGTCAATGAGATTCTCAATGGCGCCCTCCGCGATCAGTTTGTGGTCGATGTCTATCAGGCCGGGGCCGGGACCTCTCACCACATGAATGTGAATGAAGTGCTGGCCAACCGGGCCCTCGAAATCCTAGGCCACGAAAAAGGCCAATACGACCGAGTTAGCCCCAACGACCATGTGAACTACGGCCAGTCCACCAACGACGTCATCCCGACGGCGATTCGTGTCGGGGGCATCCTCGCGCTAGAACACGACCTCTACCCGGCCCTCGAAGACGCCATTACAACGCTAAACATCAAAGCGACCGAATTTGAGGACATCTTTCGCTCGGGCCGCACCCACATGCAGGACGCGGTGCCTGTACGCCTCGGTGAGGGCTTTCGCGCTTGGGAAACGATTCTCATGGGCCATCAGCAGCGCCTCAAAACAGCTGCAGAAGAGCTAGCCGTTCTCGGCATCGGCGGTAGCGCTACGGGCACCGGGCTCAATACCCACCCAAAGTATCGTTTTCGCGTCTGCGAGCTACTCAGCGACTACCTCAAGCAGCCCATCACTAGCGCCCCCCATCTGATGGCCGCGATGCAGAGCATGGCACCTTTTGTGGCAGTTAGCAGCGCGCTGCGCAACCTCGCCCAAGACCTCGTCAAAATCTCCCACGACCTCCGCCTGCTCGACTCAGGTCCCAAAACGGGCCTCAAAGAGATTCAGCTCCCGCCCGTTCAGCCAGGGTCATCCATCATGCCAGGAAAATACAACCCCGTTATGGCAGAAATGACTTCTATGGTGTGCTTCCAGGTAATGGGATACGACAGTGCGATCGCCCTTGCCGCCCAGGCCGGTCAGCTAGAGCTAAACGTGATGATGCCCCTGATTGCCTACAACCTGATTCACAGTATCGAACTTCTGGGCAATACCCTATCTGCCCTAGATACTAAGTGCCTGAGGGGCATTAGCGCCTTTCCTGAACGCTGTGAAAGCTACGCGGAGGGGAGCTTGGCCTTGGTCACGGCCCTAAACACGCACATTGGGTATTTGAACGCAGCTGCGATCGCTAAAGAATCCCTCGAAACCGGCAAACCCCTTCGCCAGCTCGTCTTAGAACATAAGCTCATGGACGAAGACACCCTAAACGATGTCCTCGACCTCAAGAAAATGAGTAAAATCATCACACAGTAAGATCATTTCAGAGTAGACACATGACCTACGCCACCCCCCAACCCGCCACCCCAGAGTCAGACGCTTGGTGGGTCCAGCAGTGGGTAGACTTGCTCAACTCTTACCGCTTCAAAAAGCGCCTTGAGCGAGGTCGAAACTACGCCCGACAAGGCAACATTCTCAGCCTAGAGTTCAAGAATTCTAAAGTGCACGCCACCGTCCAGGGCACCGCCAATGAGCCCTATCAGCTCTCCATCTGGATAGAGCGCTTCACCGATGAAGACTGGGGATTTGTGATCGACACGCTAGGACAAAAGGCGCTCTACTCTGCCCAGCTACTGGCCGGAGAAATGCCCGATTCCATCGAAGCGGTCTTTACATCTAATGGCCTTAGCCTGTTTCCCTTTACCCTCGCCGACGTAAAGTCTCAGTGCAACTGCCCCGATCCTAAGAACCCGTGCAAACACATCGCCGCCGTTTACTATCAGCTCGGCAACTTTTTCCGAGAAGACCCGTTCGTGCTCTTTCAGCTACGCGGACGCACCAAAGAGCAAATCCTCGAAGCGCTGAGGCAGCAGCGGCAGCAGGCCATTGAAACCAGCGAAGCATCTCCTGCCGCGCAAGAATCTATATCAGAAACTCAGCCAGAAAGCCTGCCTCAAACCACAAGTGCTGCAGCTGCAGCCGTTTCCATAGAAGACTTCTGGCGATACGACGAGTCCATCGATCCTTCCCTAGTCGTCATCACCCCTGCCGAGCAGACCGTGCTAGAAGTCATTGGTTCTATTCCTCTCCCCGCTACCGAAGCCCAAATTGTCATGGACCACTTCAAGACGCTCTACACAACCGTCGCCCAGCAGGCGATGATGACAGCCCTAAGCTGACTGTTCACCTACTTGACCAAGTGTCTGTGACTTGCCTTAACGACAAGCTCTAAAAACACAAAAAAGCTGCCAGCGTCAAATGCTGGCAGCTTTTACCGAATGTTGACCTTTTCCTTCCTGCGAATATTGATGGCCTCGGTCTCTTAAGCCTGTCAACCGTACTTCTTCAAAACTGGCCTATCAAAACTGGCCTATCAAGCTGCCTCCACCTGCTAGACCATTGCCAAGAGTCGGCGCAGACCGGACCAGCCAATAAACGTGTAGCCAAGTGCTAGTAGCAAACTGCTAAGCGTCACGCGGATGGTCGCCTTCAGTGCTTCCGACTTGAGCCGGGCAGTTGCATCTTTCTTTTGCTCTCCAATCCGGGTTTGCAGCTGGGTTTGGGCTTCTGAAATTTGAGAGGTCAAAAAGCTATCCAGCTCTTGGGGGTTGCTGCGAAATCGCTCAATTTGCTCGACCTGTGCCTGGTCCAAGCTGCCACTTTCAATGGCAGCCTGAAGCTGATCCTCATTTTCTAGCAGCGCATCAATTTGCGCCCGCCGCTGAGACAGATCCGCGTTTAGCCGGCCCTCTAGCTCAGAGGTGGCCTGCTCTGCTTCAGTTTCTACCTGAGTAAGCGCGTCCCGGCTCTGAATCCGAACATTGTTAGGATGCAGTACCGTCGTGAGCAAAAAGGTCAGTCCTAGCAGACAAGAGAGCAAGCACGTCCAAAAACGAGCATCTGCAACCAGGCTAGACCGCCTCGCCGATTTGCCCAAGCTCGTATCGATCCAATAGCCCGTAAACAGCAGCGCAATGCCAACCAATGGAACGATGCCCCGATCTACCAAGCTGGTGACGGTTGCTAGCTGCCAGGCACGATTGCCAAAGTCTGGTGGAAAGAGCAACGTCAAGAAATCAATCAGCGCCGCTGCAATGGTAATCGCACCGACTAGCTTGAGCGAAATAGCAGCTAGCGGTGATGGGATTACGGTTTCGTTAGGAGAAGAGGTCATAAAAGTTCAGCAAGGTGCAGTTGGATACACCATTTTGCCCCCGAATGTGGTCAGAATCAGCACGATTTTCAAACAAGAATAAATCAAAGTTGATGAAATAGCGACCTATTCCCGTTCCATCTTCGGCCTAATTTTTCCCGCTGTCATGGCCTATCCTGTCTTGCCGTGTGCCAATCACGGGCTGTCATTTTCGGGTGGTTGGGCAGAAGGAGCCGTGTAGTCCACGTTGATTTGGCTTTTGCGTTCGTAGAGCCAGTTCAGTCGTTTAGGGTTCAAGTTGGCGTAGTACATCAGCTTGAGCAGTTGATTGAGCAGGGCTTGCCGGTAGATGCCGCGACTTTTAAACCGGCGGGCTGAGGTGGTGACTTTTGCAGGCGCGATCGCAGGTTTCCCCCACTTACTCAGTGCCACGCTCAGCGCCGTATCTTCAAAAATGTCCATATCTGGCACGCCGCCAATCGCCAAGAGAACGTCGCGCCGAACAAAAATACAGTGATCTAAATAGAGAATGCCTGAGACCTGCGATCGCACCCGTGTCGAATACCAAGACGTAAACCGCAGCAGCCAATGGTCCATATCAAAATGATGCTCAAAACCGCCCCACACTGCCTGCTGTTCAGCCAGGGCAGACGCCGCCTGTAAAAGTGCCGTCTTCTCTGGCAGCAGCGTCGCCGGATGGTGGAGCAGTACCCACTCGCCGCTGCTCGCCGCAATCCCTACATTTAGCCGCTGCGCCCGGTTGCCCGCCACCGTCTCAATCACCGTCACCTCCGGAAATCGCTTCACTGCCGCCAGCGTATCGTCGCGACTTGGGCTGACAATGGCAATCAGCTGTTTTTCACCCGCTTGTCCAGCCAGATTCGTTAAAATTCTGGGCAGGTAGCCGTGGCGTGATTCATTAAAACAAGGCAAAACAACAGAGAACATCACCCAATCAACCCTAAGCTGCCACAGATGATTCTAATCGGAGACGCGAAAATGGCCCCCACCGTTGAAATTTTGTCAGACAAAGCAGCCCTCATCGAACGCGCTCACGAGCTGACGGTAAAAACACTGCAAACTGCGATCGCTCAGCGAGATCGGGCCACCATCGCACTCTCCGGCGGCAGTACGCCCAAACCCCTCTACACCTCTCTCATTTCCGCCGATCTCCCCTGGGATAAAGTCTACGTTTTCTGGGGAGACGAGCGCTACGTCCCCCACGACCATCCCAAAAGTAACGCCTTAATGGCCAAAGAAGCCTGGCTCAAGCACGTACCGATCCCCGAGGGCAATATTTTTCCAATGCCCACCGGCGCAAATGCCCCCGCGACAGATGCAGCTACCTACGAAAGCACCCTCAAGCAGTTCTTTCAAACTGGCGATGAAGACTTTCCGGCCATAGACTTTGTCCTGCAGGGCATGGGCGACGACGGCCACACGGCGTCACTCTTTCCCCACACACCCGCCCTCGACGTTACCGACCGTCTCGTCACCGTTGGCGACCACAGCGGCGAACCCCGCATTACCTTTACAGTTCCGATGATTAACCAAGGCCGCAGCGTTGTATTCCTAGTGGCGGGTGAAAATAAGCAAAATGCGCTTTCTCAAGTGTTCTCATCTGATGCGGATACCCACACCTATCCCAGTAAACTGATTCAGTCGGCGAATCCACACTGGCTTCTTGATGCGGCGGCTGGCGCAGGCGTCCCCGCCCCCTTCAAATAGTGCATGACCGATCTCCTCCTCAACCCGGATGATTCCAAATGATACATTGCCCTAACTGCAATCACCAAAACCCCGATGGCGCACTCCAGTGTGAAGCTTGCTACACGCCACTACCCGCGCTTGCCACCTGTCCCAACTGCAATGCGACCATCCAGGCAGACGCCAGCTTTTGTGGTCAGTGCGGCAGCGATCTTCGCAGCACCACCGCCACTTCAGGTAGCATCCTTGCCGCGCCCGAAGCCCCGCCAGCGAGCAGCACCTCCACAGCACAAACTCAAAACTTCATCGAACCAACACCCGAATCCTTGACCGCTGAGGTGGCTTTACCTGGCTTAGTTTCTCCCGATCCACTGGTGGCACCTGACCCGATTGCACCTACGCCCGCGAGCACTGGCAGTGGTGATTTACAGACAGAAGCAGGTGCAGAAGCAAATACAGCGCCAGGCACAGAAACAACCGAAGAACTCTCTCAAGCACCCACCTTAACGCCCGTTCCCTCACCGAGCAGACCCATCGCTGCGACTCAACTGCAGACCCTCAGCGTTCGCCTTCGACAAGTACAGACCGACACCGTAATTGAGGTGCCCAGAGAGCTATCTGTGGTGCGGATTGGGAAAACTAATGAACACACGCCACCCGATATTGATGTGTCAGGGTTTCCAGACTCCGAAATTGTTTCGAGGGTGCATGCCAATCTCCGCGCAGAAGGTGATACCTATTACCTGGAAGATGTTGGCAGCTCCAACGGAACTTACATCAACGGCCTGCCCCTTCCTGTGGGTAACCGGCATCGGCTGCGTCCGGGCGATCGCATTGCACTAGGCAAAGGCGATAAAGTCAGCTTTATCTTTGAGAGCAGCAGCTGAGAAGCAGTTTGTTTTTGCAGCAGGCACCTCGACTGATCAAGCCCCGTGTGCGTGATAACCCTTTTGGTCCTGTGCTGTGCCTGCCCTAGATAACGTTATTACCCTCTCTCTGCTACACCCCATCGACAAAACCCCCGTGCAGAGCTGGTCTTTTGAAGCAGAGCCAGTTGTGCGGATTGGCCGTTCGGTAAATAATGACGTCGTCCTATACAGCGCGGTTGTTTCTCGCCATCATGTCGAGCTACGTAGAACGGAAG
>JBCBIK010000133.1:0-14403 GCA_038524545.1 Cyanobacteria bacterium J06623_4 | reverse complement strand
AGCACTACGACAACACCGCCGACAGGTCTATGTACTGTTCAATCGTAGCGGCTAAGTTGTTTAGCATGCTGTCGCGTTGCTCACGATAGTTGGCAATGCCCGTTGGCATCGAGCCCAAGCCCCGCTGCTGACGCAAGCGGTTCAGCCAAGCCCGCCGCCATGGACCATTGTCAAAGATGCCGTGCAGATACGTACCCCATACAGACTGCGCCCCATCCACAATGCCCAAACTGCGATCATCAAAAATCGGCATAAAGGAATTCTCTTCGTCATTCCCGGTAGACATCACTAGCTGAGTTCGTCCCTGATGAATCTCGTACCCAATCACCGGCAGACCTTCCTGCGGATACTTAGAACTCACCGTGCGCTGCCTGGCAACTTTTTGCTGAGTGATCACCGTTCGCAGCGGCAGCAGCCCCAATCCATTAAACCGACCTTCCTGGCCTTCTAGGCCTTCAGGATCGGCCAGCATCTGCCCCATAATCTGAAATCCCCCACAAATACCCATGACCGTGCCACCCGCTGCCGCGTAGTTGCTAATCGCTTCGGCCATGCCAGTCTGCTGCAGCGCCAACAAGTCAGCAATCGTGGTTTTCGTCCCTGGCAAAATCACCGCATCCGGATAGCCCAAACTGTCCTTCGGGCTAAGGTACTTCACATTCACTGTCGGCTCAGCTTCGAGCGCATCAAAATCGGTAAAGTTAGATATTCTCGGCAGGCGAATCACCGCCACCGTAATTTCAGCCTGCGATTTTACCGCCGGGCGCTCTAGTAGCGAGAGCGAGTCCTCAGCAGGAAACGCCTCATTGATCCACGGAATCACCCCGATCACCGGAATACCCGTACGCGACTCGAGCCAGTCAATACCGGGCTGCAAGATAGAGCGCTGCCCGCGAAACTTATTGATCACAATGCCTTTAATCAGCGATCGCTCTTCAGGCTCCAGCAGCTCCAAGGTCCCCACAATGTGGGCAAACACCCCGCCTCGGTCAATATCGGCAATCAGAATAGTCGGCGCTTCTAGGTAAGTCGCAATCCGCATGTTCGCCAAATCGCGATGCTTCAAGTTAATTTCTGCCGGGCTTCCCGCCCCCTCACAAATCAACAGATCAAACTCTTGACTCAGCCGCGCTAAGCTCTCCTGAATCGCCTGCCACCCAGCACTAAAAAATTCTTCGTAATACTTTTCAGCCGTGGTTCGACCAATCGGGCGTCCCTTCAAAATCACCTGAGACGTTTGGTCTCCCTGGGGCTTCAGCAAAATAGGATTCATTTCGGCCTGAGGCGATACGCCCGCAGCCCAGGCCTGCACAGCCTGCGCGTAGCCAATCTCAGCCCCTGTCGTGCTGACATATGAATTCAGAGCCATATTCTGCCCCTTAAAAGGTGCAACTCGCCAGCCTCGACGGCTCAAAATGCGGCAAAGGGCAGTCACCAACATGGATTTTCCCGCATGGGATGTCGTCCCCACAACCATTATTGATTTCACCAGTTGCGCCCCTCGCATGAATTGTATCCCCCTCACATTACCCAAACTTGGTCAAATATGAGGCAAAAAATTGGTGGAACAGCCGATCACAGAAGATTTCCAGGTATAGAATCACACCTTTTAGCAACCTAAGGAGTGATCCGACGCCCATCCCTCACACTAACCAGTCAGGCAACCGAAATCGTCGTAACACCGTGTTTTTTACATAGTCCACGAGGGAAGCTCGCTTGTCCGGACAGCCCTGGGATTGCCACCGGGCAACTAGCTCCCTACCAAGCGGTGTCAGCCGAAAGCTATCCGTTAGCCCCTGACCGTCTACCTCACGGCGCAAAATACCCACTGTTGCCAGCCACATCAGCTCAGACTCAGTCGCAACTTCAGACAGCGGCTGTCGGGTATAGCCCTTCAGCGCACCGCTATTTTCAGCAATGGTGGGTACGCTGACGCTCTCTGTCTTCATTTGGGCGAACAGCTTGAGAAAAAAAGGAGAACTTAGGACAGCCCTTTCAGCACGACGAATAACCTTGGGCGAGTACTGCATAGAAGCGAGATAGAAGCGGAGGTAGCGGCAAAAACATTAGACCCGGCCCCAGCGTAGCTGCCTGATTTTCTCGACGAGGACGAGACCAACAAACGGCATACTCTCGACGAGATAACGGCGCCACAGTCGCCTTGGCTCGCTCAGTAACCGGTATAGCCATTCTAAACCCAGCTCACTAACATAGCGAGGTGCCCTAGGCTTAGCCCCAGCCTCAAAGTCCACCACAGCGCCCACCGCCATAAAAATATCAATACTCGGCAAGCGATCGCAGTTCCGAGCGATCCACTTCTCTTGCTTGGGCGCACCCAGGCAAACAGCAACGACATTAGCAGAAGACGCCTCAATCAAAGAGACAATCCGATCGCATTCTTGCGGATCACTCTCAAAACCATAAGGCGGCGAATACTCACCGACAACAATCTCACGACCAATGCGACTATTCACGCGAGCCCGGGCCTGCCTTGCAACCCCCTCTCTACCCCCCAGCAAAAATATTTTGACATGGTTGTTGTACCGGTGATGGTCACAAAACCAGGGAAACAGATCTGCGCCCGAAAGCTTCTCTTTCAACGGCTTTCCTAGAAACTTTGAGGCATACATCAAGATTTGACTGTCGCAGATCTTGTAGTCAGCCTTCTTGTACACTTCAGCAAATTCAGAGTCGTTGCGGAGCTTCATTAGGTGGTCGACGTTGGGTGTAAAAACAACACCCCTTTTCAGAGAAGTCAGCAGCTCATGCTTTGAAAGGTTGTCAAAATCCAACCCCAAAATATCTATCTTTACAGGCGGCTGTACCCCGACGTATCCAGCGTTCTCCTGCAGGGGGGCAACAGACGTCGGGCAACTGCTCGACTGGGGGACGGGTGTCGTCTGACTAGCCCGCGGCGACGGATTGAAAGAAGGATGAACCATATTCAGAGGGAGAGCACTCTCAGAAAATGTAAATGAACCCAGCGAAAAAAAGGAACCTCGGAAGACAGAAGAAAATCCTCTCTACAAGCATACAAAGCCTGCCAAGCTTCGCAACAAAGCAATTTTTGCAAACCTACATAAACCTATAGAAAACCCTCATTTCAACGGTGTTTTTTAGAAGCAACTACCGTCAGAGACAGGTGAAATGACGAAACTAAGAGAAACCCTTTCGTCAAAAACGGAGCTTTCAACCGAGCGTGACGACAAGCTGAATCGAACCAATTTTGCTTGTATAAAAAGTCACCAAGCGCAGCTCTCATCAACCGAATCATGCCAATTATGCTATTGGCACAAAGGTCAACAGACACCAAGCAGCAATGACGATTACTTTTTCGTCACACTCCCAGAGACGTCCTCTATTTTGAGTAAGTTCCAGGTAAAAAAGCATAATAAAGTGCCTGAAAAATACGCAGAACAATCCTCAGATAAATAATCGCTAAATATTCGAAGTAAGCTAAAAACACGCTAGCGGCTTACTAAAAGGCCAGCCCAATAATCAGTTGGATGCAGCCAGATATCTACTCAGAAGATCAAAGAAAACGCTGCCATAAAAACTATGAGATTTCTATACTTTTGTGACTGAAATCACGGCAAAAAGTCTTTTTCTTCTATCCAAACTCGCATAGAAAACACTTGATAGATTCCAATGGCTACTTGGCGTGGCCAGAATACGTAATCCGGTCAGAGCAGCTATTTTCAGGTGCCGTCAAGACACTGTTCTTTGCGAAACGCTCTTCTACGACCCCAAAAATACAGGATTTCACTTAGAACATTTAGCAGAAGCTCTAACTATGCTGGCCATCGTCAGCATGTAATCTAGAAAACCGCCAGCATCCGCACAGCTTAATATTTGCTATGAAGGGTACAACACCTCTATTCGCTCTCTTTCTATCTCGGCGTTTACCTATTCATTAAAGAGACATCCAACGAACCTCATACCAACTCAAAGGTCAAAAGAACCTATGCCTAATCTATCCATGGAAATAGGCAGGTTTCTCAACACTTATTGCCACACACAGACCTGCAGATGCAGTTGCCATGCACTTCTGCAGATCTGTGCGTATTTTGGCGAGAGCTTCACCGCCCGCTACCCAGATAGCAGAAAACACGTCTGACAGCCCAAGCTCTGAAAATTAAATTCTGAAAACTGGGGTGCTAGGATTCGAACCTAGGAATGGCGAGACCAAAACCCGCTGCCTTACCACTTGGCGACACCCCATCGATTGCGCTTTGGTATTGTAGCACCAGCCTAAGTTTTTTTCTCGGGACCGTCAAGATATTCTTTTCCTGAAATCCTGGCTGCAGAAGTCGCCCCAGAGACTCCAGAATTAGCGAGTGATCGCCCGCGCCAAGTCCATCCCCAGCCGGTTTCCGTCTTGACAATAGACGCGATCGCAATCGCACTCACCATCAGTCCACCCAACCACCCCAACCACAGATACCGCGCCGGTTGCCCGATCGTTCTCGCCGCCGCCCGCCGCAAATACTGCTGCCAGAGCACCGCGATCGCCGCAGCCAGTCCCACCCACATCACAACGGTTTGATCCACCTCAGACCCGCCACCCACCACGAGCAACTGCTGCCAGACGCTTCCCAGCAATCCAGCGACCAGTCCCACCCACGGCATCACAAAAATCAAACTCACCGCCGCCGCAGAAATGGCTGTCAACGCAATATTTCTGCCACTACCCAAGTGGTAATTTTTGGTCCAGCCTTCCCACAGGTCGCCCAGCGAGCGATACATCCGCACCGCGGCCACCTCTAGCCCTAAAACGTACCGTAGCTTTAGGCCTTTCCCCTTTATCAACGCAGCCAGTGCCAAATCCTCCACCGCATCAGCCGCGACAGCGCGATGCCCGCCGATGTTGTCATAGGCCATTCGCCGAAACAGCATAAAAGGTCCTGCAGCCAAAGCTAGCTCTGGCCGCTCCGGATCGTTAACTCCCTCAAAGTCGAAGCCCACCGCGATCAAATTAGCCATAATCGGCTGGACCACCCATTCTGCAAAGCAGCCACAAACGATAGCAGGCGCGCAGCTGAGCAGATCTGCCTTGTAGGTTTGAGCATTCGCCACCGTGCGCGCGATCGCCCGCTCCGCCAGCCGCACATCAGCATCAATAAATAACAGATAGTCACCCGTTGCCTGCTCAGCTGCGCGATCGCAAGCCCAGTTCTTCCCCCGCCAAACCTGCTCAGTCGGACGCCGCCCCGCAGATATCACCCTGACACGGTCATCTTTTTCTGCCATCCGCTTAGCTAGCTGCAAGGTGTCATCCGTCGACTCATCATCCGACACGATCACCTCCAGCCTTGATCCGCTAGGCCACTCATTCGCCAAAATAGCCGCCAGGCACGCCTCAATATTCACCGACTCGTTGTACACCGGCACGATCACACTTACAGCCGGTAGCTGCGCTGGCAGCTGCTCCAGCGCATCCAGCCGAGGCGCAAGGGAGATAGACCGCTGAAATCGCCGGTAAAAATCGCTCATCGCGACAATACTCACCAGCACGATTCCCAGCAGCAAAACCCAGGGATTCTGCAACAGCACCGTCCATTCCACCAACCTCAACGCTTCGCCCAACTCCGCCATACCCTCTCCGATATAAACCCACAGCCTTAACCCCGCTGCACTAGCTTAAACTGAAGGTTATGTTTCTCAAGCACCTCTATCTACAGAACTTTCGCAACTATCAGAGTCAATCTGTCGCTTTTAGAGCACCCAAAACGATCCTCTTGGGAGACAATGCCCAGGGCAAATCCAACCTGCTCGAAGCCGTCGAGCTACTCGCCACACTCAAATCTCACCGTACCAGCCGCGATCGCGACCTCGTGAAAGAAGGCGCCACCACCGGACACATCAAAGCGCAGCTACAAAAAGACATCGGCCCCAGCGAACTCAATCTCGTTCTTAGAAACGGGGGCCGCCGGGCCACCATATTGAACGGAGAAACCCTCAAGCGACAGCAAGATTTCCTCGGCACCCTCAACGCAGTGCAGTTCTCCAGCCTCGACTTGGACTTGGTGCGTGGGGGACCTGCCGCGCGCCGCACCTGGGTAGATACCCTGCTAATTCAGCTTGAGCCCGTCTATGCCTACATCCTGCAGCAGTACAACCAGGCCCTCAAGCAGCGCAACGCCTTTATCAAACAGCACACCACAGAAGAAGACACCCAGCCCCTAGATCCCACCCAAATGGCCCTTTGGGATGCCCAGCTCGTCACCGCAGGCACCCGCGTGATTCGGCGACGAGCCCGCGGGCTGCAGCGGCTCATTCCCCTCGCCCAGTCTTGGCACAAAGCCATTAGCGGCGATAGCGAGGCCCTCCGCATCACCTACCAGCCCAACGTCCTCCCCGAAAACACAGCCCCACAAGATATCAACGATCCTACCGATATTCAGCAGGCCTTCTTTGAAAAAATCAAGTCGAGAGCGATCGCTGAATACCACCAGCGCACTTCTCTAGTCGGCCCTCACCGGGACGATATTGACTTCACCATCAATCAAACCCCCGCCCGGCAGTACGGCTCCCAGGGTCAGCAGCGCACCCTCGTCCTCTCGCTCAAACTCGCCGAACTGGTCCTCATTGAAGCCGTCATCGGCGAGCCCCCGCTCCTCTTACTAGACGACGTCCTCGCAGAGCTAGACCTCAAACGTCAAAACCAGCTTCTAGAAACCATCGAAGACCGCTTTCAAACCCTCATCACCACCACGCACCTCGGCGCATTCGATGCCAAATGGCTCAAAGAGTCTCAGATTTTAACCGTCTACGACGGGGCCCTCATCTTATCTGACTAGGTCACGCTAGGCACTACACCAGCTTACTCAACGACTTGTCTAAAATAGAAAGCGCTTCTGCGACATCAGCTTCCGTCACGATTAACGGCGGCACCATGCGCACCACCTTAGGCCCGGCAGGAATCACCAGCAATCCTTCCGCTAGCGCCCCCTTCACCACATCTAGGGCCACCGTCTCCACATCTGCCCTCAGCACCAGGCCGTTGATCAATCCCCAGCCCCGCACACCTTCACAGAGGCTTGGGTAGCGCTGTGCGATCGCCCTCAATCCTTTTCTGAGCTGCTGACCGCGCGATCGCACATTCGTCAGTAAGTCTTTCTCCTCCAGCGTCCGGCACACCGCCAAGGCAACCCCACACACAAACGGATTCCCCCCAAACGTGCTGCCATGCTCACTAGGGCCCAGCACATCACAATGGGCCTTCGTCAAAATCGCCCCAATCGGCATGCCCCCGCCCAGCCCTTTTGCAGAAGTAAAGACATCCGGCTCTACGCCCACCGTCTGATACCCCCACAAATTGCCAGAGCGGCCCATCCCCACCTGCACTTCATCCAAAATGAGCAAAATACCCAGCTCATCGCACAGCTGACGCACCCGCTTGAAGTACACCGGATTACCCGGGCATACGCCCCCTTCGCCCTGCATAGGCTCTAGCAAAATCGCAGCCACCTGTCGCTGATCAGCATCTAGCTCAGCAATGGTCTGCTTCAGCGCATCGAAGTCGTTGTACGGCACATAGTAAAAGCCCGGCATCAGCGGATTGAAATTCTTCTGATACTTCGGCTGTCCGGTAGCTGTTACCGTCGCCAGAGTCCTGCCATGAAAGCTCGCCTTTGCCGTCACCACGATGGGTGCCTCTATACCCAGCTGGGTGCTGCCATACTTTCGCGCCAGCTTGATCGCCCCTTCATTCGCCTCCGCCCCCGAATTGCAGAAAAACACCCGGTCCGCGCAAGATCGCGCCGTCAGCCATTCAGCCAGTGCCCCCTGCTCAGGAATGTAATACAGATTCGAAACATGCTGTAGCTTGTTTATCTGAGCCGTTGCTGCCGTCACCACCGCAGGGTGAGAATGCCCCAGCGTGCAGGTCGCAATCCCAGCGACAAAATCCAAATATGTTCGTCCCTCAGAGTCCCACAGCCGACAGCCTTCGCCCCGCTCCATTGCAATGGGGAAACGGCCATAGGTACCCATCACATGCTGGTCAAATAGCGTCGGGTCAAAAGCAGCTTGTGCTGGCGTCTGCTTCAGGCGCTGAGAATCCGACAGAAGGGTAGAAGAAGCCATAGGAAATCAAGAAAAAGACGACAGAAAAACAGAACAGAAGACGGTGGCAAGCTGCCATTAGTGACCAATTTTAGCGTGACATCGATCTGCAGTCTCTGCCACCTTTCGGGCAAATGTATAGCATTGATCACTTTGGTACACCTGCGCCAAGGGTCGCCGCTCATCCAAAAGGCCAGCCCCAAAGGAGCTGACCTTTTGATGAGTGATGCTACGCAACAATTGCTATCGAACTGCTATCGAACGATGAACTACTGATCGTCAGATAGCTGAATGGTGAAATTGAGCGGAGACGCTTCATTCCCCAAAGACACTGCCAAGAAGCAGCTGCTTCCCGCATTGGGCAAAGACCAAACCAAATCTAACGTACCCGGCTGCGATCGCAGTGCTCTTTTTTCTAGCTCTCCATCCCAAAGGCGAATTTCGCCGCCCTCAGGCAGAATGGCCACCACCGATAGCTGACCCTGAATCTGAGTGGGGTCATAAATGGCAGATAGCTTAAGCAACCCAGCAGGCGTTACCCAATCGCGAGTCTCATGAGGGCTATCAGCCGACAGCGACAGCGTCAGCGCACTCAAAATTTCCTGCGCAGCCAGCATAGAAAGTGCAATTTGCTGCTCAGGCCTAGCTGAATCGTAGTCCCCAGCGACAGTCACCAGCTCCTGCGTTACCGCCGCCTGCGTCGCACTGTCCGAACGATAGGCAGGCACCAAAACCATATCTGCAATGGGCTCTAAGATATCGCCTTGGCCAGGAAACAGCGTTTCTACAGCGCGCACCAATCGCACACCTTGCTTGCTCGAAGAGCGAGCCAACTCCTGGCAGCGCTCAAACAAAGTCGCCAAAACAGAAGACGGCAGCAGACTCGGCACCTTAAGCGTACTGACATGCGCACCCCACAGCGCTGGAATCGTCACAGCAGGAACGCACTCAGCACTCACAGAATCAGAAACTTCAGCAGGATATTCACTAACCTCCGACTCCCAAGGGAACAGAGGGGGGTTATTTTCGTACTCCAGCAGGAGACGTTGTTTTAACAAAGATTGAAAACGTTCTTGCACAGCGTGGATTTCTCCGAAGTTAAACGACTGAGCCGTCTGAGAGGATCCGTTCAGGTTAGAAAGGTCTCTCGAAGCCACGGAAAGTTCAGGATGCAATGTCGCAAAGAAGGCATTAAACGACACCGTCCTAGAAAATGTAGATGGGATAGGGGCTAGATCTTTAGATCTGGCCTCATGCCCTTGTTGGTAAACAGGCTTACTAGACGTTGCATCAGACCCGACTCCGAATGAATTCACCTCTAATAAATTGGCTTCCGATGTAGACCCATTTCCTGATGGTATAGAAAACGTCGGGTCAAACTGTTGCAGAAGCCTTAGAAGTGAGTTCTGAGTATTATCTGAGTCATTATTCATACATAGCCATGCGAGTCCGGACAGATTCTACAAATTCCGAATATCCCACGCCTGCTCTAGCAGTTTAGACCATTGCTTACGTAGCTGAGTCGCCGTGATGTCAAGCGCTTTAGATATTTCTTGGTCACTCATCGCCTGCTGCTTTAAATCCAGCACCTTGGCCTGGGTCTGCGAGATCTTCGTCTGCAGGTATTCCCACTGCTGAGGCGTTAGGCCCAAGTTCTTTCCTAATTCTGCCCCCAACCACTCATGAACTAGCTCCCAGTTATGCGCAAAAGAAAACTTCAGCAGGTGATACTTAAAGCGCTGCTGCAGGTAGTCTCGCTCGCGGGGCGTAATGCCCAAAATCTCCTCTATCTCCTGCGTCGGCAAATCTATCAGCCGCAGACTGAAGTAGTCAGCGCAGTCCTTTTGGCCCTTTTCTACCAGATAATCCATCAGCTGCTCTATTACCCGTTCGCGGACCGTCGTCTCCGAATCATCTTCGCCTTCGCGGGTCGTTAGCTCCTCTCTGAGGCGCTGCAAAGGAGCCGTTCTAGGCTGCTCCGAATCTCCCCCTTCAATTGCCTGCTGAATGTCGATCACCGTTTCTGGCGGCTGCTGCTTCGAGAAGGTCTGCGTCCGCAAAATAATCAACTGCTGGCTTCGCCCCCGCGAGAGCGGAATGCGCCGCTTGGCGTAGCGTTCGGTAAAGGCCATATATTCGGCCAGCTCCAGAGACGACCGTGGCCGGTAGTTAGCCGCCGTTTCATTCTCCCGGCGAAAAGCGTTGATACTTTCAAAGTAAAAATTTTGCAGAAAGTCTTCTATCAGCGCTACTCGCGCCTGATAGCTCGACTGCACCTGAGGCGGGGTCATGTAACGATACACAATCGCGCTCAAGCTGCTGTGCAGCTCCAGGCGACCTTTTGTCGATCCCAGCTTCAGGTAGCGGAGGCACTGCTTCAGACGCAAATCGGCTAGGTCATTCTTCCAACCCTCTACATCGCCAGAATTTTGGATGCGCTGACTCTCCGTGCAAATTCGCTGCACTTCTTCACTAATGCGCTCAGCCACTTCACGACAGTTTCGCGCTGAAGCTGCAGTTTTCTCACTTAGTTCTTGGCACAGTCGCTCGAAAAGCGTTTCCACAACTGATTACAATTATTCCCTGATGGTAAAACGGTTTGATAAGCCAGAACCCTGAGCTGCTCGGCCAAGCGGGGCGAAGCGACCGACAGTGGTCACTGCGTGTCACGCAGTTTGGGCTGATTGACTTAGCACCCTAGATAGTTGGGCTTGAATAATATAGTCGAGCCAGTTGAGCTTATGTGCAGTGCATCAGAGGAGGGGAGCATACACCCTGCAGATGCTCACAGCTGACAACCAACGTCGTAACAAGCCAACGTAAAAGTGTGTAGATGGTCAGAAACTGATATTCAGAAACGGTGGGTTTAGCCGCTTGGGCAAACTGCGCTGAATAGCAGCGCACGTAAACCGGGCAAAGAGACGAATTTGGGTGGATCGAGCTAAATAGCCGCGATGGTAAAGGACTGACCGTAATTGTCTAGAAGGCAGGCACCCTTATGAGAATAGACAGCAGCACCCTACTTCTAAACAATCTGACGGGATATTCATAGAAGTATTAAAGTTGGTAGATGCAATCCTTGCAATTTCTACACTTGTTTGGCGAGCTATTTCCGACCCTAATTTTTTCAGGCATTTACACCCTCTAAGCGCAATCCCATGGATATTGACCAGCAGCTGCAAGCCTTAATCGATGGCGCCCCGCCAGAAGCAGACCTCAAAGCTGCTATCAAGATAGTTTCGCCCGTCATTCAAACGGTAGCCAAGCAATTAAAGCACTCGCAATACTATATTTTGCAGTCGGTTAATAGGCAATGGCTACAAGCCACCATCGCACAGAAAACTTCACCCGCCCAGAAGAAACGAGTCATTTACGCCTACCCATCGCTCGCCGCCGCCGCCGGTGACAAGCTGGCAAAAAGCAATCCTGGCCTTATGGCCCTGCCCGTCCCGGTTGCCCAACTCCTCTTTCAGCTGCCATCTATTGAGCCTGTAGACAGCATGATTTTTTTGGAGACCGATAAACGTGACCAGGCTATAGAAGTCCTGCGGAAAGATCTTAAAGTTTTATTTCAAAACCAGCTAACACAGACCGTGAAATCAAACGTACCACCGGACATCGCCTAAAGAGCCCAATATGGCTGTGCAGTCGGGTAGCCCTGATAGTCAGATAAAAATAGACAGCTGAGCTGTGCAGAAACCGTGTAGGCCATATAAATATATGCACCAGCAACCCTCTGAGTGGCCAGTCACTCAGAGGGTTGCTCAGTCTTTATTCGCAAGTTGGCCAAACCTACAGGATGTGGCTCGAAACCAGCTCAAAGATAAGCGCAATCACAAATCCAACCATCGCCAAGCGGCCATTCCATAGCTCAGCGTAAGGGGTGAAGCCCAAACGAGGCTCTGGCTTGTAATACCGTGTAGCGCTCACACCTAAGGTTTTGTTATTAAGTGCCGTCATGGCAACATTTGACTCTAAAGCAGCAGACTGCAGTTCATCCTCTTTCATGACAAGCGCCTATACTTTTTTCTATTTACCTAAAGAAAGTATAAGCGATGTACAAGGAAATTAACCATAGCGATGGAAATAGCCTATGGACTGCATAGCACTACGGTTTTTATGCCTTTTGTACGGTTTTCTCTGAGCAGCTCTCAGCCGGTCAGGGCAGCCCTGCTCACTTATTCTGCTTCTGTGCTCACGGCTTCTGTGCTCAGTGCGCTTCGCTGAGCAGCCATCGCCTGAAACACTTCGCAATACTGCTGTGGGCCTTTTGGGAAAACGACGTTAACCGTCAGCGGATCGGCCTCATCTCTAGGGTCACCAATCCCACCGACAATGACTTCTCTACCCTGCGCATCGGTTTGGGTCACCAGAGGGCGACGGTTGCTGAGTTCTCCGCCGCTACTATCAACATAGGCAATAAGGGTGGGAATTTCCATGGCCTGGCCAATATTTTGAATCAGCTGAAGAAAGTTGCGATCGCTCCCTCCCCGCTTAAAAGCTATCCCAGCCTCAGTTTCTATCCCTTGGCTCGTTACCGTATCGCCCACGCCCACCAGCAGCGGCATTTGTGCCGGGTCGAAGTTTTGCAGCGCCACTTTGAGCATGTCATCGAGCGATCGCGGTGCCTGCCGCGCATTAAAGTCTACTCCTAGCGGATAGTGACCCGTCCGCTCAAAAAAATAATGATTTAGCAGTGCCAACACGCCCGCCTCTTTCACCGCGCCCCTCAGCATAAACTGAAAATCCGTCGTGCCCGCCGTCTGCGCATCCGCAAACCACACAGCCTCATGCACAAATCCATCTCGGCCCAAGTTAGGCGCGTAGTGCACAAAAAACTGATCGCCTAGCCCTGCTGCTTCAGCCTCCTGCAACAGCTGTTCCATCAGCGTCACCATCTGCGTCTGCAGCGCAATAAACGTCTCCAGCTCAACAGATTTTTCTACAAACACCGCATGCAGAGAATTGAGATTTGCTGTCGGAGACGCCATATTGTCTAGCACAGATGCCTGCACAACCTGCTGACGTGTCTCTTCAGACCAATCAGAACAATGCATCTGCAAAAACTCCGTTAGAACCTGTGCTACGCGAGGCGGTACGCTCGAGAGGAAATCCAGCTCGGCCTGGCTCACACCGGGATGGCTTACCGTCCCTCGTCGGTCTTGCCACTGTACGCCACCAGCCGCTAGCCCAGGTAGGTATAGCTGCTTTGCCGCCACTGATTCGCCCGGCTCTCCCAAAGCCCGCTCAATAATCGTCTGCAGCCCTCTTTTACCAACGTGCTCGCCATTGGTTAGCACATAAAAATGCCCATCTAGCTGAGTTGCCGCTGCCAAGTAAGCCGGTGAAATCGTTCGGGTCAAAGGGTCATTGACTAGCCCCATGCAAACCCCATCCAAATCCTGAATAATCAAAAGATTTTCAGTCTCTGCCAGGCGCGCTTGAAATGCAGAATGGTCTAAAGAAAGGGTCTGAAGCGGTAGCATTGTGGCTGGTCGCAAGCCTGCTTGCGTACTGAGATATCCCCTTACCTATAGCACTCAACAAGCCCTTAAAAATAGCATCATGAGCACCTCGTCAAGCAGCGACTCCTACCGCTAGCCGATTACCAAAAGCACTACTCACTCAAAACCGTTACTCGCTAAACCGTTTCATTGGCAGCCTTCCCAACTGCACTCACCGACGAATCCGGCAAGGACATATCTGGAACATCGGGCGTCGGCTCTTCCGGAATCTCTAGCTGAGTGGGCGCTTCGCTATCCCTCATTGCAGATAAATCGCTGGCCAAATCTTTGTCCGCTAGATTCTTATCGGCAAGGTCTTCATCCAGCCCTGACCGATCGATGTCCAAAGGAGCATTAATGGGGTCTGAAGCGGCCTTAGCATCATCTTCAAAAGGCTTGAGTGCAGCTGCTGCACTCTCGGCATCCATAGCCAAGATCTCAGCCTGAGAAGCCAACTCAATTTTTTCGGCCTCAGCCTCTGGGTCGATGGGCTTATCGGCCCCTCGTCCCAAGGGTCGTATCCGCCGAATCGGCAGATTGGCCGTCAGCGCAGTCACTCGTTGATCGGTAGCCAGCGAAAACTCCAAAGCGTCGAAGTCAACTTCCACATACCGAGAGACCACAGCAATAATTTCCTGACGCATCATCTCCAGCGTCTGAGGATCTAGCGCCAGTCGGTCGTGAGCCAGCACAATCTTCAGCCGACGCTTCACATCGTCTCGGCTGTGCGGATCTTCGGTCGGGCCAAAGAATCTTTCAAGAAGCTCGCTGATAAGTGGAATTGCCATGATAGTTAGTCACCTTGATGTCGCTGCCAGTCATATACCCATTT
>JBCBIK010000132.1:0-14536 GCA_038524545.1 Cyanobacteria bacterium J06623_4 | reverse complement strand
GTTGATGATGTTGCACAGACTCTATCACGGGTCGCTAGGTCGCAGACCTGCTTTTGGGCAGAACGTAGCCCAAAAAAATAAGGAACAGTGGGAGAATGTCAGGACGTCATGATCAGCCCGACGACGATAGCCCTATGCCCTACCGGAACCCAGCGCCCACCGTTGACCTGATTATCGAAATGCGCGATCGCCCCCACCGCCCCATCGTACTGATAGAACGCCTAAATATTCCCCACGGCTGGGCGCTACCCGGTGGATTTGTAGACTATGGCGAATCGGTAGAGACAGCCGCCCGCCGCGAAGCCAAAGAAGAGACGGACTTGACCGTTACCCTGCTTGAGCAGTTCCAGGTGTATTCAGACCCCGCCCGGGACCTGCGGCAGCACACCCTTAGCATTGTCTTCTTAGCTACAGCGGTAGGAGAACCCGCCGCCCAAGACGATGCCAAGAGCCTCGCCCTCTTCAACCCCTGGGAAATTCCCGCTGAGCTTTGCTTTGACCACGGTCAAATCCTGCAGGATTACTGGCAGTATCGCCACTACGGCAATCGCCCCCGTCTCTAGCCTAAACCCACACCAACCCTTAGAATTATTTCCGTGTTGAACCTGCTAACGACCTATTGCACCTCCTCGATTTGAGCATCAGCGGTGCAGTGGCGAATGAACGTCAGGTGAAAAAGTTAGCTGTAAACGTCAGGCGTGAAAACCGTGCGCAAAATTATTCAGACCGATCAAGCTCCTGCCCCCGTTGGGCCTTACAACCAGGGCATTGTCGCCTCGGGTGCCATGCTCTTCGTGGCGGGTCAAATTCCGTTAGATGCTGCTACTGGCGAGCTGGTGGGTAGCACCGTCGCCGAGCAAACCGAAAAATCACTTCAGAACCTAGCAGCCGTCGTAAAGGCGGCCGGGTCAGACTTTTCGCAGGTGGTAAAAACCTCCGTGTTTCTCAAAGATATGAACGATTTTGCGGCGATGAACGAGGTGTATGCCGAGCACTTTGGAGATGAGAATGCACCGGCGCGGGCCTGCGTAGAAGTAGCTCGCTTGCCCAAAGATGTTTTGGTTGAGATTGAATGTATTGCGATGGTGCCCGATTAGAGTGGGCAGCTGAAGCTAGCAAAATAAGGCTACTCGTTTACTGACTAATCCCTGACAAGCAACAGAAGCAAAGGAAGGTTATGGCTGATTCACTCGCGATCGCAATCCTAGCAGCAGGCAAAGGCACCCGCATGCGCTCACAGCTGCCTAAGGTTCTCCATCGACTCAGCGGTCTGACCCTGGTTGAAAACGTCATTGCCAGCACAGCGCGGGTCAGCCCTACCCGCAAGCTCGCCATCATCGGCTACGCAGCCGACCAAGTCAAGGCGACCTTGGCGGCCGTACCAGAGTTAGAATTTGTTGAACAAACCGAGCAGCTAGGCACAGGCCACGCCGTTCAGCAGGTGATTCCAGCGCTCGAAGGGTTTGCAGGCGACCTGCTGGTGCTCAATGGGGATGTGCCACTGCTCAAACCCGACACCATCGAGCAGATGGTGAGCACCCACCGCGAAAACGGCAACGCAGCAACTATCCTAACGGCCCAAATGGCGGACCCTACCGGCTACGGCAGGGTCTTCTGCGATGAGCAGCTGATTGTAAAAGAGATTATTGAGCACCGCGACTGCACCCCGGCCCAACGAGAAAACCAGCGCATTAACGCAGGCATTTACTGCTTTAACTGGGCCGCGTTGATGACCATTCTCCCCCACCTAAAAGCAGACAACGACCAGCAAGAGTACTACCTCACCGACGTGATCAAAGATCTCTCGCCCGTCATGGCCATGGACGTGCGGGCAACAGAAATTGCAGGCATAAACAATCGCAAGCAGCTCGCCGAAGCCGAAGCCGTGATGCAAAAGCGCCTCAAAGATGAGCTGTTGCTCTCAGGCGTCACCCTAATTAATCCAGAGAGCATCACCATCGACTCCACCGTGACCATAGAACCCGACGTCACGATTGAACCGCAAACCAATCTGCGAGGTCATAGCATTATCCGCACAGGCTGCCACATTGGCCCCGGCACTCTCATCGAGAACAGCACCATTGGCCCCCATACCAAAGTTGTTCATTCTGTTGTTAGCGACAGTTACGTCGCAGCATCTGGCCGGATTGGGCCCTTTGCCCACCTCCGCGGCAAGGCAGTCATCGGAGAAAGCTGCCGGATTGGCAACTTCGTCGAAGTGAAAAAATCCACGATTGGCAACAACACGAATGCAGCGCACCTCTCCTATCTGGGAGATGCTGAACTCGGTGAAAAGGTGAATGTAGGTGCCGGCACGATCACGGTGAACTACGACGGGAAAAATAAGCACAAGACAATTATTGGCGATCGCACCAAAACAGGTGCTAATAGCTGCCTGGTCGCTCCCATCACCATCGGTGAAGATGTCACCATCGGCGCGGGCTCAGTGATTACCAAGACTGTAGAGGCTGACTGCCTTGTTTTCTCTCGCAGTCCGCAACAGGCGATTCCAGGTTGGCGACCCAAGTATCTTCGGGAAGGGAAGACGCCTTAAGGCGTCTTCTGTAGCTCCGGCTTTTCTTCTGGCAAAATAGCCCCTTCAACCGGGCACACCTGCAGGCAGATACCGCAGTCTATGCAGGTGTCAAAATCAATCCAATACCAGCCAGTGCCCTTCTTGTTTTTGCCGGGGCCTTCGTCAATGCAGGCTACCGGGCAGGCGTCGACGCAGTCTGCAACGCCTTCGCAGACATCGGTCACAATGGTGTGTGCCATTTACTTTTCTCAGAACAAATTCATATTGTTAAGTTTAGATAACAACCTCGATATCGGGCAAGCCCTCCGCCGAAATCCAAGCGATGCGACTGATGTTTCGCTTGCGGGCGATCGCTCTCACCTCATCCGCCGACTGCTTTAGATCTAGGCTCATCTCCACCCGCACCACATTAGCCGACTGCCTGGCCTTTTGAGCGTAGGTGAGGGCTGCTGCTGCTGCCGCCTCACTCTTTGGCACGATTAGCCAATCGCTCGGAGGTGTCTCTTTTGGCAGGTGGCCACTGGGCACCAGCTCTCGGTGCAGCCGCTCAATATTGAGCACAAAGCCTACACCCGGAAAGCCCTGACTATCAGGGGTGGGGTCGTACACGGCCAGCAGGTCATCATAGCGGCCACCCTGGCCTAGCCGCTGCCCGTCGCCCACCACCTCAAAAACGATGCCCGTGTAGTAGTCGAAAGGTCGAATCAAGCTGAGGTCAAGGATGACCGACGGAACCTGGATACCCTGCTCTCGCTCGGTGCCAAGCAAATCGATGAGAGATTTGAGCTGGGCTGCGATCGCCTGCTGTTGTTCATCCAAATCGAACTCGCCCAGCTTAGAGAGCACATCACTAGGGTCGCCCCGCAGGTCCATCAGTCGGAGGGCCAAGGTCTGCAAATCTTGTGGCAGGTCTAGATTTTCTAGCGCCACCCGGTCTAGGGCTGCAATGCTCTGGCGGACCTTTTCACGCTGCTTTTCGGGGAAAGGGGCCAGCAGAGAATAGGTCAGCGCGGCTTCACCTAGCACGATGTGCATGTCAGTGAGCTTGAGCGCGCTTAGGCAGTCTGTCACCAGCAGCAGCACTTCTGCATCTGCCATTAGGCCGCTGCTGCCCAGTAGCTCAATCCCAGCCTGATGGTATTCTTGCTGGCCGCCCTGGCTGCCCGTTGCGGAGCGGCGAAAGACATTGGCGTTGTAGTACAGCCGCTGGGGGTAGGTCACCGAGGCTAGGCGAGTCACCGCCGCCCGCGCAATAGAAGCGGTGACTTCTGGGCGCAGGCCCAGCCGCTGCCCGCCCAGCTGGTTCATCTGCAGCTCAATAACTTCGATGCGCTCAATGGCACCTCCTGCCATCAGCGTATCCATCGTCTCTACGGTTGACGTAATGATGCGGTGGTAGCCCCATCGGTGAAAAACCTCCTCTAGCCGATCTTCGATCCATCGCTTTTGGACCACGTCGAGGGGGAGTAGGTCTCGGCCACCCGTTGGCGGGTGGTATGTATTCCCTTTTGGCATCTATCGTTTTTTTCCACCAAACAATCCGCTCAAGAGACCGCCTCCCTTCTTTTTGCCACCCGCTTTCTGACCGTTTGCTGCTTTTTTCTGGGCGCTGCCCTTGGCGGCATTGGCCTGTTCTTTTCTCGCCGCAGTTTGCTTACGCCCTTGGCCCATGAGTTTAGACTGCACGGCTTGCGCAGTTTGGTTTTCTGGGTCGAAGGTTAGGGCTTGCTTGGCATGAATTTTGGCCAGGGTCGCCTGTCCTGCTTTGAGATACAGGTGGGCCAAGTAAGCATGGCAAGGGGCGCTCTTGGGATGGGAGGTGATCGCTTCGCGCACCTCTAAAATACCGCGAGAATAGTCCTGTTGAGACTCAAATTCCTGAGCACGCTTCAAGTAGCTTTGAATAATTGAACTCTGACGCGAGCCGCTGCGGGCCTGCTGCGAGCTGGCGGTGGTGCTAGCGCCTGAAGATTTTTGCTGAGCGCCTGATGTCTGAGTAGGGCTACTCGCTGGAGTAGCCGATGGAGCGGTTTGCCCGGCGGTGTTTTCAGCGGACTGCTGGCGCATGAGATAGACCGCATTCAGCTCGCTCAACTCTCCGATGGCGGCTTCTACCCGGCTGAGATCGTCAAACTGTGTAGCTGCGATCTCTGTTAGGGCAGCGGTGTAGTCTGCTTCTATAGCCGCTGGGGACTTTGTGCTGAGCAGCTTTTTGGCTGCCTCGCTCTTGAGGGTCACGATGGTGGGGGCGTCGATTAGCTGCTTGCGCTTCATTTTGAGCAAGATTTTGTGCTCTTTAGCCGATTTGTCTTGGCTGAGGGTTTCGTAAGCTGGGTTTACCTGCTTGGAGAGTAGCTCGCTGGCTAACTTTCGCTGCTCATCAGAAGCGTCACGAAGGCTATCCGGATGGAGCTTACGAGCAATTTTGAGGTATCGCTTTCTGACCTGTTTTGGCTCTGCTGCTAAGGAAAAGCCAAGCACTGCATGGTGGTCAGTCATGTCGAGCTGAAAAAGCCCTTCCTGGATGGTCATAGTTGCTTAGGGTCGAGGGTTATCGCACTCAGAATGCCCGCGATACCTCAGCGCTCTAGCAAAAGGTTTTAACCATTGCCAAGAAACCAAAGGAATCACGGAAAAAATTCGTCAAATCCTGAGAGTAATTGTCCTAAAGCGTCGTTTCTTTAAGGTGTATTGCTATTTGGCGGATAACTTCTCTGAACGCAGGAATATCGCCGCCGCCGTCAAGAGCGATAGTGATGACGTAGCGCTTTTTGTTAATTTCGATAGCCATGGTCGAGGCGATAACAAGATTGTTTTGCCCAGTTTTTTCACCTAGCCATTTCACGGTCGGGCCCAGTTCTTGCGTCGCCTTGTAGCCAAACTCAATGTCTTCTTGGCGGCTGAGCGCGGCCAAAATGTCTAGCTCTTCTGGGCGACCCAGGCTGTAGACCTGCGACATCATAGCAGTGATTTCGTTGGTAGTTGATTGATTAATGCCTTCTCCGAAGTTTGCCGGAGCGGTTTCGGCGCCGATTAGCTTGTGACCCACGGAGGTTTTTGCGTAGCCTAGCTGCTTTAGGGTTTGGTTGATGTAGGGATAGCCCAGGTAGTCGATCAGTTGATTGGTGGCAATGTTGTCGCTGTTTTTAATCATCTGGGTCATTACCCGGCGCAGCGAGTACTCGTTGCTCACTTTTAGGGTGAAGCCCACCGCATTTTCAGTAAAATTTTTCGGATCGATGACAATGTCGTCGTCGATGTCGACAGCTCCCGTGCTGGCTTTGGCAATCAGCGCGATCGCAATCGGTAGCTTGATCAAACTGGCCGTACTAGCCATGGGTTCACCCCCCTGGTAGTTCAGACAGTATTCAACCGTCTGCCCCAACGAACCACCTTCGGGTACGTCTTTAGAAATGCCAGACGCACTATTCGAGGCGCCTTGGGTAGCTGCACTCAGCTCACACACCGTGACGTGTAGCAGAGCAGGATCGACTCCGACATTGCCCACCGTGTCGTTGATGAAAGTATCGGATGCGGCGGCGACTTTGCGCTCAGCGACCTCTAGCTTCTGCTGATAAGACACTTGCTTAATAGTCGCTCGGGCCCGCAGTCCAGACTGAGTTGGAATATTGTCTAGCGACCCGATTGCCCGTTCCCACATTTCGCGCTCTCGCTTTACCAGGGCAGCGTCGGGCGGCTTGTGGGCAGACTGGGCAACTGACTGGGCGATCACCTTGGCCTGCGCGGCCAGTTCTGCCGCTTTTCGGTAGTGCTCTATATCTGCTGGGTCGTGCTCGACGGGTGGGGAACTTGTCGCCTCGCCGTCTGCTGTACCAAGGCTCAGTTCGGTGCTGGCCATCACGCTGCCGACCGGGGTTAGAGAGAGGAGTTTGGCCCCGCCGACTAGACCAGCGATCGCACCGACCAAGACCGCAGCAGCACCATACAAAAAGCGATTCATCCCCAAATGCCCACACCAAAACCGTCGAAACAATAAGCAATCATGCCTATCAGGAAAATACTACGACTATTGAGCAATCACAAATGTATGCATTCGATACAGTTATTCACTTATTGCGAGAAATTCAACTATGTAAAATCGCCATTATGAAAAAGCGATGTAAAGTCACTATTCTGTGAAGCCGCTATTCTATCAGCGCCGCAGGGGGTGAAAATCGCTCCAACGGCTTCACCTTTACAAGCGCCCCACTCAGTTCAGCCTGAATCTTGCCATTGGTCGCCAGCAAGCGCCCTGAGGTAATGTCAAAAGCGGTTTGGTCGTAGGCGGTGACCTGTCCGCCCGCTTCTTCTACCAGCACGACGCCCGCTGCTAGGTCCCAGGGAGACAGCCCGCGCTCCCAGTAACCATCTAGCCGCCCGCAAGCCACATAGGCCAAGTCGATAGACGCCGCACCCCCACGCCGCACCCCCCGAGTCAGATGGGTCAAATGGCAAAATTCGGCATAGTTATTGTCAATGGTTTCGCGGCGGTCGTAACCGAAGCCCGTTACCAGCAGGCTATCGGCTAGGGTTTCTGTGGTAGAGACGCTGATTGGCTCGCGGTTGCAGGTTGCCCCTAGGCCCTTGGCCGCGCGGAAGAGATGATTGTGCACCGGGTCGAAGATGGCACCGACCGACGGTTTGCCATCGATGAGCAGGCCGACCGAACAGCCGCAAAAAGGATACTGATGGGTGTAGTTCGTCGTGCCATCTAGGGGGTCGACGGCCCACAGGAGTCCGTCAGTTTGCTCTCCGATGCTGCCAGATTCTTCGGCGAGAATGGCATGGCCGGGCAAATGGCGCTTGAGGACGGCGAGGACTTCTTTTTCAGCGGCTTTGTCGGCCTCGGTGACCAGATCGCCCGGGCGACCTTTCTGTTGAATATTTGAAAGGTTGCCCCAGTAGTGCTGAAGCACGGCGCCCCCCGCACAAGCAGCCTCTGTCGCCACATCGAGAAAGCGCTGGAGATCGTCTGAAGAGTAGGTCATTGGGTGCTGTGGCATGGGTGGAAAAGTTATCGTTTTGCTAGTCGTCATCGATCAGGATGCCGGAGCGTACAGTGCCTTTGCCGAAGTAGCGGCCAAACTGTAGCTCGTATACTTCGTCTTCATCTTGGGTTTCGACCTCTAGGTCGCTGCGAGGATAGCTCACACACAGCAGGGCGTAGCCTTCTTCGCGGAGGTCGGGTGAGAGGCCCATGGCCTCAGGCTGATGTAGCTCGCCAGAGAGCACCCGGACAGCGCAGGCAGTGCAGGCCCCATTTCGGCAAGAGTAGGGTAGATCTGCCGCCTGATTTTCTGCAGTTTGCAGAATGTAGCGATCGCTCGGAACTTGCACAGAGTAGGTGACGCCTTTTTGCCGATGATGAATACGAACGGTGTAAGTGTCGGCCATGGCAAATAGAAAAAAATTGAGTTCTTAGCCCCCATGATTGCACGGAACAGACGGAAAAATAGTACTGAGATGCCCCCGCTTTCTGATACGATAGCAAAGCTGTAATTGGTGATTCAAAAAGCCCTTGCGGCCACATTACGTTAAGTAAACGTGCAATAGGGAGAGATGGCCGAGTGGTTGAAGGCGCAGCACTGGAAATGCTGTAACGGGGCAACTTGTTCGAGGGTTCGAATCCCTCTCTCTCCGCTTTGAAAAAGCCTGGTCCTCGTTCGAAGGGCCAGGCTTTTTTGGACGTTTTCTTTGGAGATTTTCAAGGTTTGGTCAGTTTCTCTTTGCCGAGGGCAACGCCACCCATGGCGATGAGAGCGATGCCGGTGTACTGAATAATTTCGAGCGATCGCCCGGGCTGAAATCCCCAAGTGAGCAATAACACCATCAACGGCGTAGTCGCTGCCACGATGGACGTACGCGGCCCAATCGCCCGCAAGCTGCTGTAGTTAAACAGGTAGGCCAGCAGCATCAAAACGCCAATCGCAACGCCCCAGAAAAAAAGATTCGTCCAGCTGATGCTCACCAGCGTCAACGGCTTTACCAATAGGATGAGGCTGCCTACCACCGCGACTGTAGAAAACTGAACCACCGCAGCCGGAATAGGATGGCACTGCTGCCGGTAGCTCAAGTTTGTCAGCACAATGTACAGGCTAAACGCCAGGCTAGCGAGCAGCCCTAGCCAGGTAGCCGGTGCATCTGTCGATAGGATGGGGCGAACCGTCAGAAAGCCACCCATGGCGATCGCAACCATTGCCAGCAATCCAAAGCCAGAGAGCCCTTGCTCTTGCCGCAGGCCCAACCCCAGCGGCGTCGCTATCAACGGATACAAAAACAGCAGCGCCGTAGCGACCACCGGCCCGGCCAACCCCACGCTTTGGTAAAGAAATACCTGCGAAAAGAAGAGCGCAACGCCACTCCCGATCAACAAAATCAAAACCCGTTCACGGTTGTAAAACCAGTCTTGCAAATCTTCCCAGGTGTCTGTGTGGAGCTGCGGGGCCAGCAGCAGTAGGGCAGGCACCATCACCAGCATCCTCAACCACAGCAGGGCAACCATTGGCAAAAAACCACTCCCCAACTGATCGATACCCAAGCCTAGCCAGCTGCCACCATTGCCCAGCGCACTGACCGCGCCGTAGTGCCAGGCGATCAGCGCAGTGGCGATCGCACTCAAAACAATGCCTTTTCTAGGCGATCGCTTGCGAACCGTCACCAGGGCAACGGGTTCTTTGCGACGCGCACTTCGTCTGCGGCGCTGCTCTGATGTTGCCGGTGTCGGCAGCTCAATCGAACGGCTTTTTGGAGCCGGATTTAGCGGTGCTGACTTAGCCTCGGCAGGTGGCGGCCCAGTCGCTTCCGTTTCCCCCGGCAAGACCGGGCCGACAGCAGGAAAAATTTTTTCTGGCTGCAGCGTCGCCTCTGAGCCCCGCGCGGCAGACATAGAACCAGCAGGTCCTGTGGTCTGTCTTAGCCGCTGAGCTTGGGCATGTAGCGTGACGTAGTCTTGCCGAAGGCTAGAAATCTCCTGTTGTAGCCGCGTCTTCTGTGCCTCTAGCTGCTCAATATCCTGACTGAGCTGGTCTGCGTAGCGACGCTGCAACGTTTCCAACGGACTCGCCTGCAGCCCTGGCACAAGTGAGAACGGCGGTGTCGTCAGCTCCTTGGCCGGGTCTTTTGAGGGAATGGTTGGATTGGTGGGGGGATGGGACTGATTGACAGCATCTGGGGAAGCGGCGGGGTTTTGCTGTTGTGAGTCGTCGCTGTCGGCGGCGGGGCTATCCGGCTGCATGGGAGATTTTCAGGCTGAGAGGGTCTATGAAACGATATAGCAGAGATTGGGTAGATGGATGGGTACTCAAGTTACAAGGGCGACCGCTGACGTCACTGAACTATGCAGATTATAGGCGTATGGGTTGCAGGATCCGCGATTTGAGTTAGCTCACCTGCTCGGCACGGTCTATCTGCTAGCTATTGCACGACATACTGCGCATGGTCACAAAAAAAGGCCCTAGCCTTTGCCAGAGCCCCTGTCAGTTTTCATCTGCTTTCATTTGTTTGCTTTCAATTGCTGGGCTCCTGCAACTAGCACCGCAAAGCTAGATAACGGTACCGTCAGGAATGACCGCATTCTTGAGAACCACAACGATACCGCTGCGAATGTAGTAACCGTCAGCTTCTCTTTCGGCTTCTTCAACGTTGTCTTTGTTAATGATTTTCACGTTGCGACCGATGCGGGCGTTTTTGTCGATGATGGCCCGGCGAATCACAGAGCCTTCACCGATACCGATGGGAATCTGATCAGTTTTGGGCACTTCTTTGTCGAGGTCCATCTTCTCGTAGTAGTCCGCACCGATGAGCAGAGCGCTGTCAATCTCGCAGTCGGCACCCACTCGCTGTCGCAGGCCAATGACAGAATTGTGAATGCGGCACTGCTTGAGGATGCAGCCTTCACTGACAATAGACTCTGTGATTTGGCAGTCGAGGATTTTACTGGGAGGGAGGTAGCGCGATCGCGTGTAAATCGGCGCATCTTCGCTGTAAAAACTAAAGGCGGGATCGGGCTGGTCAGTCAGCGCGATATTGGCATTGTAAAAGGCTTCAATCGTTCCGATATCTTCCCAATAACCGTTAAACAGGTAAGCCTGCACGTTGTAGTCGCGGGCGGAGGCTGGAATGATTTCTTTACCAAAGTCCGTCTGCTCAGGGTTGTTGCGAAGCAAGTCGATCAGCACCTGCTTTTTGAACACGTAAATGCCCATAGACGCGATAAAGGGCTTCTCTGCCGCCTCTTCTGGCGAAAGGCCCATCGCCGTCGTATCGACCTTCATAGCCTCTAGCGCCTCACCCTTTGGCTTTTCTGAGAACTCGACAATGCGATTGTTCTCGTTTACCTTCATCAGGCCGAAGCTAGAAGCCGTCTTGTAGCCAATCGGTACGACTGAGAGGGTGACGTCTGCCCCGCTTTCTCTGTGCTTCAGCACGTAGTCGCTGTAGTCCATCCGATAGAGATGGTCGCCAGAGAGGATGATAAATTCGTCTACATCTGCCGCTTCGAACATCCATAGGTACTTACGAACCGCATCGGCTGTTCCCTCAAACCAGCTAGGGCTGTCGGGCGTTTGCTGAGCAGCCAAAACCTCGACAAAGCCGTCGCTAAAGGTAGAAAAGTTGTAGGCCTTGGAAATATGTCGGTTGAGCGACGCCGAATTGAACTGAGTGAGAACGTAGATTTTTAAAATATCGGAATTTAAACAGTTACTGACTGGAATATCGATCAAACGATACATGCCTGCCAAGGAGACAGCGGGCTTAGCGCGATATTTGGTCAGTGGATAGAGACGGGTGCCAGCGCCGCCTCCCAAAATAATCGAAAGAACTCTTTTCACAACGTCATTCCTGGCTCACTGAAAAAGGCCATCCTCACTTCACACTTAAGTGTGAGCGTGCAGGGGTCAGATGGCAAGGGGGGATCGCTACATATATTCAATTCTGTTGGTAGAAATCTTAATTTCTGTGGGGCAGAATACATTCTCAGAAAAGTCAAACCGATGGGTCAGCTGACGCTGACCTTACGCTCAAGAAGCGGTTTCCAGCAGTGCCTGCGCTTTCTCTTCAGAATCCTTGTGTTCTGGGTTCTCTGAATCCAGCGCGGCGGACGGTGGGGCTGGGGATCGGTCGGACGTTTCGGTCAGTGGTCCTGCCGCCAGCAGGTACTCTGCTACCTGGCGAATAATGGCACGCATGGCGTGGGGATCGGCGCTGTGGTCGATGGCAACGGTCAGCGCGTAGCGATCAGCGCCCACCTCCATCGCCAGCGTAGAGCCAATAACGCGGTTATTTTGACCTGTTTTCTCTCCTAGCCATTTTACGGTGGGGTCTAAGTCTTGTAGCGCCTGATGGCCAAACTCCTGATCGTTTTGACTGACTAGGGCCTTGAGCAGCTCTTCGTCACCCGGATTCTCCAGACTGTAGGTGTGGGCCATCATTACGGTGATGTCGTTGGTGGTGGCTCGGTTGGTCTGGGTGCCGGGGTTTTTGGGCAGGATGCGATCACCTGCCAACTTATGGCCCACTAGGGTGCTAGTATACCCCCGGTCTAAAAGGGTCTCGGCGATGTCGTCACGGCCCACGTAGTCGATCAGCTGGTTGGTCGCAATGTTGTTGCTTTCGTTGATCATGCGGGTCATCACCTGGGAGAGAGGATACTCCTGGCCAACTTCGATATTTGCACCCGCTGCATTCTCCGTAAAATTACCTGGGTCAATGTAAATTCTGCTGCTCAGGTCGACGTTCTCAGTAGCGACTTTATCGAGCAGCGCGATCGCAATCGGTAGCTTGATCAGGCTGGCCGGGCTGGCCATAGGCATATCACCTTGATGATCACGGCAGCGATCGCGATTGAGCCGTCCTGTTTTGGAGTGGCTGCGCCCCTTTCGTGATCGCCTGTGTGACTGGGTTACGGGCCCGCCAAGCTGACACAGCGTCACATGAACTCGCTGCGGATCGACCCGGGCAGATTGAATAATCTGGGTCAAGAAGGTGCGGTCAGCTTTGGTTAGCTTGCCTTCTGCGGTTGCGAGCAGCTGCCGGTACTGCACTGTCTTGCGAGCGGCCTGAGCGTACTCTGCAGCATCTGCAGGGATAGACATCAGTAGCTCTAAGGTCTGCTGCCAGAGGTCGCGTTCTTGGCGGGTAAAGGCGACCTGCTGGGCCAGCGTCTCTTCCTGACGGGCCGACTGGTAGGCTACGACGGCCTCGTTCGCCAGCGTCATCGCCTGCTGATAGCGTTGCTGTCCGGTGAGAGGGGTAGCGTTCTCTGAGTTTGCAGCAGCCCCGGCGTCTGAATGGTGGCTCTTTTGCGCTTGAGAATTGGCAGTCTGCGAAGGGGAAAGGGTACGGGTGCGCTCAGTGGCGACGTCAGCTGTCAGGCTGAAAAGTGCAGCGGTGGTGGTTGCGATCGCGGCAGAATACCAGAAGCCGGACATTGAAATATTTAAAGAGAAGGTGGACAGGAAAGCGCCTTGGTCGGCTCTGGCACGAGGGTGCCCAGGTACCCGCTTTATGCGCGCAGGCAATTAGAGCACATAAGCCAAACGGCTAGAGCATAGGCAGACCAGTTAGATCTGCCGATTGGCTCAGTGAATTTAACTGACAAATCAACTTTTTTTTCGAGAAGGATAGCGTTCTATCGGGACATAAATTGGCAGATCACCTAGCAGATTATTCAAAACGAGTTTTTATCTATTAGTGAAACCGATCAGCTAGGTAGTTTGAAAGCTTTGGCCCGAGCGCGCATTACCCTGCTACCCTAGCTAACTGGAGCGATTGTTTAGAGGAACCCCAATGTCAGCTATCCGCGAGTTGCACCAACAGCTCACTAGCAAGTCCCGTAGTGCGGTTGAGATTGCTCAGGCACAGCTTGAGCAGGCACAAGCGGTAGAGCCTCAGCTCAATAGCTTTGTCTCGCTGACGGCAGAAAAAGCCCTCGCCCAAGCCAAAGCGGTAGACGAAAAAATCGCCGCCGGAGAAGATATCGGCCTGCTAGCAGGCATTCCCATCGCCCTAAAAGACAACCTCTGCACCAAGGGCATCCGCACCACCTGCAGCTCACAAATCCTAGAAAACTTCGTGCCCCCTTACGAATCCACGGTGACTGAGCGATTGGACACGGCGGGCGCTGTGTTCGTTGGAAAAACCAATTTGGACGAGTTTGCCATGGGCGGCTCTACAGAAAATTCTGCCTTCAAAACCACGGCAAATCCCTGGGACACTTCCAGGGTGCCGGGGGGCTCTTCTGGCGGCTCGGCAGCAGCGGTAGCGGGCGGTCAGGCACCCATTTCGCTAGGGTCAGATACGGGCGGCTCGATCCGTCAGCCGGCGTCTTTTTGTGGCATTGTCGGCATGAAGCCCACCTATGGGTTGGTGTCGCGCTTTGGCCTAGTGGCGTTTGCTTCGTCGCTCGATCAGATTGGACCGTTTGGGCGTACGGTGGAAGATACGGCGATTTTGTTGAGTGCGATCGCGGGTCACGATCCCAAAGATGCCACCAGCCTCAATGTTGAAATTCCCGACTACACTCAATTTCTCAAAAAGGATACCGAGCAGCCTCTCAAAGGTCGCAAGATTGGCATTATCCAAGAGACCTTTGGTGAAGGGCTCGACAGCCAAGTTGGCGACGCGGTGACTACGGCCATTGAGCAGCTGAAGGCGCTTGGCGCAGAGGTAAAAACCGTTTCCTGCCCTCGGTTTAACTATGGCGTCTCGGCTTACTACATCATTGCCCCTTGCGAGGCCTCTGCAAACTTGGCTCGCTACGACGGCGTTCGCTATGGCCTACGTGCGAAGGAACCCAATCTCCTCTCGATGTACAACAAAACTCGCGCTGAGGGCTTTGGCGATGAGGTGAAAAGGCGCATTATGATTGGTACATATGCGCTTTCTGCGGGTTATTACGATGCCTTTTATCTCAAGGCACAGAAGGTTCGTACGCTGATGAAACAAGATTTTGAAAAGGCGTTTGAAGATGTGGATGTGTTGGTGAGTCCTACGGTGCCT
>JBCBIK010000131.1:0-14993 GCA_038524545.1 Cyanobacteria bacterium J06623_4 | reverse complement strand
ACAAATCCCCCCAGTAATGGTCTAACCGTGCTATCACTGATAACGAAAATCCTGTAAATCGTGAATCTATTTTGAAGCTTATTCGTCTAACCCCTTAGACAGTTATACGTTCAAATTTTTGCGGCAGGGCTATGGCCTAACACCTTCTATAGTTTGCCGTTCCAGCTTTCGTTCAGATAGCGACATCAGAAAAAGCTTTAGCTTAAGTTTTTGACAGCTCATTACACTTGCAAGCATATTCAATAAGTTTCGAAATATCTTCCGAAATGCGAGTTTGCAGGCACTCGTGCAGTCGCTAACGTTGCGCACATAGACGCGTTGCGTTTACGAGCGTCAGCAATATAAGGGCGAACCATACGAATACACTTGGGGACTTGCATTTATTGCAAATGGCTCAGGATTCATACGGCTCGTAAGTGACTTCACTACCTACCAAAAACGCTAATTACACAACACACTCGTCCCAAGCCCGAAGTCCGGGTGCATATCTACAGCGGATCCTCCTTCCCTCGCCTCATGGCATAGTTTCAGGCGCGTTATGACTTCAAATTTCAACGCTCATTCTCAGCTCGCAAGCTCCCTTTCTCCGCAGGAAATAGAGTTCACTCAGATCATCTCTGATGCCTACGGCGGATATTCGGAAAATATCTCCTCCTCTACCTACATATATGGTGAGCAGACCTGTACGACCGTGCTAGAGCCTGCTCTGGACACGGCCACCTTAGAGTCTGCCCCTGTGGCCTTAACTCCTAAGGTTGGCCATTCGCCCCAAGCGGAGACAAGCGAGCGATCGCTCTCCAATGATGACCACCGATGCAAGGCCGACGAAAGCGACCTTCCCGGGAGCAACTTAAGCGAAAATAATGTAGACACATCGAACGAGGGTGTGGCCTATACCCCCGATGACAAGTTTCTTCTGCTGAGCGCCTTCTTAGATGATGAAGTGACCGAAGAAGAGCGTGCTCTGGTCATCGGCTGGATAAACAGCGATCCTCAGCTGCAGCAGCAATACCGAGAGCAAATGAAGCTCCGCGAGGCAATGAAGTCAATCGCTTCAAAAGCAGGCTGGAGCCTGTAAGGCCACGGAAATTTCTGTAGTCCTGGTATTGAACTCGCTGATGTATGGCGGAGGACGGTTACTCCGCCTTTTCGATGTGTTTGCGAATCTTATTGAGGTCGATGTACCGATCAGTGACATTGCGCAGTTCGCGAGCGATCATTCCTTCGGTAGAGACAACCGTAATGTGAGTGCTTTTTGAGCGCAGCAGCTCAATTGCTCGCTCGAAGTCGCCATCGCCACTTAGCAAAACAACTCGGTCGTACTGATCGACGGTGTTAAACATGTCTACAACGATTTCGATGTCTAGGTTCGCTTTTTGAGAATAGCGTCCGGAGGTATCGTCGTAATATTCTTTAAGAACTTTTGTACGAACGGTGTAACCCAAGCTGATCAGGGCGTCTCGGAAGGCCCTTTGGTCTTGAGGATCTTTCAGCCCGGTATACCAAAATGCGTTTACCAAAGAGATACCGTGAATTTCTTTTACAAAATATTCAAGTACCCTTTTAGGATCAAAAAACCAGCCATTCTTTTGCTGGGCATAAAACATATTGTTGCCATCTACAAAAATAGACAGCCGGTTGAGTGTTGGTAATACCATAAGAATTAGATAAGAGTAAGATGCGGGAAGAAACTTTGCTGAGAGAAGTCATAGAATCTGCCAGTCGCTAAAAGATACTTAGATATAGATGCTCCGTATGGAGGTGCCTAAGCACCGCGAGCTTGACAGTGTGACCTGGAAACGTGACCTTAGAACACGACCTCTGGAGCAAAAAATAAACTTGTAAAAAGCTATCGTTTGTCCGGAGCAGCGTAGAACGCTTTGGACCATGAGCTAAATACATAACCTGCCAGATAGGCAGGCTGGTATCACATGAGCCAAAAACGTAGAGGTGGGTGCATAACAGTTGAGCAGCAAGCAAATACGCTTATGAGCTACTGTGAGCTACGCGTGTAACCACGCGATTGGCTTATGTGAATCGCTTACGCAGGTGGTATACGCCAGCTAAGTACGCTCAAACAGGGGCAATACACAATAGAAATAGGATTTCTAGCCTATTGGCTAGGGATAAAGTTACAAGTGGAGGCCTAAGATTACCCTGTTGGTACAGGATGTATCCCGACATTATAGTCTCTTTTTCAGAAAGAAGGTTCTTTTTGATACAGTCAATACTTACGCATATTTGCGGTGTACATTTCAACATGTCACGTCAGGCGATTCTTTCGTGACTCAGATAGTGACTCAGCAAGCTTTCGATGATTCTTTTTTGCGGCCATGCCTAAACCCGAACAAGTAAGTGCCCATAAGCCCAAACCCGCCGGTGAGGATACGCTCACGCTGACCTCTAAAGATCGGTTTTCAACTTGGCAACGGCGGACCTTTCAGAAGTACTGGCGAGCGATGGTTTCTGCGACATGTACGGTCGTCGCAGCCGGTGCTGCAGCTCTAGAGCTGGGCATTGTGAACCTATGGGAGCGGCAGGTTCAGAGCCTGTTTTTTGAGATTAGGGGACCGGTTGAAGCGCCCGGAGATATTGTGATCTTGGCGATTGACGAAGAGTCTCTATCGCAGGGGCAGTATTACCGTGAAAATCCTGAACGCTATGAGTCGCTGAAGCCGATTGAATCTTGGCCCTGGCAGCGACAGGCCTATGCCCAGGTGATTGAACGAATGATGGAAGCTGGGGCAAGGGCGATCGCACTTGACGTTTTGTTTACGGAAACGAGTGCCTATGGCCCGGCGGATGATGCTGCTTTTACAGAGGTGCTGAGTCGCTACAGCGATCGCATCGTGCTAGCCGCAGACTACAGCAGTGATATCAGGCGCCAGGGCGTTTGGACTGATCCAATGTTTCCCCTTGAGCAGTTTGAAGAGGCCGGGGTGCTCATTGGCTCTATTAACTTTCACCTAGAGCCGAATCGGCAAATTCATCGGCTGGGGCAGGTTTTTTTGGCTGAGCTGGCGGAGGAGGAGGCTGATTTCTTCGGGGCTTCGGCGGTTACCTTGGATGAGGTGATGGAGGAGCCACTGAGCTTTGCCCAAGCAACGCTAAAAGCGGCCCGAAAACCATTTAGCGATGAGCCTCAAGAAAATATTTTTTTCTTTGGACCGCAAAATACCTTCGAGCAGCTGCCTTTTTGGTATGTGCTGGATGATGATCCTTGGCGCAATTACTTAGATTCTGGTGACTTTTTCAAAGATAAGATTGTCATCATTGGGACGACGGCAGCGGTACGGCAGGATTTTCACAATACGCCCTTTGCGCGCATGGCCGGGGTCGAGATTTTGGCCAATACGGTGGCGACCTTGGACCGAGATGTCGCTCTCAAGCCGCTGATTAAACGACCGTCCTTAAATGCTTTGGTTGTGCTGGGGGCTGGGCTGCTAGTGATGGGGTTAGCGACGCAGACGCACAGGCAGTCGAGACGGGCGCTAATTTTTGGCGGAGGGCTGGGCTTGTGGGGCCTCGTGAGCTACTTTACCTTTGCAGGTGCCCAGACTATTTTGATCACGGGCACGCCAATGCTGGCGATCGCAACGATGGGTCTGATGGACTTTGGCTTGGGCTTTACGGCTGAGCGGCTGAAACGTAAGCGCCTGCGGACGGCGCTTGAGCGCTATGCAACGTCTCCGGTGGTGCAGGAAATTATCAGTCAGCAGGATGATTTTCAAGATCTCTTGGAGGTTAACAGAGCTGAAATTGTGGGCTCTTTGCTGCGCGATCGCTACCGAATTTTAGAGGTGTTGGGCGCGGGCGGCTTTGGTGAAACTTACCTAGCTCAAGACACCCTGCGACCGGGCGATCCTATCTGCGTTGTCAAACAGCTCAAGATCGTCAGCGACAACCCAAAGTCGCATCATTTAGCCCGGCGACTTTTTGAGGCAGAAGCAGTCGTCTTAGGCAACTTGGGCGAGCATAGCCAAATTCCTCAACTGCTGGCCTATTTCGAGGTGCAGCAGACCTTCTATCTGGTACAGGAGATGATAGAAGGCACGCTCTTACGAAATATTTTGTCTCGCAGTCGGCCCCTTTCTCAGAGAGCGGTTGTCAATATGCTGTGCGATCTGCTGCCCGTGGTGAGTTTTGTGCATTCTCAAGGCGTCATTCATCGAGATATCAAGCCTTCAAATATTATTTTGCGTAAGCGCGATCACCGCTACGTGCTAATTGACTTTGGCGCTGTCAAAACAATTTCAAACAAGCTGAGTGAAGAGGCCAATACCCGGATCACGTCCACCGTGGGTATTGGCACTCAAGGCTACATGCCTAGTGAGCAGTCGGCTGGTATGCCGACCGTTCGAAGTGATATTTATGCGCTGGGTATTACCGCCATTGAAGCCTTAACCGGTCGCCCTCCCCACGCACTGAAGCGTAGTGAAAGTGGTGAAGTCATCTGGTCTCATAAGCTCGAGAACCTATCGCCGGAGCTATGCCAAATTATCAACAAAATGGTGCGCTACGACTTTAACAATCGCTATGGCTCCAGTGACCAAGTGCTTGCAGACTTGCAAACGCTTGACGATAACCAACTCACCGGCGACCCCGTCGTGCAGGAAAGCTACCTAGACGAAGATTTTTCTAAACTGACGGAGCGCACCTATAACCAGGGCACTCGGCCAGGGGTGATTGCCACGAATCCAGAACTTGAGGAGACTCAGATTCTGCCAGACCACTGGCCAAACGAGCTAGAAACTCGGCGAGAGCCCACCTCAGAACCCAACTTGGCAGAGGATGGAGAAAGCTAGTCGAAAGTTAGTCACCCTCGTTGGCCACTGCTGAAGTATCGCTCATAGGTATCGCGTAGTTGTCACCTAGTTATCACTTCCTGTTGCCTCGCTAGATTCCATCACGTCCATGATGGGTTCTGGTGTCGGGAGTTCGTCTATCTTCTCGACTTGAGATGGCAATGGATCGAGCGTTGGGTCTTCGACGAGCTGAGGTGCTGCATCAGGCGCCGTGGGTGGAATGGTAGATTCTTCCAGGCCTTCTATAGGCTGAACCTCAATAGGCAAGGTCTCTTCGAGTAGTAAGAGATCTCCGCTACCCGTCGGTGCGCCACCAAGCTCTCCGCCCGGTACTTCTGTGCCCAATCCTTCTGTGTCTAGCTCTTCTATAGTTGGCCCTTCGACGGTTACCTCTGGAATGGGCGTTTCTAAATCAGGCGCATCGGCAGCACTATCATTCGGAACAGCTATTCCTTCATTGTCGATTAGCCCATTACTGGGAAGCTCATTACTAGGCGGTTCACTGCTGTCTGGAACGATGAGGTCGCTTTCGTTATTCGGAACGTCATTCGGTACATTATTTAAGTCGTCTTCAGTCACCTCAATGACGCCGTCTCCTGCTGTGTCGCCAGGAGTTTCATCCAAGATTAGGCTGTCATCTGGCACATCACCCTGATTGACGGGGAGCTCGACTGGGTCGTCAGCAGGTGCGTCGCTATTGGGCACGTCGTCTATCGGCACCTCATCAGTGGGTGAGTCGTCAGTCAGCGCGTTGGGTGGTAAAGGCTGAACGGTTGGGTTGTCGTTGCTGTTACTGTCGTCTGAAGCGCCCGGTCCTGATATGACAGATGGCTGGGTGGCTGGGTCGGCGATGATGACATCAGCATTGTCATCAGTGACAGGTAGGCGAGCTGGGTCGCCTTCTGTTTCATCAGGGTCAGAGGTCGCATCAACCGCTGTCTCCTTTTCGTCTTCTGTTTGGGTACTGGCGGTAGTGTCGCCATTTGAGCCACTGCCCTGAGACACGGCAGGTGCTAGAGAATTGTTCACGCCAATTTCTAGATCCTCCTCTTCTAAGGTATCGATGCTTCCCTGTAAGTAGTCTTGCGCGGGGGAGTTTTGAAACTCGAGGGCCGGACCCTCAGACTCTTCTAAATCAGCATCTATTCCCGTGTCGATGGTTGTTGTGTCGTCTGCGCCTATGGCTGAATCCTGTCCGCTTTCGGGCGAGCCGGATGTAGCCCCTACCGGGCCCGGCTGGCTTGCCCCTGGAGCTCCGGTAGGCTCTGGCCGAGTAAATGAATCTGGATTGACAATGACGCTATCGCTGGTGAGAGGGGCCTGGTTGGAAATGGCATCTCTAATTTCTTGGCGAACCCCGTCTAGCGCGTCAGAGCCGGTCGATGATGAATCTGTGAGGTAGTTGAAGCCTTCTGCAAGGCCGCTGCTCTGCCAAAAGAGCGTGCCGTCGAACTGGTAGAGCTCTGTGATTTGATTGCCTTCGATGACGCCGATTTCGTTGGCTCGGAGGGCTTGCTGTTCGGAGCCGTCTCGATTGAAGAGCACCATGGGACCGTTGGGGTTGTCGGTCAGTGCGCCAACAATAGTAGTGTCGGTTTCAGGAATGTATCGGACGAAGAGCGCGGACCCCTGAATGCCGGTGACTGCGTTAGGGGTTTGAATTGTGCTGCGGCCACGCCCAGGCGGAATCAAAAGCAACACAGTTCCATTACTCAGCTGAAAGTTTCGTGTATTTGGGGTAAAGCGAAAGGTTGCGCGTTCGCCGATCCGCGCCAGTGAGCCGTCATTAAACCGGAGTTCGGCGCGTGATTCTCTAGCCGTCCGTAGGGAGTCGCCGACGCTGAGAATGTCGGAGATTCTGGCTCGTCTTCCGCGCTGCTCTTTGGGCACGAGCTGCACCCGATTTCGCAGAAAATCTACGCGGGCCCAGGATAGGGCCTCGGGCTCTATCTCGGACTCTATCTCGAGCCCTTGCGCACTCACCGAGTAAGGAACTAGAAGCATTCCGGCAATACCGAGCGCTGTCGAGAGGCCCAAAGATAATCTGCGCATGGAGTATCTAGATTTGGAATAATTTCCACTCATAAAATTTATTGGTAAGAAAACTAGCCAGAGCGACTCACGTATCGGTAGAACGACTACACGCAGAAAAGTTTGTGTAACATTTCGTCAGCTGCTGAAAGACGGCTCCCTTATAGGATTAGGATTAGATAGGCCCAGATTTGGAAATCTTTAGACTCTAACTTGACTCCAGCTAGTCTTAAGTTAGTCTCAGGGCCAGACTCCAAACGAGCTTCTTCTCCTAACCTTCACAAAGGTCCCTCTACATAAAGGGTCCTCTACGTAGGTGGCGCAGCCATTCTAATGTTTCTTCTACACGGACTAATGTGCGGAGTTTGATAGGTGGGATAGATGCACAGAAATGTGATGGGTAATGCTCGGGCAAGCCAGCCCTACCCGCCAGTTCTCTGCCTAATATCTTATCTCGTTAGGGTGGCAATAAACTTTTACTGGCAGATAATGTTTCGGTTTGCGTGGCATCCCATCGAGTTTACTTGATTTTATTCGAGATGAGGAGCTGACACTGCTTAGATAGGCCTTTATAATTGATGCGGCCGATTAATGTGGCTTTTTGACAATGCCACGGTTATCGCTGTGCTATGGTTTGCTGGCGGAAAGCGCTGATTACCCTAAAAAAAGCTAATTGCGCACCTAGCTGCTACCGAAAAACAAAGCTTCTACCATACAGTCCCCTTTTCATTAGACTCGCAGCTGATCTCCTTGTGTCTGCTGGGTTCATTTTTATATGCAAAATCAGGCTATCCCTCCTAGTTGTCAAAAGGTGCTGAAGCTCAGCCTTGGATTGGGAGGAATGATCAATGTACTCTGCACAGCTGTACTGGCAGAGACGAACGCTAAAGGGTTTACCCGTGAAGAAAACCAAAGCCCTTCTGTACGCACTTCTGAACAAGTCTCCGAAAAGCATTCAGATCAGGCCGGGCCTGCTGCTGACTGTCATGGTTTAGTTCTGTCCCCAAATTTGGTAAGGCTTGTAGAAACGGACGTGGAAGGTGCCCTTCCTGCTCCGCGGTTTTCTGTGAAGCCAGAAAAGGCGCTGTCGAAAGGGCCAGTAAAGAAGGTACTGAAGAAGAAGGGCTGTTTTAGTGTTGGCCAGGGTGTTGCTTATTCTGAAGGGTTAGCCGGCTTGATAGCTTATCGACAGAGCGAGCAGAGTGCTTCTCAAGGGCGACCCTATCTCAGCATCGCGAAATTGCTTAGAGCTAATTCACAGCGGTCTATCGCTGAGCAGTCTATTGCCGAGCAGGCTGTTCCTAATTTGGAGGCGATTAGCCTAGATTGGCAACCTACTGATTCAGCGGTGAGCAGTGCCGACTGGATGCGGGCGTTGTCCGACAGCGAAGCCGTAGCGCAGCTAGTCGGCACTGCTACTTCTGAGACAGAATCGGACGCTGCTAAAACAGAACTAGAAGCGGATTTGATCGATTACAAGCCGGACACAACAGCATCTACAGGCGCTACCCCTATGCTGGCTGAAGCGGCGCTAATCGCTGTAGCGGTCCCTGCTCAGCAAGAGGTTTCAGACCCGCTTGAGGCTGAGAGCGACGTTGAGGCTGCTTCAGTTGAGGTTGCCTCTGATGATGTGCCTGTGGATAATGCGCCTGTGGACGACGTGCCCTTGGGTAATTCGGGTGAGGGTGCGCCTGCCACAAGTCTGGTCGAACCGGTGGAGCCAGCTTCTAAGCAGGTTTCTGACCAAGGCCCAGAGCAGGGAGCGGCGCTGCTTTTGGATAAGGACAGTGCAGTCGGTATTGATAGGTGGAATGGCCACAAGGAGTCTGTCGATCTGCTGTCGGAATTGCTTAGCGAACAAAATGTAATTGTGCAGGAGGATGACGTTCTTGATGATGAGCTGGGGACGTTGCGGCTGATACAGCTGCGATCGCGCGACAATGAAGAGCTAGGCATTTTGCGACTGCTGCAAACGGCCCAGGCACCGCCGCCATTGCCCAAGCCACCAATTGCCTTTCTCGGTGGGCGTCTGGGATTTTTGGATACTGAAAATGCTTTTCGCTCAACGCCCCAACTAGAGGATCAGATATATCAGTCTGGACTGACGTTTTTTGTATTTCCTCGTATTTCAGACAATACCAGCTTGTTTGCGATCGCAGAGACAAATCTAGCCCGGTATAGCAACTTTGACAGTGTCAACTACAACGAGGTAGAAGTGCAGGCTGGCATTCGACAGCGGCTACTACCTCGCACCTTCGCCCAAATTGGCTGGCGCAACCAAAAACTCTATTCACCCGGCTACCGAGAGCGGCTGTTTAGCGTTCACTACATTGATACGCTAATTAGCCATCGCAGCATTATCAACAAAAAGACTTGGCTTGATAGCTTTTACCAAATGCGCCTAGGATTCGCCGACCCACAGTCGGCAAGTCGGCTTAGACAGACGTTTACCCTTTCCCTGAACTACGGAATTTCGCGGAACTTTCGCACGAGTTTGCTCTACCAGCTCGACTTTGACGACTACACGCAGGTATCTCGCTTCGATACCTACCAGCAGGTGTTGGGCGTCATTAGTTATAACCTGACGCCCGAGAGCCGCGTGAGCCTGTTCGGTGGGACCCGATTTGGCCGCTCTTCTACCCGAGGTGTCAACCTAAACGACACCTTTTACGGTGCGGGACTGAACGTCAGTGTTCCTCTTTTTTAGCCCTTACAGCTAAGGCACTAGGCTCAGCTATAAGAGACTATGCGCGACTTACCTTTTCGGTCTTTGCATACGCTTCGTTTGCCTGGGTCACTGCTTTAGCCAGGTTTTCGAGCATGGTGGACGTGGTCTCGATGTTGACGCAGGCATCGGTGATGCTTTGGCCGTAGGTGAGGTCTTCTTTGTTTTTAGAGATGGACTGCTTGCCTTCTACCAAATGGCTCTCAATCATGACGCCTATGAGGTGTTGGGAGCCAGCTCGCACTTGCTCTGCAACGTCGTCTAGTACGGTGACCTGACGGTTGTGGTCTTTGTTGGCGTTGGCATGGCTGCAGTCAACCATGACCCGAGGATTGAGGTTTTGGTCGGCGAGGGCACGGGCAGCGGCTTCGACGTGGGCAAGTTCGTAGTTGGGGCCTTGCTTGCCGCCACGCAGCACTAGGTGACCATCCGCGTTGCCTGTGGTGGAGACGATGCTCGCGTGGCCGCTGCTGTTAATGCCGAGAAAATGGTGGGGTTGGCTAGCGGCTAGCATGGCGTTGGAAGCTGCCTGCAAGCTGCCGTTGGTGTTGTTTTTGAAGCCGATGGGCATGGAGAGGCCAGAGGCCATTTCCCGGTGGGTTTGGCTTTCTGTGGTGCGGGCACCGATGGCTGTCCAAGAGATGACGTCGGCGATGTATTGGGGGGTAATAGGGTCGAGCAGCTCGGTGGCGGCGGGTAGGCCTAGCTCTGCCAAGTCTAGGAGGAGCTTGCGTGCAAGCCGCAGACCTTCGTTGATGTCGTAGCTGTTGTCTAGGTGGGGGTCGTTGATGAGGCCTTTCCAGCCAATGCTGGTGCGGGGTTTTTCAAAGTACACGCGCATCACGACTTCTAGCTGCTCAGAAAATCGCTCTCGTAGCGTGACGAGTTTTTGAGCGTAGTCGTAGGCGGCTTCGACATCATGCACAGAGCAAGGTCCGACGATCACCAAAAGGCGACGGTCTTCGTTGTGCATGATATTGCGAATGCGATCGCGCGTTTGGGTGACCAGGGTGGCTGCGGTTTCAGTCAGTGGCAGCTGCTGAAGCAGTTGATTGGGTGGGAGCAAGGGGCGGTTCTCAACCACATGTAGGTCTCGAGTTTTGTACATAGTTTGGGTGTCTACCAATAGGGACTTACCTGAGCAACAGAAGACTTCACCATTGTGACAGGTCACTGGATGAATGTGTGATTCTTAGCAATTGCTAAGTAATTGCTAAATACTGTGTTGTAATCTGCCGATACAGCCAGTGGCTACAGATGACCTTTATAAGCCTGACTGATCGAGGCGGATAAGAAAATCCTGCAGTGGAATATTCTGCTCAATGTAGCTGGGCGACTGCGGTAGGTAAGGCCCTTTTAGTCTATCAATTGACTGAATAACAGCTGCTTCAGGCAGCACGGGAACTTCGGGGTCAAATGCGGTCGACCGCATGAGAGAACTTGAAAAGCCCTTAAAAATGAGAATCTGATCTGGTTCATCGTCTACGGTCACCTGCACCAGCAGCACCTCTTCCGGGTGGGAGAGGGTGTAGTTTTCTAGGCGAGTGGCGAGTGGTGCGCAGCTCATTTCTACTTGTATGACGTACGGCTAAGACGTACGGCCCTCTACTGATTGAGTGCGGAGCGGCCCTGACGGCCTAGCTTCACGAATAGGAAATAAGCTAGGTAAAGCGCATAGATCACCAGGCCCAAGATTCCCCAAAAGCCCAGGAAACCGGGCGTCAGGCCGCTGTGGAAGGTTTCCCGAAGCTTCATGGCAGGTGCAAGCCAAGCCTGACAGCGATCGCTGCTCAATGCGGCACTAGAAAAGGCGCAGGAAACAAACAAGAGCCGAAGCACTAAGCCAACCACGCAGTAAGCGGTGATTGCCCAGCGCCAGGCATTAAATCCGAGGTTGAGCGATCGCTTGGGCTGCTCTCGAATTTCCTCATTGAGATCTGCCCAAAACCATAGGCTCAAAGGAATAAGCACCCTAGCCAGAATCGCGGTTACAAATCCGATGGACAGACCGCCTATCATCAAATAATAGGTGATCACTATCAGCGTTGCGACTCGCCAGTAGATAGTTAGCAGCGCGCTGATGGCCTCTGCTTTCTTAACCCACGACCAGATTAGCAGCGTCAATGGAATAAAAACGGCAACCAACAGCGATAACCGATAATCGGTCCAGACCAGGGGAAGCACCGAGGAAGGATCTCTTAGCACTTGGCAACAAGGGATAAATGAGCAGTAATCAATGTAGCACCTGCTGTGCAACATGAAGCTCTTTTGTCAAGTTGCGAAAGGTTTTCTTAGCTAAAGATTCTATTTTTGCGCAAAACCGCGGAAAACCGCTCATTACTAGGACACATTCACCTCATGTAAGGGCTTCTCATGTGAAGGCTACTTGGAAGGTACCGATAGTACAAACTATGCCGCACACGATGAGGTATACCAAAAGTACGAACAAGTAAATCCATACGATCAGTGTGCAGTGAGACAGCAAAAAAGCAGGGAGAGAGTCATCTCAACACGATGACTCTCTCCCTGCTTGAATCTGTGCTCTGGGCCTGTACTGCTCTAAGCCTGTACGAATGGCCTCTTACAAAGACCGGCTCTAGCTCCCAAGTATATGTAAAGCCCTAGTTGTCGTAGACGCGGCACTCATCGGCTTCTGGGTTGTCGTCGCAGTATTTGTCAAAAGGTGTTTTTTCGCTTTCTTTGTCGCGCTGGTGAGAAGCTTCGGCCTGCAGCTCTTCGACAGCATCCCAAGCAGCTGCGCAAGCTTCGGAATCAGCGTTTTCTACAGAGCAGGCTTCACGAGCTGCCTCGATCTCAGTCTTAATTTTTTCTTGAATGTCGCTCATGGCAAACCGTAATTAGTAGAGTTTTAACAGTGTTTGGACCAATAACTATTGTAGCTTTGGCTGAAACCAAACTGCCGTATCATATATGGCAGTTCTGCGACCTCCTCAGCTACCCGCCTAGTAAGAAGTAGGCACGTGGACAAACAGGGCCACGATTATGGCAGTATTGGCAGATGGCTTGAGGCCACAAAACGTGAGCTTAGCTAAATCCAACCCGCAAAGTTCATAATATTAAGAGTCTTTTAACTGGCGGTTTAGCTACTGCCTATCGTTGTTTACGATAGCTCAAGCTCACTTCATTATGTCAGCCGTTCTGGATAAATTACTCCACCCGTAGAATTATTTAAGGAATCTGCAAATATGAAATGGGCTAGCGCGATTTCGACAAGTGCCTCGCTAGAAGCTGCGGTAGACGAAGTCGTCCAGCAGGCGATGTCGCAGCTAGGGGCGCAACCCGACTTGGCGCTAGTGTTTGTCTCGGTGGCGTTTGCTAGTGAATACGTTCGCCTGATGCCCCTCTTGCAGGAGAAGCTGCCGGTTGCCCATCTGGTGGGCTGTAGCGGGAGCGGGGTGATAGGGATGGACGATGGCTTTCCGGCGGAAGTGGAAGAGGGCCCTGCGCTAAGCATTACGGTGGCTCACCTGCCCGATGTCGAGATTGAGAGCTTTCACCTGACGGCGGCTGACTTGCCGGATCTCGACAGTCCGCCTCAGGCTTGGAGCGAGCTGATCGGGGTTGCTCCGGCAGCGCAGCCGAGCTTTGTGCTAATGGCCGATCCGTTTTCTTCAGGTACCAGTGAGCTGCTGCAGGGGATGGATTATGCCTATCCGGGCGCTACGAAGGTGGGCGGACTGGCAGGCATTGAGAGCTTTAGCAAAAATAGCGGCCTCTTTTGCAATGGCAAGCTCTACCGGGAGGGAATTGTGGGTGTGGCGCTCTCTGGTGAGATCGTGCTGGAGGCAATTGTGGCTCAGGGCTGCCGACCGATTGGTGAGCTGTACCGGGTGAGTGAGGGCGATCGCAACGTGATGCTCAAGCTAGAACCCGATGGTGCTGCCGACGCGCTGACGGAAGCTCAAACACCCTTAGAAATTTTGCAAAACATTTTCCAGGAGATGGATGAAGAGGAGCGTGAGCTGGCACAAAATGCGCTGTTTGTAGGGGTTGCCCAAAGTGGCTTTAAGCCGAGCCTGACCCGACGAGACTTTTTGATCCGCAACTTGGTGGGGGTGGACCCGCGCAATGGCGCGATCGCGGTTGCCGATAAGATTCGTCCGGGGATGCGGGTGCAGTTTCATATGCGGGATGCGCAAACCTCTGAAGAAGACCTAGAGGCGATGCTGCGTCGCTACCGCGTCGAGAGTATGGAGAACAAGCTCGGCGGTGAAAATGCTGGTAGCTCACCGGTCGGGGCATTGTTGTTTTCTTGTACGGGCCGAGGGGAAGGGCTGTACGATGAGCCCAATTTTGACTCAGATCTTTTTGAGAAGTATTTAGGTCCTCTGCCGGTTGGTGGATTCTTTTGCAATGGAGAGATTGGGCCTGTGGGCGATGCGACATTTTTGCACGGATTTACCTCCGTGTTTGGCATTTGCTGTCAGCCGAATCGCTCTCGGTGATGGGGCGCTTTGAGGCTTTCCCATCCCGGACCAATCGGAATGATGCCGCCTGGATTGAGTGGAAATAGGTTGCCAAAGTAATCTCGCTTGACCGCTTCAATATCGCAGGTTTGGGAAATGCCGGGTTGCTGGAAGATATCTGCGACGTAGCCGCTCAGGTTTGAGTAGTCGGCGATGCGGCGACGGTTACACTTAAAGATGCCGTGATAGGCGATATCGAAGCGGATCAGCGTGGTAAACAGGCGCACGTCGGCGAGGGTGAGCGATTGGCCGCAGAGATATCGCTGGCTCAATAGCCGGTTGTCTAAGTCGTCTAGTGTATCAAACAGGGCGCTGACCGCTTTGTCGTAGGCTGCTTGCGTCTGGGCAAATCCGCAGCGGTAGACGCCATTGTTAATGTTGGTATAAATTTTCTCGTTGAGTGAGTCGATTTCTGTGCGCAGTGCTTCTGGGTATAGATCCGGGCCGGTTGCCAGCGCTGCAAATTCGCTGTTGAGCAATTCGATGATGTCGGCGCTTTCATTACTGACAATTGTGTTGGTTTGGCTGTCCCAAAGGACGGGGACGGTAGCGCGACCTGAATAGCCAGGCTGACAGGCGCGGTAGAATTCAGGCAGCGTTCGACAGTCGAGTAAGGACTGATCGGGTTCAAATAGCCACATGCCTTCGTCTGTGGATGGGAAGACCGTGGTGAGTGCGATCGCATCCTCCAACCCCTTCAGTGCCCTAGTCACCAGCGTCCGATGCGCCCAAGGACAGCTCATCCCAACGATTAGCCGATAGCGGCCAGCCTCTGGGCAAATCTCTCGCCCTCTGAAAGTGCTTTCAGGCCGGACGTATTCTCCAGACTGGCTGCGCGGGGCCATCTGTGACATCATCGTGTGCCACATCGTACTCCATACAAATTTTCCGGCTCGAACAATCAGCCCCGGCGGCAGTGCAGCCCGTTTGGTAGACATCGCTCTT
>JBCBIK010000130.1:0-15214 GCA_038524545.1 Cyanobacteria bacterium J06623_4 | reverse complement strand
TACGCTTCTCAGGCGCTTTGCCAAGCGCTTTGTTAAGGAATGCTATAGAACGCGCTAAGGGTCAGAGCTTGATAGGATCAAAGGCATCACCACCCGCTCTGAACACACCGCATATCCACCGCAAATCCTTTATGCAGCAGCGTTTTAAGCTGGGTGAGTCCCTACAAAAATCCCCTATGTCTCTTTCCCCGCTCCAGACTCTTGCCCACTACCTTGCAGGCGAATTTGAGAACGCCTCTCAGGCCGCTGCGGAGCCTGCCTGGTATGTTCATCTCCGCCTTTGGCAAAGGCCGGTTGCCAGCCTCGCTACCGATACTGTATTTACATTCTTCTTGGAGCAGGCAAATGTCATTTCGGGGCAGCCGCCTTACCGACAGCGCATCCTTCAAATCCGCGATGGGTCAGCGCCCAACCTGCTAGAAGGTCAATACTTCGCCCTCTCAGACCCACTGAAGTTTCAGGGCGGTGGCAGTGAACCCTCGGTGCTACAGACCCTCACGCGCAAAGACTTAGTTACCCTACCCAACAGCGGCGCTGCCATTCACTACCAGCAAACGCCCACTGGATACCAGTTTCAATCAGCGCTCAAAGACAATCAGCTATGCTCATTCGAATATGGCGGCAAACGGCGATACGTCTACCTAGGCTTCGAGATTGGGCCTGCGGGCGCTCAGGGAGACACCGTGCTCATGAAAACTTTTGACAAAGGAATAGACCCCGACACCGGTCGGGGTCTTTGGGGGGCGCTGATGGGACCCTTTCAAATGGTCAAGCAGGCTGCCTATGCAACAGGCACTTTGTAAGGAGCAGCCAACGCCTCTTCTTCTGTCTCATAAATTTCAAAGACAGAATCCATCATCGTCACCTCGAAGACTAGCTTCGCTTCGGGATGCACGTTGCAAATGCGGAAACTTCCATCAATTTTGTCAGCATCGCGCATGCCGGCGACCAAAGAGGTCAGGCCTGAGCTGTCGATAAAGTTCACCTCGCTGAGGTTCACCAAGATGTGGGGGGATGCTTCAGAAATAGATTCCTGCAGCTTCAGTCGAAACTGCCAAGCCGTGGTGATGTCTAGCCGCCCTGTCGGGGCCAAAATTACGACTTTATCGCCTTCGGAAGTTGTAAAATCTCGCTGCTCCATACCGTTGTTGCCACTCTCTTATTGGGTCAGAATCCGCGCCTTCCGCCTTGGCCCACCCTTGGGCAAAGCCAACCGGCTGAAATGCAGCCTGTCAGCTATCGACAGAGAAATAGCGCATGTGACCTATAGAGTGCCCACCTACCGTCAGGAGGTCTCAAAAGAGACATACATCAAACTATGCAAACATCAAGCTATGCAAAGGCATATCTAGAGCGACATGCTTGCCCAGTCTTGCGGCTTAAGAAAGACATCGTAGAGCTTGGCTTCTGGTGTGCCAGGCTCGGGCGCGTATGAGTACTCCCAGCGCACTAGTGGCGGCAAAGACATCAGGATCGACTCGGTGCGTCCCTTGGTCTGTAGGCCAAACAGGGTGCCCCGGTCAAACACCAGGTTAAATTCGACATAGCGACCGCGCCTGTACAGTTGAAAGTCGCGCTCGCGTTCGCCATAGGGTGTCTTGGCTCGCTTTTCTACGATGGGCACGTAGGCAGGCAAAAAGGCATCGCCACAGTCCACTGCAAACTGAAAGAGGTCTTCCCAGGTTCGCTTGGGTGCGGTGCCTGCTTTTTGGCTGTAGAGGGCCGCGGGGCCGTCTTGGTTGTGACCGCGATAAAGGTCGCCGCGCTGACCATTTTGATAGTCGAAAAAGATGCCGCCAACGCCTCTTGGCTCATTGCGGTGCTTGAGGAAAAAGTACTCATCGCACCAGCGCTTGAAGTTTGGATAGTACTGGGGGTTGTGGCGATCGCACACATCCTTTAGCGTGCGGTGGAAGTGCACGACGTCCTCTTCATGGGTGTAGTAAGGCGTCAGGTCAATCCCGCCGCCAAACCACCACACCGGGCCCGCCTCAAAGTAGCGGTAGTTTAGGTGCACGGTGGGTACGTAGGGATTGCGGGGGTGCAGCACCATCGACGTGCCAGTGGCGTAAAACTGATGGCCCTCTGCCTCCGGGCGCTTCACTAGGATAGAAGGCGGCAGCTTGTCACCCCAGACTTCTGAGAAGCCGACGCCGCCTTGCTCAAATATATCTCCCTGCTTCATCACCCGTGAGCGGCCACCGCCACCCTCTGGGCGGTCCCAAGCATCCTGCTGAAACGTGCCTTCGCCATCTAGTGCCTCTAGCCGCTGGCAAATGCTATCTTGCAGGGCTTTGAAGGCAGTACTCACGCGATCGCGAGAATCTTTGGGCGGGAGAGTATGGGCTATGGCCTCATTTGAAGAGTTGGGGCGAACAGCCTTAACGGGAGAAACAGTCATAACGTGTAAATAACTACCTTTAGTTAGTCAAACATGATTTGGAAGTCTCTATTGCACTTTTGAAACAGAGCGTGACAATCTGTGACAAATTATCTATGCTTGCCGGGCATCAATCACATATCAACAAAGCTTTACCGCTCTGCAGCGTAAGCAAACTAGGCCTATTTTAGGCTTCATTGGCCCCTGATCGCCTTCAGCGAAACGGACACGGAGATCAATTCATCTCCTAGACTAGGACTACAGATAAGATCGTAAAAAATAGGACCACAAAGCTAATAAGACCGTTTATTAAAAACGCGCAAAAAAGCTCAGTTATGTTTCAGGCAAAGCATCTACAGCAGTTATGGCCTCAGCGATGGCCTCAACAGGAATGGGTATCCCCCCTCTGTAGCTGGGCCGCAGAAAGCTGGCTAATGGTGAAACAAGCTTGGACGCGGGCTCAAATCTCTGAGCACAACTACTGGGCAGCTAGCAGCGCCCCTGCCGATGCGCTCTGGCAAACCGTCACAGACCTGGCAGATTTGGCGACCTGGCACCCCCTCATCGCCCACACAAACGCACCGAGAGGCCAGCGAGCCAAGCCAGGACTCATTTACCGAGCCTTTAGTCGCTATGCACCCATCTCAGCGCAGATTTTTGTAGAGCGCGTCTTACCGGGCGAACTGCTTAGCGTTCGTGTTTTCTTACTGCCGGGTGTGCAGGAGAGAGCGACGTACCGCATCGTATCTACGATATGCGGCACTTGTGTGCTGTACTCAGTGACCCTGAGCGGCTGGCTTTCGCTCCTGCTGTGGCCCGTGGTCAGACCCCAGGTAGATCAGGTCGCTACTTCGCTGGTTCATGCAGCCGAGCAAGCTAGTCTGCACCCCAAAGACCCCCGACAGCTATATCAAAACTCGGGACCAGATATTTTTCAGTAGCGCCGTCCGCAGCACTCACCTTCACAGCAATCGCCGCTCGCAACCACCGCTTAGGGCGCGTTTTCATTAAGCACTGCTCTCTCAATGCTTTGCATCAAATACTTTTCGTAGGGTGTAGCTACCATCAGTCATCAATAAGGTATCGCCCCACGCTAATATTCTCTTAAGGTTGCGAAATCGTCTTGTGTCACTATTGGTGGCACTGTGAGCTAGGCCATCTGCCCATCACCGGCCCCTCACAGGCAAGAAGAAGACAATCCTCCTTGTAAAACAAAACCTATTTACCGCTCACCAGCTGCTCTATAAATGATCAAAACGCTTGATAAAGATGCCATCCTTGAGGTCCTCAAACCCGTTCAGGATCCGGAGCTACAGAAAAGCTTGGTAGAGCTAAACATGATCCGCAATGTTCAGGTAGAGGGTGGGGCGGTGAGCTTTACGCTGGTGCTAACCACGCCTGCTTGCCCGCTGCGTGAATTTATCGTGGAAGACTGCGAAAAGGCTGTGCGCACACTGCCCGGGGTCGAAAGTGTGGACGTAGAGGTTACCGCGGAAACACCCCAGCAAAAGAGCCTACCCGACCGTACAGGGATTGATGGGGTCAAAAATATTTTGGCTGTTACCAGTGGTAAGGGCGGTGTGGGTAAGAGCACCGTTGCGATCAATCTTGCGGTCGCGCTTGCGAAGACCGGGGCTGCCGTTGGCCTGATTGACGCAGATATTTACGGGCCGAATGCACCGACGATGATGGGGCTGAGCGAAGCCAACGTCACAGTTCGTGATGAGGCAGGGCAGCAGGTCCTAGAGCCCGCTTTCAATCACGGGGTAAAAATGGTGTCGATGGGCTTTTTGATTGACCGTGATCAGCCGGTGGTGTGGCGCGGGCCGATGCTCAATGGCGTCATTCGTCAGTTTTTGTATCAGGTGCAGTGGGGCGAACTCGACTACCTGGTCGTTGATATGCCGCCGGGAACCGGAGACGCACAGCTCACACTGGCCCAAGCGGTACCGATGGCAGGCGCTGTCATCGTCACGACTCCTCAAGGGGTAGCCCTTTCAGATGCGCGACGTGGCCTCAAAATGTTTGAGCAGCTGAATGTGCCAATCTTAGGCCTGGTGGAAAATATGAGCTACTTCATCCCGCCAGATATGCCAGAGAAGCGGTATGACATTTTTGGCTCGGATGGAGGAGAGAAAGCTGCAGAGGAGCTAGGGGTGGCACTGCTCGGCAAGGTCCCGCTTGAAATGCCGGTGAGAGAGGGGGGCGATCGCGGCTTACCCATTGTGCTTGCGCAGCCTGAGTCGGCATCTGCCAAGGCACTGATGGACATCGCTCAGAAAACAGCTGCTAGAATCTCTGTGGCTGCCCTCACCTAGGGCCCGATACGACCTCCCCATCGCTCTGCTGCTGCCATGACTTCTTACTCCTCCTATTCGCTGATGCATAAGCGCTGGAAAAGGCTCTTACAAGGGTGGCAGGGAGTTGACTGGTTGCTGTTTATGCTGCCAGTAGGTGTGACTATCTTTGCCAGCATTTTGATCGGCAGTACGCAAAAGTACACTGGTGAGACCAGCTATGCCGTCAACCATGCCATCCTTGGCGCTGTGGGTGTCGTGCTGGCGCTGTGGATTGCCCGTAGCCGATACGAAGCGCTGCTGCAGTGGCGGTGGATTATCTACGCGGCGACGATTGCCTCTCTCATTGCCGTGATGGCGGTGGGTACAGAAGGACTTGGCGCGCAGCGATGGATCACAATCTTTGGCTTTAACGTGCAGCCTTCTGAGTTTGCCAAGCTGGGCGCGATTATTACCCTCGCCTCCACCCTAAAAGATAGAGACGCGCCAACGCTGTTTGGCATGATTAAGGCGCTTAGCATTACGGCTGTGCCGTGGGCGCTCGTCTTCTTGCAGCCAGACCTGGGGACTTCTCTGGTGTTCGGCGCGATTACTCTAGGGATGCTCTACTGGAGCGGCACCAATCCTGGCTGGCTGATCCTCATGATTTCGCCGCTGGTGTCGGCCATTGTCTTCCATATTTCGCTGCCTGCTTGGATCGGGTGGGTGCTGCTGATGGGGGTGATTGCCTATCGGTCGCTGCCCTGGTGGTCGCTGTATAGCGGTGTGGTCGCCATCGTGATTAATTCGCTCTCGGGTAAGCTGGGCGAAGTCATGTGGGGCCTGCTCAAGGACTATCAAAAAGACCGATTAATTTTGTTTTTGGACCCAGATAAAGACCCGCTCGGGGGTGGATATCACCTGATTCAGTCGCGGATTGCTATTGGCGCTGGGGAGCTGTGGGGGCGGGGGCTTTTTCAGGGGACGCAAACCCAGCTGAGCTTTATCCCTGAGCAGCATACGGACTTTATCTTTTCTGCGGTGGGTGAGGAGCTAGGATTTGTCGGTGGCATGGCGCTTTTGATTGCCTTCTGGCTGATCTGCCTGCGGCTGGTGATGATTGCGCAAAACGCCAAGGACAACTTTGGGTCTCTGTTGGCCATTGGCGTCTTGTCTATGATTGTTTTCCAAGCGGTCGTCAATATCTGCATGACGGTGGGCTTAGCGCCTATTACAGGCATTCCGCTGCCGTGGATGAGCTACGGACGATCAGCGCTATTGACGAACTTTATTGCCATTGGGCTAGTGGAGTCAGTGGCTAACTATCGCTTCAGGCTAAAGTTTTAAGGGCAAAGTCTTGAGCACTAGTCTTGAGCACTATTTGAGCGCTAGTAGCTGTCGTCGCCGGTGACGGTTTTAATCGCTAGGGTGTGGTTGGCTTCGTGGAGTCGCTCGGCGATCGCATCGCGCCAGTTCAGGCTAATTTTGGGATTTGCTAAAACCTGCTGAGCCTGCTCACGGCACTGGGCACTCGCTGCTAAATCCATCTGATCTATTCTGGCGAGATCGTCATATAGCTTTTGGAGCGGAATTCTCTGCTGTGGTTGCCGGAGCGTCTCTGGAGATAGATTGACAGGCTTTTGTGGCGTAGCTGGCATATCTGGCATGGTTTTATCCCTTTGCTTTGAGTGTCGCTGACTGAGTCGTCGGCGAACTAATGGGATTGTGGCCTCTTTTTTTCCTAGAAAGATAAGTCGCTAAAAAGATTTAATGAGTCGCAGCATTTCGTGAGGAAAACCTTGAGATAAGGTGAGCTTTTTTGCTAGGCGAGTAAATGTTCATAACAATAGCGGCAGGAAATACCTGACTTTCCTGTAGTGTTGGCTTTTTCTGTCACCCTATTTTCAAGCATTAAGTTCACTCATCAATTCACTCTGCAGAGGAGACCCTCACTATGCTGCTATCGCCCCAGGAGAAAGATAAGCTGTTGATTTTTACAGCGGCGCTGGTGGCTGAAAGAAGAAAGGAACGCGGCATTAAGCTGAACTATCCAGAGGCGGTTGCCTACATTTCGGCGGCCATTATGGAAGGTGCCCGAGAAGGGAAAACCGTCAGCGAGCTGATGAGCGAAGGGACCACGCTGCTGACACGCGCAGATGTCATGGAGGGCATTCCCGAAATGGTGCACGAAGTACAGGTCGAAGCAACCTTCCCAGATGGCACGAAGCTAGTCACCGTACACGACCCGATTATGGACTGAAGGAACAACTCATATGTATAAGCCGGACGAGTCAGAAACCATCCCCCTAGTACCTGGTCAGATCATTCCAGGTAGTGCCGATAGAATTGAGCTGAATGCTGGTCGTGACGTGATTTCTATGGTGATAAAAAATGTGGGCGATCGCCCTATTCAGGTCGGCTCCCATTTCCACTTTTACGAAGTAAATGACGGTCTCGAATTTGACCGAGAGCGCACCAAGAAAATGCGACTAAATATCACTGCGGGCACTGCCGTTCGCTTTGAACCGGGCGATGAAAAAGAAGTCGAACTCGTTCCCTACGGCGGCAGTCAGGAAGTGTACGGCTTCAACAACAAGTTCAACGGCGCAAACGAGAGATAGGTAGCACAGCAACCGGCAGAACAAAGGCAGAACAAAGATAGATAAACAGCAACAAAGTAACGGCTATGACCCTAACCACAGCACGTTCAGGCGAACAGTCAGGTACGCAGCCAAACCGGCCAGCTGCCGCAAGGCTAGGCATCGGCGGGCCTGTAGGTAGCGGAAAGACCGCTTTGATTGAAGGGATTGTGCCGCTGCTGATGGCTCAGGGCGTAGAAGTGGCCGTCGTGACCAATGACCTACTCACCACAGAGGATGCTGACCGGCTCAAACGCAAGGGCTTTTTGCCGCCGGAGCGGGTAATCGGCGTAGAAACGGGGAGCTGTCCGCATACGGCCATTCGCGAAGATCCCACGATGAACCAGCTGGCGATTCAGGATTTGGAGCTGCTCTTTCCACAGCTAGATTTGATTTTGATAGAGAGTGGCGGTGACAATCTCGCCTCCACGTTTAGCTACGAGCTAGTCGATGCCTATATTTTCGTAATTGATGTGGGTGCCGGGGACGATATTCCTCGGAAAAATGGGCCAGGATTCGTTCAGTCAGATTTGGCAGTGGTCAATAAGGTAGATTTGGCTCCCTACGTGGGTGCTGATCTGGACCTGATGCGATCGCAAAGCGAACACTACCGACAAGGCAAGCCCGTCATCTACACCAACTGCAAAACCGCGATGGGGCTCGATGACGTCGTGGCCTTCATTCAAAAGACGCTGCTGTTTTCACTGGAGGCAGTCGCATAGCGTATTTAGCCCCCCCTTCAGCCAAGCCGCTGGCTCAGCTTAGGCTAGGGTTTGCCTGCGATCGCAATGGAAAAACGGTCATGCGCGATCGCTACATGGCCTACCCACTGAGCGTATCCCCCATCTTCCGCCTCGAAGACAACGGCAGAAGCCCCTCACCCGTCCAGCAGCAGCGGGCCTACCTCTACCGCATGAACACATCGCCCGGCCTCCTCGCTGGAGACAGCCTGGCAATGTCGATTCGGCTAGACGCGGGTAGCTCACTCTATCTGGCAGACCAAGCTGCTACGAAGGTTCACACGATGCCCGTAGCAGGCATAGACAAAGCAACCAGCGCATCGGTGCGCTATCACATCGAGGTCGGTGAAGCGGCAACGCTAGAATTTTTGCCAGAGCCGCTCATTTTATTTGGCGAATCGGCCCTGAAGCAGACCACAGAAATTACCCTGTATCCCACGGCGGGCCTCTGTTGGGGAGAAATTATCTTACCGGGGCGATTGAGCCGCGCAGAGCACTATCAGTTTCGTGAATGCTTCAGCCGCATTCAGCTGGCAACGCCAGACGGACGTATCTGTTTTGTTGAAGCGATGAAGCTGTTGGGGAAGGAAAATCGATTTGCTCAGAGTGCGCTGTTTGCTAGTGCACCGGTATTGGGATCGCTGATTTTGGTGCTGCCAGAGGCGGGGACTATGGCGGACGCACTGGCACGGCTGAGCCATCGAATAGAAGCGCTAGCAACAGATTCGCTATCGTTGGCTTGTACGGTATTGCCGGGCGAAAGGGGATTGTTTGTGCGGGCGATCGCAGCGACCACGCGGGCAATGCAGGCTGGATTTAAGGGCGCTGTTGATGAAGTGCGATCGCTACGCAACCAAGCCCCGCTACCCTACTCACTCTAGGCATTCGCGCTATGACTACCCACTCAGCAAGCACGGCAGATAGCACCACAAACAAAACAGCCACCCTCGTTGCCAACACATACCTCGGCAATCTCTCAAATAGCGAAGCACTCGCCAAACAGGTGCAGCAAAAGCAAGCAGCCGGTCACGTCCTTACCGTTTACATCGAGCAAACCGACCGCAGCAAAGGTCGCATCTTCACGCAAACCGACTGCGGACAAGCGGTTGGCATCGTCAAAAGCCGCGACTGGTCTCTGGCAGATGGCGATGTCTTAGCCACTCAAACAGACAGCATTGTGTTAGTTGCGCTCCACCCACAAACAGTCATTGCCCTGCGCTTTGCTCCAAGCGCCGAAAATCTCGCCGTTCATCTGGTACATTTGGGCCACGTATTGGGCAACCATCACTGGCCCATTCGCCTCATCGGCTCCACTCTGTATGTAGAACAGGTCGCAGATATCGAACTAATGCAATCTACTCTGCAAGAAACGGTAAACACCTTGTGCATCCAAGGCCTGCAGATCACCGCAGAGGCAAAGCCCTCGAACGAGGCAATAGATTTTAAGACGGCTCGTCACCCTGAGCACAACCATTCCCATTCCCATGCACACTAGATTGAGCGAATTCGAGCAAACGGCGAGTCAGCAGCTGACGCTCATGCAGCTAGCAGACTCTGCCTTTCCCTCCGGGAGCTACACCCTCTCCCACGGGCTAGAGAGCCTGGTACAGGTAGGCGCCCTCTCCACCGCCCCCCAGCTAGAAACCTTTGTCCGCCTGTTGATTTGCAACAAGGTTGGCAGCACGGACCTCGTCGCGCTGACCCATGCCCACAGAGCGAGCCGACAGCCAGATATGGCGCGCATTGTAGAGATTGATGCGCGCCTATTTGCCCAGACCCCGATTGCAAAGACAAGGCAGACTCAGCGGCAGAGTGGCAGAGCGCTCCTGATGGTCGCTAGCAAGACGTGGCCCCATCCACAGCTCGAAAAGTTACAGCAGCTCACCCGTGAAGGCCGGCTGAACTGTCTCCACCCGATTGTTTTTGCGATCGCAACCCAAGTCGCAGGCATCAGTGAAGACAACGCCCGAACCGCTTTCGTTCACGGCTTTGTGACCGGTGTGCTGGGAGCAGGCATTCGGCTAGGCGTGATCGGCCATGTGCAGGCGCAGCAGATTCGGCTCGCCCTCACTGGAGACATGGCCGAGATTTGCGAATCGGCCAGTCATCTGTCGCTAGATGACATGTGGAGCTGTACGCCGCTAATCGACCTAGCGCAAATGCGGCAGGGAAAGCTATCCCGGCGGCTGTTTGCGAGCTGACAAACAGGCATTATCGGCTAGTATTGGCAACCGATGCAGCGGCCTGTTGTCGATGCTGGTTAACGCGATGAGACCAGTTCACCCACTGTGACCCCTGCCGTCATGTGAGCAGTAGTCATCGGCTCAGTGAGGGACTGCACTTTGGTCGATAGGAGCGACTCGAGATGGTCACGGAGTCTGGCACCTTGGGCCATGTCGGCAGTGTAAATTTGACCGCCCTGCTTTCTAAATAGGGGTAGCTCGGCAATGGCCTGATAGGTCTCAATATCGGAAGTTTGCGCGCTGATCAGCGGACGATCACCTTCGGTGGGAACCAACCCCGGTGGCAAATGCCCTTCTATCAGAGCCAGCACATGGGCCTGACAGCCCTGCGTATCGATCCCGCGCTGCTCTAGCAAATGCAAAATGCCACCTGCCGGTAAGGGCTGCTCCGGCAAGATTCGCAACAGCTCCATCAGCAAGAAATAATCGTTGTACTGGTGCCGGTTGGCATCTAGCACGTTGGGATAGTGGCATAGATTGGCTAGGCCATAGGCCACGCGGCTGCAGCTATTAGAAAATTCGCCGCTGTAGGTGTCTTGAATGATGGTGGCATTGGGGAATTTTTGACGGAGCCAGCGGGCGATCGCACCTAGAGAAGCCGACCCACCCGTACAGACAACCTGCTTAACTCCTTGGGCTGACAGATTCTGCTGGTTGAGCAGTGCATTTATCTGCCGGTTGATGCGCTGAATGTAGGGCAAAAATACTTTTGTTTCGATGTCTTTGCGGCTGATGGCAAAGGTGCGATCGCCCACCTGCACATCCACTTCATTCTCTTCTTGCAGCGCCACTTTGAGCTCGCGGGCCGCTGCGAGTGCCTCCCGTCCTAGGGGCGAGTCGTTCAGTCGCTGTCTGAGTCGGTGGCGGGTCACCCGGTCTGCCTCACCCGGCTGCGGGAGAGTTAAATTATTTAGCCCTAGGCTGGCCCATCCGCTGCCATCATCCTCAGCGCCGCCCGTCTCGTCACCGCTCTGCAGCGGCACGTGCATCAGCTGACAAACGATATCTTGGTCGATGCCGTCGCCCGCGTAGGTGTAGCTGCGGCGAGCAAAGTCTTCATAGCTGAGCTGGCTAAGATCGTTGGGTATGTTTGTGATCGCAGCCTCTGTGAGCGTCGTTCCTGCGCTGAGCACAACCGTACCGCCACTCCAGTTGCAGTTGTAAAGACCGGGTGGTTGATTTTCTAGCGAGTCATTTTCGGCAGTGGGAATGGGCAGCGCCGAGAGCAACGCCGCAATGGATTCTTCGATGAAGAAAACCTGGTCGGGCTGGTCGACGAGGCCAGCGGTCAGCACCGCTTCTCGAATATTAAAGCTGTAGGTATCTGGCCAGTTGGTGGGATAGCCCACAACCACACCGCGCAAATCTAAGAGCGCTCGGCGCAGCGCCTGAGACTGTAGGCCAACTGCCCGGCAGCTCATGTGCTCAGCCGTCATCGTTTTAAATAGGTCTGCGATCGCTGACTGTAAGTCAACCAACGGTAGCGCAATCTGCTCTGTCCACTGCATCAATGGCGTCTCCAGCGCAGCATCGGGGATGCCAGCTTTCACCATCAGCTTGAGGCTGCGCAGCAGGGGCGCTTCCTGCTGCAGCCCTATCGGACCCACCTCACCAGCTACGGGTGCGCCGGTTGCATCGGTGCTCACCTGCATGACGGCGGGTAGCCGGAAGCGATTGGATTCATTGTCACCAGCCACGTTCCAACACAGGGGATATACTTGGTCACCCCGCTGGTTGATCAGCACGGCGGAGAGTCCTGTCGTACCAAAGTCAATGCCTAGGAACCAGTCGGCAGGCTCACCGCCCGTCGGATCTGCTTCACCGTCATCCAGCATCGGCTCGCGGGACTGTTCTGTCTTTTCAGTCTCGCTATCCGCAGCGTCGGCACTATCGCCAACCGCACGACTCACAGCTTCCTCTACAGAAAGGTCTTCTGCCTCGTCAGCCTCGGAGGGAGCTTCTAGGGGCGGCAGATTTGGCAAGGTTGGGGCAGCAGTTGCTGCGATCGCAGACATACCCGCAACTGACCCACCTACGGCACCCACGACAGACAAGTCAGCACTGTCCGAGTCGGCGGTTTCTGATGCCGTTGAGTCTGTAGCCGGCTCAAAGGTCTCTGTAGCTTCAGAAGAATCAGCAGCTTCAGAAGAATCAGCATCTGCGACCGGCGCCTCCGGAACCTCTGAGACAGTCTCTGGTTCGGGTCTGCTAGCGCCGCCGTCTGAATAAAAGTCCAAATCGTCGTCAAAATCTTCTGGCGGAAGTTCTGTAGGGGTCAGGCTATGCCCGGCGGACAACTCTTCTGCAGATAAGGAATCATCGGCCAACGCCTCATTCCCAGAGAGACCAGACTCAGCGGCGTCATAGAACTGCTCTGAGTTAGTTTCCCCTGATTCATCGCCGGCTAGGTCACCTTCGCCCACATCAGTCTCACCTGTTTCATTTTCTAGATTGAGCAATATATCTTCTAGAGATTCAGCCAGCTGAGTTTCGTCATTCTCACCGGGCTCATCTGGGATGGCGGCTGACTCTAAAGGGGGAGATAGCTCAGACAAAGGCGCTATCGTCACAGCGTCAGCACTAAAGTCAGACTCAAAAACAATTGCTTCCTCCAGGTCGGAAGTCAAATCGTCTAAATCTCGGTCCGGTATGGTCAGAGCCTGCTCTTTTGCAGCTTGATTGTCTGCTTCGAGGGAAGAGAGCAGCTCACTGGGCAGCGCATTTTCATCTACTGCTGTAGCGCCGATGGTAGGGTCACCTGCAGCACTCTCTTCAAAATTCTCGAACGTGTCTTCTGGCGCATCTGGGATATAGGCTGACTCCGGCCTGTCTGCAAGGTCATGAACATCTTCAGCCGTCTCTTCTAAAACGTTCTCTGTAGTCAGCTCAGCATCAGCGTCTGACTCAGTTGCATCATCAGCTGGCTGATCGGCAGTTTCCTCTTCAGCAACGACAGCTTCATCAATGACATCGGCTTCATCAATGACGGCGTCCGAATCGTCAGCATCCAGAACGGGAGGCGTAGTCTCCGACGCTCCATCCACTTCATCAGACACATCAGCCGTCAAATCAGCGTCCGACAATGCTGTAGAGCCCTCTTCTAAAGCATCAGCTTCATCTGCCGAGGCACCCGTCACCACAGCGCCAGTCGCCGCAGCCCCCATCATCGCAGCACCCACCAAACCGGCTTCCGGTGCAGCAAGCAAATCTTGCGTTGCCTCAGACTGAACTGCTTCAGTGTAAAGCTGCTCCATGGGTTCATCAACGGCTTCAGACTGAGCCGCTATGGCTTCTGTCTGGATATCTGCATCTGATTGCAGAGGTGGCTCCAGGTAGCTGTCTTCCGGCAACTCCTCTGCGGGCAAGCCTCTTGCAGATAACGCCTCTTCTGTTGGCAGCGCTTCTGGCTGTGAATCGTTGACGGTTGGTTCAGGTTCAGAAGCAAATGAAGAATCGACCGTCAAATCATCTAAAGTCAAATCAGAGAGAAAGGCAGCTTCGGGAGTCGGGATGACCTTTGCCTCTATTTCACTATCGGCTTCGGCTTCAGCAACTCTCGCATCAGCGATCGCAACATCGATCATCAGATCGTCACGCGACACGTCAGGATCGTCTTCAGAACGATCAATATCGAGCTTGAGTAAATCCAAATCGATGGTGCCATCTTCTCTGATGCAGTCTTCTGGGTTATCCGCTGCACTATCTACCGACTCTGTAGACAAATCAGTAGCTGATTCTGCCTCAGCGGTAGGTGCACTCTGTCCCTCGCTGGGTGCTGCCGTCGCAGGCAAAATCTCATTGAGTGAAGAGACGGTCTCGACTGGTGTATCTGCTGCCGCCGCATCCGCAGTCGTAGCAGGTACAGTACTTTCTGCAGATGCTTCAGACAGCTCTGCTTCGGATAATTCTGCCGATGAAGGCTCCGCCAGCGCAGTTGGCCTCGGCGGGAAAAAGGCAGGCTCTGGAGGCGCTGTCTGACCGAGCTGCTGAGTGAGATGATCGACCAGCGATCGCACAATCACCTCGCCCTGGCGACCCAGGCTGTGCATATTTTCGATGCCCTCATTCAGCGAGATCTGATAGCTATTGATATTTTGCTGCAGCGTTTCGAACATGCCCTGCAGCGTCGAATCGATATTGACCAGCAGCTGGTCAGAGCGCACCTGCAGCTGGCGCATGTCTTCAATTTGCTTTCTGGGCTGTAGCTGCAGCATCTCCTGCTCAGTCGCTGCCGAAAGCTTCGCGATCGCAGCCGCATGGTCAGACTCTAACTGTCCTAGGGTCTGCGTCACCTGTCGCGACAAATTCTCTTGCAGCCGAACCATCAGCGCCTGCAAAAATTCATTCAGCTGCTGCTGGTCAATCTCTGGATTTCTCTGTTCAGATTCAAGCGACGCATTGGTTTCTCTAGCCCTTGCGATGGCCTGCTCTAAGCTGGCTTGCTCTAGGCTCGCCTGGTGACGCTGCTCAGCGAGCGACTTTACTTCTTGATTGAGGCGATCGCGCTCCCCCCGCAGATTGTCCATCTCCAGCCGCAAAGGCTCTAGCGCACTCGACTTTAAAAACTTCATCTCGGTGAGCAGGGCCTGCAGCACATTATCTGCAGACTCACCGCCCGCTGACCGCCCGCCTGAGCCAGTTGCCGTCGACGTCGTCGCTGGTGGAGCTGCCGGCGTAAAAGTCGGTTCGCGCTGGGGAGCAATTTGGCCAGTGCTTGGGTCTACAGGCCCCCAGCCTCCCGGCGCTTCAAAGGCCTGCTGCAGTGAGATCAGATAGCGCTGCGCCCGCTCTAGTGCCTGGCGCTGTGACTCAGTTTCACTGGCTCGAATCCAGGGAGTACGAGGCTTTTCTGCCCCCAACACCCGCTCGATATCAGCAATAAGTGATTGAATCTGATCCTTCTGGGAAGTCACCATGAATGCCTGCAATTAAGTCA
>JBCBIK010000129.1:0-15222 GCA_038524545.1 Cyanobacteria bacterium J06623_4 | reverse complement strand
CTGCTTTTGATGAGGAGATGTTTGCGCTGATTAAGGGACGCACGGCGGGCAGTATATCGAGACGTAATGACGACCCCGATGAAATTGCGTCGCGCGAATTTAGCAAGCTAGTGTACGGGGCGGATAGCCCCTATGCGCGGACTGTCGAGTACGCCAACTTAGACAATATTAGTCGCGCTGATGTCGTCAGCTTCTATGAGCGTACGTTGTCGCCTGAGAATACAATTTTGGGCATTTCTGGGGACTTTGATCCTGCTGAGATGAAGGCGCTCATCGCGCAGACGCTGGGAACCTGGGAATCTAGCGGCGATAAGATGGACATTGCTGCACCTCCGGAAGGCACCCAGCAATCGGCGGGACTGTTTATGGTGGACCAGGCTCAGCTCACCCAAAGTTCGATTCACGTCGGTCATATTGGTGGTGAGCTGCGCAACCCTTACCATGCTTCTATGGCGATTTTGAATGAAGTGCTCAACGGTTTTGGGGGGCGTTTGTTCAATGAGATTCGTTCGCGGCAGGGGTTGGCCTATAGCGTGTATGCCTTTTGGAGCCCGCGCTACGACCACAATGGGCTGTTTATTGGCGGTGGCCAGACCCGGTCTGAGGCTACGGTGCCCTTTATTGAGTCTATGTATGAGGAGCTAGAGAGGGTTCGTCAGACGCCCATCACTGAAGAGGAGCTGGTTTTTGCGAAAGACTCAGTGCTCAATAGCTTCGTGTTTAATTTTCAAACGCCTAATCAGACGCTATCTCGATTGATCCGATACGAGTATCACGGCTATCCCTCGGATTTTGTCTTCCAGTTTCGCGACCAGGTGGAGCAGGCAACGACCGAACAAGTGCTAGAAGCTGCTCAAACCATCCTCGATCCAGATAAGCTGGTAACAATCGTGGTGGGTAACCGCGCAGAGATTTCGCCGGGGTTAGATGCGCTGGGCCAAGCAGTCACCCCCATCGATGTGACGATTCCAGCTCCAACGGCTGCGTCTTAGCGTTCTATCTAAGCGGGCCGTAAGTGCGGTTTCTTGTCACTATTGACTTCACTTAGGCCACAGAAAAAATAAGAGGCCTCCAGTGCGCTTAGTGCGTCTGGAGGCCTCCGGTTTCATATATTAAGTTCGAATGATTCAATCGTAGAAGGCACTTTTTGATCTGTCTGTGGGTGAAATCACATCAGTTCTGTGACGTATCGGGGATCGGTTCTATACCGATTGGGTCAAATCAAATTAAGTCATATCAACGTAGAGAATGGCAGAAAGTGTGTGCTAGACAGTGATAAATCATTGGCCTTTTTCGAGAGTCTGTCGCCATGGAAATTGCCCCTTTCAAGATTAAGCGGTTGACGCTAGACAGCGCGCGGATACGTGTAAATACGAGGCTAATTTCTAAAGAGGACGATGGCTGTGGGGGCGATTTCCCTGCTTATTTGGTCGTGAGCACCGCGCCGCACAATATTGATGAGGTGATGGACCCGCCTACGTCCGATTCGCTGGCGGCGGCGAAGCGGGGGCTGGCGGCGATCGCACAAGACATCCATCGCATTCAATCCGACCCCACCATTACAGAACCGCCCGAACTCGTTATCGCCGTCCACGGCTACAACACAGAAGAAGAAGGCATCCGAGCCTGGTATAGCGATATGTATCGCTACATCGCTCAAGATGACCGGGCAATTCGAGCACGGCGCAATCTTATATTTATTGGCTATCGCTGGTCTTCGGAACGGGTTTCTGTACGGCCCTTGCAGCTGTGGCGCAACGTGCGGGCGCTGCCAGATGTGCCCCAAGCGCTCCTGGGTGCCGGACTGGCCTTCATGCTGAGCTACTGGGGGTGGACGCTGTTTTTAGAACCGCTGTGGAAAAACAATTGGGCGAAGCTGCTGGGGGCAACACTGCTAAGTGGGGCGGTGGCTATCTCCGTGATGATTGCGACGCTGCTGCTATTGCGGACAACGGTGTACTTTCGCGATGTCTACCGAGCAATTAATTTTGGTGTGCCCGACCTGACGGAGCTGGTGCGCCGGATAGATCAGGCCGTTGTAAACTTGCGCGTTGCTGAGCTGCGGCAGAAATATCCAGACTACGGCGATGCGCTGCGTGAGGCCCAGCGGATGGGCAGTGGCGCAGTGGCTGACAATGGCCACCCCCCACAGCGAATCAAGCTCAACTTTCTGGGCCACAGCATGGGTGGCTTGGTGATTACAAATGTGGTGCGCATTCTATCGGATGTGTTTGACCGTAATTCTATTGCTCAGAATCCCATTCCTGACATTGGGCATACGCTGAGCCTGGGTCGGTTAATTTTGGCGTCTCCGGATGTGCCCGTCCTGTCGATTATTTCTAGCCGTTCTAATGGTCTCGCTTCTTCTCTACGGCGATTCAGCGAAGCGTATTTATTTAGCAATGAGGGAGATCTGGCGCTGCGACTGGCCTCTACGGCAGCTAACTATATTTCTTTTCCTAGTGCCAAACAGAGCCATGGTCACCGGCTCGGCAGCGTAGCGCTTATCCAAACAGAGGTCCCTGGCATTATTAATTTGGATGCTCTAGAGGAGCACTACGCACCAGACAAAACTCTGTCTCAAGCGATCCAAGATGACCCCGAAGATATTTTGAAGTGCCTATACATCACCCATAGTTCGGGCTCTGGAGACGGCTACCTGTCGCTGGGGGAAATGTTTGCAAGAGAGCGTATGCAGCAGCGGCCAGCCAGCTTGGCTGACCTGTTTACGTTTTTTGACTGTACAGATTATCGGGACTATAAGCTGATGCTGGCGGCCAACGGTCTCCGTGAGTCTTCTAAGGGCATGACGGGACTGCTGACCCGGGCTAAGTATAGAAAGCATCTGCGCCTGTGGGACTATCTGGAGCTGATTGTAGACTGCCTGAGGGGCAAGCTGGATGTGCACGGTGGGTACTTTCACGGTAAATATAGCCGGGAGCTGATGTACCGACTGGCTTTTTTGGGGTTTGGTGGGATGTTGGCTGCGATCGCAACAGAAGAAAGCAGCGAAAACGGCATCCAATTCCGGCCTGACTACACCCGTGAGCATAAGCGAGAACCTGGCGCAGATCTCACGGAAGAAAATGGACAAACTTGGCGTCTGCAGGCGCTGGACGACTTTGACCAGCGCTGTCGGGAGAGAGGTATTCAGGTGTATCTCTCGCCTTTGCGCTACCGGGTAGATGTGCAGGGTGCAGATGCCTATTCGTCTAAAGAAGACATGCTGCGAACTGTGCAACCTGCCTCCCTAAAAGATTTGCTGGTGGAAGCGCCTAAGGCTTGAATCGGCAGTCTGGGAATGACAGGGTTTGAAGACTGAGGCGCTAATATAATGCGATCAGGCATCGGTAATGACTTTCTCTAGCAGGTCGGAGATTTCTTCGGCGCGGTTCATCACCATTAGGTGGCCGCTGCGCTCTACTGCGTAGTCTGGCGAGACAAATCGGTAGGGGAAAATGCGATCGCGCTTTCCATGGATATGGACCACCGTGTCTGGAACCTCCTGACTGCGCCAGGTAACCACCTTGTGCAGCGCCCACTTCAAAAAATGCGCATCCGTTTCAATCAGCACCGTCTTAAAAAGCTGGCGCTGGTCTGTTCCCTCCGGTGCAAATAGCCAGTAAGCTAGCCAAAGAAACCCCCACAGCAAGCTTTTGAAAGGAAAGATACGGTGAATGGGCAGAGCTCGAAATAGCTTGAAATAGATGGGTACTTCTGCTGCTGTTTTGGTGCTGGAGAGCAAAATGACCTTCTCGGTTTCTATCTGTTTGGCGAGTTCTATCGCGATGATGCCGCCAAATGAGAGACCGACGACGATTGGCTGCTCATCTTCAATTTGGTCAGCGAGTCTTTTGGTGTAGGCTTCGAGCGATTCTCCCTTGGCAGGCTCGATCCAACGAATGTGCTGTGGCCGGAAGCCGTCGCAGCGTAGCCACCGGAAAATGCGCTCGTCTGCGCCTAGCCCGCTGATGAAATAAATGGGTTTGAGTGCATTGGCTGTGTCGTGGGAGATGTCGCTAGCGGCGACGGTTTGAAGTGTTTCTGGCTGGGAAGGAGTAGGCGAGGTTGGCGACACGTATTGATGTTGGAATGGGGCGGTGTGGGTGGCTGCATCCACATTAGCTATATCATAAGTGTGCTTTTACCCGGAGCGGGTGTGCCAGTAGGGAGAACTCTGAAAAAAGGAGATGGGTCCTGCTGATATGCGCGAAAATAGGCAAATGAGTGCGATGACTGTCGATATTGTATTTTCTCTGAATCGAAAAATTTGGCTATCTCTGGTGGTGGCCATGAATTCTATTGTGAGAAATGCGGCAGCGCCCGAATCTATTCGCTTTAGCATTTTGGTGCCGCCGGGTGAAAAAGCGTTTTTTGAAGAGAAAGTGAAAGCTGGGTTGCCTGATATCTCGGCCCAGTGGCGGGTGCAGGAATATTTACCCCCGGGGTTTTTAAGAACGTATTTGGATAATCGCTTCAAAGAAAAAACAGAAGATAGAAGAAACAGTCGCTACATTCAGTACTCTCGGTTTTACTTCAAGGACGCGCTAAAAGACGTCGAGAAGATGATCTATCTCGATACCGATCTGCTGGTGTTGGGCGATATTGCCGAACTCTTCGCCTACACTCAGCAGCTAAATGAACAGTGTTACTTTGGCTCTGTGCCCCATACGTATCCCTGTTTTTTATATTTCAGCAATCCGTTCAAAATGCTCAAAGAGATTTTTCAATTTGAGCAAACGTTCAATGCAGGCGTTTGGTTTACGGATTTGTCATTTTGGAATGATGAGACTTACGACCGGCTCAAGTACTATTTAGAGCTAGATGCTAAAAATGGCTACAAGCTCTATACCCTAGGCGATGAACCCGTCTTTAACCTGATGTTTAAGCACTATGTGCAGGCGCCTCGCAACTGGAACCGCTGCGGCTATGGCAGCCCGCCGCTGGTGACTCGGTTTTTGGCTTCGGGACGAAAATTTTTATCGCAGGCTAAGCTGATTCACTGGAGCGGCCCTTACAAGCCGTGGAATTCGCCCAAGATTCAGTTTGCGCCGCTTTGGCGGACCTATGTACCTGAGGCGATCGCACCTGAACTCGCAAACGCTGCGAATTGACTTTTATCCGAATGGCAGCCCACTAGCTAAAGAAATGCAGACTGCTGTAGAGATGAAAGGCTAGATCCCAATCGCTGGGAGCTCTACGGTCAATATCTAAGTTTGGTTCGATAACTGGCAGCAGATTTATAAACTCTAGAGCGCCGGTGCCAAACTTACTGAAATTTTTGTGGTGCGGTGTTTTTCCAGATGTGCGCACATGCTGCAAGAGCTTATTCCATTGAATGCGGCTATTGCGCTCGGGCGGTGGGCTGAGCTGAATGCCTTGCTGATATTGGTAGGTGCGATCGCACATCCTCAGCACGATCTGTCTTTCTTGCAAGTGCAGATCGTGCACCTGAGCGTAGTCCTGTACTTTTTCTTTGTGGATGGTTTTACCCCAGTTGCCGAGGTCCACCACCTGCTCAAAAATGGGCAGCTGACCGCTCACTTGCTGACTCACCTCGCCCCAGTCGAAGCTGATTTTACCGAGCTGGCCGTCTGCGTTTTTGCAGATGACGGTTGCTTGGGGCTGCAGGGTTTCGAAGTGGCAGATCTGGAAGGTTTCAAGCGCCTTGATGGCTTGTGCGGTGAGGCAGATGGTGGGGATGTGAGCGGACGCTAGCTGTTGCACGTAGTAGTTTAAGTCGCCTAGGGCCCCGATTCTGTGCAGCCGTAGGCCGCTGGCAGGAAGCTTTTGTCGGGCGGCGTAGAGGTCGAGATTGAAGGCGTCGGCGATCGCTTGGATGGCGGCTTTGCGTTCGGTTGGTTTGGGGGGTGCGATCGCAAATAGGGCAATTTCTTCACTGCCGCTAATTGCTTTGGCGGCGGCTAGCTGTTCCGCTTTTTGCTGCGCTTTTTGGGCGGCTTGCTGAGCTTGAATCCTTTGAATACCGGCGCGAGCTTGGCTGGTGATTTTGCGATGGCTGCTTTGCCTGAGAAGCTTGAGGTAAGTCTTTTCAGCGGCGGCTAGGCGGTTTGTTTTCTCCTGTAGCTGCGCGGCGTATAGCTTTAGCAGCGGGCTCTTGGGTTCTTTGGCCTGCCACTGCTTGAGCAACCGAACCACCTGCTGATAATCGCTAATGGCAAAGGCCGCAATGACTTGATCTTCCATTTCAGGGCTGCAGGGATCGGACACTTTAGCTTGCCCGGTTGCGGGTAAATGCCTATCGCCTGGGTCAATGAGTCAGCCACGGGCAGACGCTATAGCAGTCTGAGCTGTCGTGTCGCGTCTTCAGCTTCTTCCGCGCTGTCGTCACTGTCTGGGGCGACGATGGTCTTGTCGCCGTGGGGGTCTTTGGCAAGCAGACCCTGGGCCGCTTCTAAAATATCGGGTGCGATCGCTGTCAAATCTTCTCGATTGTTCAGGTAGGACTGGAGGGCGCTCATGGGAGAGAGGGCGCTATCGACGCCTAGCTCGGGCAGCCTCGGACGAGAGAGCTGACTGACCAGCTGCGGTTGAATGCTATGGCTGTGGGCGGTGGCTAAGGCTGCGCTGACGATGCCATTGTCGATACGGTCTACTTGGTCGGCGCGCAGCTGATATATCAGGCGCACAACGGCTTCTGCTCGGTCTTCTTTTTCGATGGCGGTGAGCAGGGCGGCCTGCGGATCTTCTTCCTGGGTGAGGTCGATTTCGATGGTTTTAAATACACGCGCCGGTAGCGGGCAGAAGTCAGCTTTTACGCTACCCTTTTCGAGGTCAACGAGGATATAGCCTTTTTCTTCGGCTTCTTCGCTAAAATCTACCCGCTCAATGCTACCGGGGTAGATTGCTAGCGGAGACTGGCTCACCTGCTGATATTTGTGCACGTGGCCCAGCGCGATGTAGTCAAAGCAGTCTCGGGCGAGGATGGCCATCGGTACGGTGAATCCCTTGCCTGCGGCTAAAAACTTTTCGGCTCCGTAGCGGGCAGTATCGGTCATGAGGTGCGCCAGCAAGACGGTCGGAATAGCGGGGTCGAGTCTGCGGATTTCGCCTTCTAGGGCGACGCGGAGCCGGTCTAGCAGCAGCTCGCCGACTTCTCCTAGGGAGAGGCCTTCGGTCTCTGGGCGGGTTAGCAGCGTGGAGCGGGTGAGCCAGGGAATGGTGACAATTTGCACCGGGCCGCTTGCGGTGTCTATGCGATGGGTGGTGAGGCGATCGCCCACAATAAACCCGGGCACGCCCAGGGTCCGATAAATGCATAGGCTGGCACCGCCCGCTCCCTGAGCATGCTGATCGTGATTGCCCACTAGCAAGACGGTGGGAATATTGGCGGTGACCAGACGGGAGAATTCACCGGCGAAAGCTTGCTGAATGTAAGGGGGCGGTGTGGCATCGGGGAAGGCATCGCCCCCGAAGAGCACGAGGTCGACTTTTTGTGCGATCGCGCTATCGACACATCGCCGCAGCGCCAGCGTAAAGTCTTCTAGCCGCGTGTTTAGCCCGGTCTCAGGATTGATACGGCCATGTCTAAAGCCGCTACCCATATGAATGTCAGATAGATGGAGAATTTTGACCATCGTAGAAGCCAGTTACAGCCGTGAACCCTGTAGCGCACACAAGACGCTTCGATTAAAGCGCTTTGATTGTAGTACATGTGTTGTGCCAACCCGAAGCCATCCCGTTAGGAATACACCGTTTCATCTTCTACTTGCCAAGCCGGGTCGACAATGGCTAAAAACACCAGGGGTTCCGTCCCGCAGCTGTGAATGTACTGCTTAGCGTTTGGCGGAATGTAAACTGCATCACCCGGACCGACCTGCTGTGTCTCATCGTCGATGTGCATGGTGCCCTCACCCGCCAAGATGTAGTAAACCTCTGACGTTTTTAAGCTGTGAGGGTCTGAGGTTTCACCCACCGGGAGAGTTGCGTGAGCGAGGCTATAGCGCAGATCTAGCGGATGCTTGTCTGGGTGGAGCAGCTCTCTGAGTAAAGTGCTGTCTCCCGCGACAAATTCTTCGCAGTCGTTAAGGGCTCGAACAAACATAGAAAAAATTCCTCACCTGAGTTCGCAAGTTCTCCTAGCAAGGGTACGGACGCATTATCTACACCGCAATATATCGACGTTCACGGCCCGAAGTGAATCCCTTTTATGCATCCACCCCTTCAATCGGTGCAAATCCCTGACGCTGCACATTTTCCGTGACTGTTCGCGGATCCAAAAATTGCAAGAGGTAATCAGGACCGCCCGCCTTCGACCCTACGCCAGACAGCTTGAAGCCACCAAAGGGCTGACGAGCTACTATCGCGCCGGTAATCGTCCGGTTTATGTACAAATTGCCAACCTCAAAGTCTTGGTAGGCGCGATCAATGTGCGAGGGCGTTCGCGAATAGAGCCCGCCGGTGAGTGCGTAGCGGGTGCCGTTGGCAATCTCCAGCGCTTGGTCAAAGTTTTCTGCTTTCATCACCGCCAGCACCGGACCGAAGATTTCCTCTTGGGCGATGGTTGCGCTGGGCTCCACATCGGTAAAGATGACAGGCCCGACAAAGTAGCCAGGGTCTGGCGAAGGCAGCTCTAGAGCCAGCGTCGCTTCTGCCTTGCCTTTTTCAATGTATTCGCGAATCTTTTGCTGGGCGCTAGCATCAATGACCGGTCCCACTTTGGTACTGGGGTCGATAGCATCGCCTACGTTCAGCGATTTGGTCGCTTCTACCAGTCGGCTCACAAAGGCGTCATAGATAGAGGCCATCACGATTACGCGCGAGCAGGCAGAGCACTTTTGCCCGCTGTAGCCAAAGGCCGAATACACGACGCCCTGTACGGCCTGATCGAGGTCGGCACTTTCGTCGATGATGATGGCGTTTTTGCCGCCCATTTCAGCGACGACCCGCTTGAGATGCTGCTGACCGGGCTGCAGAATGGCCGCATCTGCATAGATCTGACAGCCCACTTCTTGAGAGCCTGTGAAAACGATCATGTTCACATCGGGATGCTTCACCATGTGAGCGCCGACGGTAGATCCGCTGCCTGGCACGTATTGGAAGACGCCTTTGGGAATGCCTGCGTCGATGAAGATCTCTGTAAGCTTAGCGGCGATTACGGCGGTGACGGCTGCGGGCTTTAGCAGGGCGCAGTTGCCGGTGACGAGGGCGGCGACGGTCATCCCGGTGGGAATCGCCAGTGGAAAATTCCAGGGCGAAATCACTAGGACAATGCCTTTTGGGCGGTAGAAGTAGCGATCGCGCTCTCCGGCCACATCGTAATTAATCTCTTCATCAAGCCGCACCATTTCTTCGGCGTAGTACCGGCAGAAGTCGGCAGCTTCTGAGACTTCGGCATCGGCTTGATGAAGTGGCTTGCCCCCTTCGAACACCATCCAGGCATTTAGCTCGTGGCGGCGGCTTTCGAGCAGGTCGGCGGCTTTGCTGAGAATGGCGGCGCGCTCCCTGGCGGGGGTGCGCTTCCAGGTGGCAAAGGCCTCCTTGGCGGCGGCGATCGCCTGGTCGGACTGCTCAATGCTGATTTGGCCAACGGTGCCAACTAGCTGCGAAGGCCGGGAGGGGTTGAGCGATTGAACGGTGGATTCAGTCGGTACATAGTCACCGTCGATTAGCGGCTGGTAGGTTTTGCCCAGCTGCTGTTTGACCGTGGCTAGGGCAGCGGTGGCGTCTTTTCTGTCTTGAGCGATCGCATAGTCTGTATCCGCCGCAGGATTAATACGCACAACGCCGTTCTGGGTGCTCGCAATCGGCGTCAGTGACGCTGCCTCTCCATCGGCATCGCCCGGCCCCCATGCGGGAATGGCCAGCAGCTTATCGGCAGGCACAGCTTCTAGGCTCTGACGCAAAAAGGAGCTATTGGCAGTGTTTTCGAGCAGGCGGCGAATTAGGTAGGCCATGCCTGGGATGAGGTCGCCGTACGGGCAATACACGCGCACCCGATGTCCCTGCTTCACCAGGGCAGTGGCCAGATTATCTGCCATGCCGTAGAGCACTTGAAATTCGACTCGGCGGGCGGGAATTTCTAGAGTTTGGGTGATGGCTAGGGCTAGGGCTTGCGATCGCACATTGTGGCTACCGATGGCCGCGTAGAGTGTGTCGTGATTTTCTAGCAGCAGCCGGGTCATCCGCTCAAAATTTGCATCGGTAGAAGACTTGTGGCTGTACACCGGGCTCGGCCAATAGTTTTGCCGGGCGGTGATCGTTTCTTGGTCCCAGTAAGCGCCTTTTACCAGCCGCACGGTGAGCGGAGTGCCGCGTGTTTTCGTCCATTCGATCAGCGATTTGAGGTCTTGATAGCTGTCGCGCAGGTAGGCTTGCAGGGTCATTCCAATATCACTGCGCGACCGAAACTCGTCTTCCATCAGCAGCTTTTTCAGGGCGTTGAGCGTAGCTGTTTTGTAGCGATACTGCTCCATGTCGAAGTGCACCGCGACGCCTAGCTCAGCTGCACGCCGCAGCAGCGTCCGAATATGTTCTCCCACCTTGGTTTCAGACCCCTCAACATCCAGCGGGTCAAACTGTGAGTAAAAGGCCGTGAGCTTGACTGAGACCTGCACTTTAGGTAAAGGGTCTTCGGCTGCGCCATCGATTTGTGGAACAGTGCGCCATCGCTTAGCGGCTGCCGTCAGCTGCTCCATCAGCGTTAAGTACTGATCGAGGTAAGCGGCGGCTTCTTTTTCGGTGACGACGGCTTCACCGAGCAAATCCATCGTGAAGGCCATCGACTGTTTGCGCAGCTGCTCAATGCTTTTGAGCGCCTGCTGGATGTTTTCTCCGGCAATGTATTTGCGGGCTAGGGTCTCTACCGCCCCAGACAGGGTGGTGGCTGCGACTTGGGCAGGCATGGAGCTCGGGTCTGCAAAGTTCAGCAGGCTCTTGAGCGCTTGGGGAAGTTCTACGCTGGCATCGCCTAGGTACTCCTGAAAGTGGCTGGCCACTTCTGCCTTGGTCGTCAGCGCTGGTAAGCAGTCAATCAGCCGAAACATCTGCACGCGTAGCCCAGGGTTATCCATGGTCCAAGCGAGCAGCTTGTCATCCCAGCGCAGTTGGTCACGCACTTTGGCAAAGAGCGATCGCTTCTCTTGGCTATCGGCAAGCAGCTGTCGGGCGATGGCTTGGGTTTTCTCTTCATAAATCGCCTGCGCTGGCTGATCTGTATAAATACGAGCAGCATTAGCAACCATGGGTTGTTTCCTGTATTTTGCTGTGTGTCTTTGGCTGCGAAGTCTATGATCGCGAAGGGCTAGTGGGGGCACCGTTTAGAGACTGAACGTCTGACGCGGTAATCACGTTTGAAAACGTGCCATTCACCTCTGCTAGATTTTTGGCCACTGGATTGAACACGATAGGCTCCTCTTCAGCTGCAGCCGCGACCGTTGCAAACCCCTCAGAGACGGGCCCCCGACCAGAAACGATAGAAATTGCCCGGCTGACGCTCTCCGGCAAGATCACCACAAGCCCATTGTCTGGTGCATGGTCTAGTGCCTCTTGGATGGCCGTAGTTTCATCGAGTTCGATCCGGTGGGACAGCGGCTCATCTCGGTTTTGGTTCGCCTGAGTCAACCCCTGCACAATAAAGTCAGCGACTTCGCCGCGATCGCGGCCTCGGGTATCGTCATCTTCTTTGATGACCACTTCATCAAAGATATCTGCAGCCAGTTTGCCCAGGGCAACAAAGTCCTCGTCTCGGCGATCGCCCGGTGCGCCAATCACGCCAACGGTCGGTCCGGTCCAGTTTGCTACAAAGCTGCCCATAGCCTTGTAGCCAGCGGGGTTGTGGGCGTAGTCCACCAAGACGTGGTAGCTACCCAGGTTAAACAGGTTCATCCGGCCAGGAATCTGGCTGGCCGATGGCTGAAAGCTGTGCAGCGCAGCGCGAATCTGCTCTATCTTCAGGCCTTGAACGAAGGCAGCTAGGCTAGCCGCTAGAGCGTTGGCAATCATGAAGGGCGCGCGGCCACCCATGGTGAGCGGTACCCGCGAGGCCTGGGTAACTCTGTGTAGCCAGTCTTCCTGCAGAATGGAGATGTGCCCCTCTTCGTAGACGGCTGCGATACCGCCTTTTTTGAGGTGCGATCGCACCAGCGGATTTTTCCGATCCATCGAGAAGTAGGCAACTTGTGCTGTGACCCGATCTGCCATCGCCGCGACGCGCTCATCGTCTGCGTTGAGGATGGCATAGCCATCATCTTTCACCGCTTCAGCCACGACGGCCTTCAGCTTAGCCAGCTCATCAATGGTGTCGATATCGCCAATGCCCAGATGGTCGGCGGCTACGTTCAAAACGATCCCCACATCACATCGCTCAAAGGCCATGCCAGAGCGCAGCAAGCCGCCCCGGGCCGTTTCTAGCACCGCCATATCTACCGTCGGATCTTCTAAAATCATTCGAGCGCTCTGGGGGCCAGTCGTATCCCCTTTTTCCACCAGGTGGTTTCCGATGTAAATGCCGTCGGTCGTCGTGAAGCCCACGGTATTGTAAGCCTGCCGAAAGATGTGAGCAGTCAGGCGCGTGGTTGTGGTTTTTCCGTTGGTGCCTGTGATCGCCACGATGGGAATGCGCGTCGGCTTGCCAGGCGGAAAGAGCATGTCGATAATGGGCGCGCCCACATTGCGAGCGACGCCAACACTGGGCGATACGTGCATCCGTAGTCCGGGCGCCGCGTTCACCTCTACGATCACGCCGTCAGCGGCACCCAAGGTTTTAGAAATATCTGTGGTGACAACGTCGATCCCGGCCACATCCAGCCCAATTACCCGCGAGGCTCGCTCAGCTATCCATGCTGTTTCAGGGTGAATTTCATCGGTTCTATCGATGGCGATGCCGCCTGTACTTAGGTTGGCTGTCTCCCGCAGGTAGCAAATCTCATCGGTGTCTAACACCGTATCTAGCGTTAGGTTTTGGCTTTCTAGCAGCTTATCTGTGGTGCGGTCCAGATTGATTTTCGTGAGGATATTGTCGTGGCCGTCGCCTCGTCTAGGGTCGCTATTGACCTTGTCTATCAGCTCGGCAATCGTATTTTTCCCATTGCCAACCACATGGGCCGGAACCCGCTCAGCCACGGCGACTACCTTGTGATTGACGACTAAAATTCGGTGGTCTCGGCCCTGGTAGTGATGCTCTACAATCACGCCATCTGAAACGGCTTTTGCCCGGTCATAAGCGGCTTCTGCCTGCTCCCAAGATTGAATATTTAGCGTGATTCCTCGACCGTGATTCCCATTTAGAGGCTTGACCACGATGGGATAGCCGCCCAAATAGTCCAGCGTATCTTCCAGCTCACGGAGCGAATAGACAACGCTACCTTTGGGAACTGGAATGCCAGCATTGTCTAGGATGCGCTTGGTGCCTTCCTTGTCGCAGGCAAGCTCTACGCTCAAGATGTTGCTGTGGTTGGTCAGCGAGGCTTGAATGCGCTTTTGATGGATGCCGTAGCCAAACTGAATGAGGTTGCGAACTTCTAGCGCCATCCAGGGAATTTGGCGGGCCTCTGCTGCCCGCACGAGTGCCTCGGTGCTAGGACCTAGCGACGCGGCGTACCTCAGCTCTCTAAGGTCTTCAAGATCCTGCTGCAGCTCGTTATTTGGATAGCTTCCGTTTTCTATGATGCTCTCGCAAATTCTCAGTGCGGCTCTGGCTGCATATCGTCCTGCTGCCTCATTCTCGTAGGAAAATACGACCTGATAGATGCCGGGCGTCGCCGTCTCTCGGGTGCGCCCAAACCCAACGGACATGCCGGCCAGTGTCTGCAGCTCTAGCGCGATGTGCTCCAGGATGTGGCCCATCATAGTGCCTTCCTGAAGCCGCTGCAAAAAGCCACCCCTCACTCCCGGGGAGCAAAAGTGGTCTATCAGACTGGGCAGCGTGGTCACAAGGCCATCGTAAAAGCCTGGAATGGTGTCAGAGGGGCGTTCGGCAAGGTCTTCAAGGTCGAGCCTGACGACGATCAGTTTGCCGTATCGAATACTCCAATAGTTAGGCCCTCGGAGGGTTTGAGTTTTGAGGATTTTCATAATTTGTGTGCAGCCGAATAAGCGTGGATTAAATGCTTGACACTCTCAGGAAAACCGGGCAAGAAAACCGGACAATATCGGTCAAAAAGCAATCAAGAAGCCTGTGTGAGGCAGTTACAGCAAAAATTCGCTAGACATATTTGGTTAAATTCAGAGGTTAGAAAGTGAGTTTGTCAAAGTTGGGCCCTAAAACGGTTGCAAGATTTGATCGATTACCATTCAGTAAATGGTATCTCCAGGAAGTCCGCATCTTTAGGTGGATAGAACGTGGGCATGGCTGACCACCAAGATGGGAACAGATAGCCATAAACACATCCATGGCGACTATTTTTGAGTAGATGGTTTACTGTGATTGCCTTTCTTCTTTCTCTCTGGGCTGCATTGACTACGACTGAAGCTGGAGCACCGCCCGATTTTTGTAGTCGTAGCGATCGCCCTGATTGAGCACGTGTAGCTTCAGGTTGTGAAGGCTGAGCGGCGTGGTCGTAATCGCATCGGGATAGTTGGTGTGGGTGAGGTCGCCGGGGTCAACGATGGTGATGGTGCCTTTGCCGAGCACCTGAAACGTGCCGTCGCCCGCCATGGCAATACAGGTGTCTTCATCGATGCCGACGCCGAGCCGGTCGGGGTTAGCTGCGATCGCACTGAGCAAGCGCGCCATTCGATTGCGGTTGTGAAAGTGCTGATCGACCAGTAGCTCTGGTACAAAGCCCAAGCCGCCAGTCAGGTCTACAAGTCCCTGATTCGGTGATTCTCCGCTACTACCGCCCGCGATCATCTTCTCCCCCATGATGGCCGCGCCTGCACTGGTGCCTGCAATCACCACCTGTCCGTTGCTCACCCTTTCTTTGATGATTTCTACTAGGCGAGTCCCCCCAATCAAGTCTCTAAGCCTGAGCTGGTCGCCGCCTGTGATGAAGATCCCGCTGCAGTCGTTAAGTACATTGAGCCAGCGTGCTTCGTCGCACTCGTTGCGATAGCGGATATCTAGTACTTGGACCTGCTTGGCCCCCATCTTTGTGAAAATTTGATAGTAGCGATCGCCTACAACTGCAGGCTCACGCGAGGCAGAAGGAATAATGCCAATGGCGGCGTCAGGGCCACCAGCGCTCTGGCAAAAAGCCTTCAGTATACTACAGCCATTGACTTTATCTTCTGCCCCGCCAATGATGATCACTGGATATCGGG
>JBCBIK010000128.1:0-15262 GCA_038524545.1 Cyanobacteria bacterium J06623_4 | reverse complement strand
GCTAGCCATTACCGAAGAGATGGTAGGCCTGGCAAAGAGCTTTACGCAAGATGTGGAGTTTTCGCCGGAGGATGCCGGTCGCAGCGAGCCTGAGTTTTTGTATGAGGTGTTGGAGCGGGCGATTCAGGCGGGTGCGACGACGCTGAACATTCCCGATACGGTGGGCTATCTGACGCCTAGCGAGTTTGGAGAGTTGATTCGGGGGATCAAGTCTAATGTGCCGAGCATTGATCGGGCGGTGATTTCGGTGCATGGACACAACGATTTGGGCCTGGCGGTGGCGAACTTTTTGGAGGCGGTGAAGGCGGGTGCCCGGCAGCTGGAGTGCACGGTAAATGGCATTGGCGAGCGGGCGGGTAATGCCGCGCTAGAAGAGCTAGTGATGGCGCTGCACGTACGCCGTCAGTACTACAATCCGTTTTTTGGGTTGCCGCCTGAGTCGGAAGCGCCGCTGACGGCTATCAATACGCAGGAGCTGTACAAGTCTTCGCGGCTGGTGTCGAATGTGACGGGTATGCTGGTGCAGCCAAATAAGGCGATCGTGGGGGCAAATGCCTTTGCGCACGAATCGGGTATTCATCAGGACGGGGTGCTCAAAAACCGGCTGACTTACGAGATTATGGACGCGCAGCTGATTGGTCTTAATGACAATCAAATTGTGCTGGGTAAGCATTCGGGCCGCAATGCGTTTCGCACTCGGCTTAAGGAACTTGGGTTTGAGCTGGGCGATCAGGATCTGAACCGGGCGTTTCTGCGGTTTAAAGATATTGCTGATAAGAAGAAGGAAATTAGCGATCGCGATCTGGAAGCCATCGTCAATGATGAGGCGCTGCAGGTGGCTGAGCACTTCAAGGCAGAACTCATTCAGGTCTCGTGCGGTAGCAACGCTCAGCCTACAGCCACTATCACTATCCGCATGCCTGACGGGCAAGAGCTGACGGATGCCTCTATCGGCACGGGGCCGGTCGATGCGATCTATCAGGCGATTAACCGCATTGTCGATATTCCAAACGACCTAATCGAGTTTTCGGTGCAGTCAGTAACTGCTGGCATCGATGCGATGGGTGAGGTGACGATTCGGCTGCGCCATGGCGAGCGAATCTATTCTGGCCATGCGGCAAATACTGATATTGTTGTCGCGTCTGCCTATGCCTACATCAATGCGCTGAACCGGTTGTACACTGCGATTCAGGCGGGGACCAGCGTTCATCCGCAGCGGGACAAGGTCCCGGCGGGGACAGGGGTGTAGGTTCCAGATTCATTTACCAAGCTCACGCCCCAGATTCACTTACCGGAATGATTTAATATTCGGGAATCTGGGGGTAATGGTCGGGCTGGGTGACTGCGCGGAGTCGCTCGAAGGCGTTGCCAGTGATCTGTTTACTCGCTTTCATGCCCATTTTTAGGACAAGGTTAGGACCGGGCACGAGCTTGATGCCGAGCTGCTGTACTAGGGAGAGGCTATCTCCCTGGCCCCAGTGCTCTACGATTTTGCCGTAGTGCACCCGGTCGATGTGCATGATGGAGAACTGTACTGGCTTGCCGGTGGCGGGGATACCTTTGAAGGGGCCTAGGTGGGTGCCGGTAAATGTGCCGTAGGTGGTGACGATGTCTTTGTGTGCGATCGCCATCGTCAGCTGGTGGCGGCCGTCGGGAAAAGCATTGTAAACTTCTGTCCCAATTGTCGAGAAGCTTTCTCGTGAGAGGGGGTGATCGTGCCCTGCCATGTGAGCAACCAGTGCCGGAGAGAGCAACGACAGCGCATCTTTCAGCCTGCGGTTGTCGAAAGCGTTGTAAAAGGAAAGAACAAGGGCTCTATTTTGAGTTGCCAGAAGGTTGTGAAACACGGTGAAGCCTATCGCTTATTAACCTGGGCTTAATTATACGTTAGCGCATAGGCAATTCTTAGGATGCTCTCATTTTGGCGATAGGTGGCAGCCGGTACTATAAAAGCGAAAATTTGAAGACAGATAGTTCTACGCTTTTGATAAGGAAGGTAAAGTCGATGATGCAAACAGATGTAAAAGCTCCCAACACAATCAATACACCGCTTGCTCAGCGGATATCTCTGGTGCTCTTATTGACGCGCATTAGCATCTTTATTGCAATGATGATTTGGGTGTTGGATAAATTCCTTAAGCCGGATCATGCAGCGGCTGTTTTTCAGTCTTTTTATGGCATCGGTGGCGTTGGTCCGGGCATTTCCTATTTTTTGGGCGCTGTTCAGCTTTTGATTGTCATAGCTTTTCTGCTGGGCTATCAAAAGACTATTTCATATGGCCTTGTGCTGCTGATGCATGCGGCTTCTACAATTGTTTCTTTTCCTAAGTATTTGGCACCTTTTGAGTCGGCGAATATTTTGTTCTTTGCCTCTTGGCCAATGCTCGCTGCCTGCTTTGCGGTGTTTTATCTGAGGGATTTGGATACTAGAGGCACTTTACAGTAGGTCTGGCGCTGCTCCATATCCGCCGCCACCTGGCGTAGAAATGATAATTCTATCTCCAGGATTCATTGCTACGCTGCTGGTTGCCGGTAGAAATGAGCTTTCTCCATTGCCACGAACAACTTGGGTCTGCCCGGAAGCGCCGGGCTGGCCACCCTCAAGGCCGAATGGCTGTGTCTTGCGCCGCCCAGATAAAATGTTGGCGGTCATCTGTTCGAGAAAGGAGAGATCTCGAACAACGCCATTACCGCCCCGATACTCTCCATCGCCGCCGCTGCCTGGCCGAATAGAAAATTCGTTTAGTAGTACGGGAAAGCGCACTTCTAACACTTCTGGGTCGGTGAGGCGAGAGTTTGTCATATGGGTTTGTACGGCGTCGGTGCCGGGGGAAGAGTTGCCTGCGCCTGAGCCGCCGCAGATCGTTTCATAGTACTGGTAGTGCTTGTTGCCGAAGGTGAAGTTGTTCATGGTGCCTTGGGACGCAGCTTGTACACCGAGGGCGCCGTATAGCGCATCGGTGATGGCTTGTGAGGTTTCTACATTGCCTGCGACGACGGCGGCAGGGTAGCTAGGATTGAGCAAGCTTCCGGCTGGAACGAGAATGTTCAATGGCTTTAGGCAGCCTGCGTTGAGAGGGATGGGGCGCTCTACCAGGGTGCGAAAAACGTAGAGGATGGCGGCTTTGCAAATCGCTAGAGGGGCGTTGAAGTTGTTGGGCTGCTGGGGTGATGTGCCTGTAAAGTCGATGTCAGCGCTGCGAGACGTTGGCGATAGGGTGATGTTGACTTGGATGGTGGCACCGCAGTCCATGGGTACTGTGCAGGTCATTGGTGTAGGGCCGTGCTGGCTGTAGAGTTGTGCGATCGCTTGTCGAACGGATTCTTCAGCGTTGTTTTGAACGTGTTGCATGTAGGCTTGCACGGTGGGTAGGCCAAACTTGGTGACCATCCGGTGCAGCTCCTGAACGCCTTTGTTGTTGGCGGCGATTTGGGCTTGGAGGTCGGCTAGGTTCTGAGCTGGGTTGCGGGCAGGGTGGGGGTGGTTTGTGAGCAACGTCTTTAGCTGGCTGGCTTGTAGGGTGCCTTGAGTGACGAGCCGAATGTTGTCGAGGAGGATGCCTTCTTGGGAGAGGTGGGTGCTGCCGGGTGGCATAGAGCCGGGGGTGATGCCGCCGATGTCGGCATGGTGGCCTCTGGAGGCGACGAAGAATAGTGGCTGGGTGCTTGAGGGAGCGGTTTGGCTGCTTTGAATTGAGGGAGTGGGTATAAAAACGGGGGTGATGGCGGTGATGTCGGGGAGGTGGGTGCCGCCATTGAAGGGATTATTGGAGATGAAAGTGTCGCCGGGTTTGAAAGGGGTGTGGTTGGAAGCGATGAGAGCTTTGACGCTTTCTCCCATGGAGCCGAGGTGAACTGGGATGTGGGGGGCATTGGCGACGAGTTCTCCTTGGCGATCAAAGATGGCGCAGGAGAAGTCTAGGCGTTCTTTGATGTTTACGGAGGAGCTGGTGTTCTGCAGCGTGAGGCCCATTTGTTCTGCGATCGCTTGAAAAAGATTATTGAAGATTTCTAGCCGAACGGGGTCGGGGTTGGATAAAGAAACAGGCGATCGCACGTCCTTTTCTACTGTTGCTTGTTGTCTGAGGACAATCGCGCCACTGCTCTTTAGGACTGCGCTCCAACCACTTTCTAAAATGTTGGTGCCTGTTTTTTCAAGAAGAATAGCGGGGCCTGTAATTGGTATATCTATGGGTAAGTGTTCTCTGTTGTAAACGGGTACGGAGTGCCATTGGTCTTCTGAAAACAGCAAGACGGTTTTTGTGGCGATGGGTTTGTCTGCTGAGTGAGCAGAGGAGGATTCTTTTTGAGATTTTTCTGTTGGGAGATGTTCTTCTGGGTGATGCGGTTTGCCAATAGCTTCGGTGGTGATTGTCGCGACGATGAGCGCTGTGTCTGGGAGGGTGATGCCGTAGCGCTGGCGGTATCGGGTTTCGAACTGGGTTTGGATATCTTCTAGGGGGGCGAGGTCGACAGGTAGGGTTGCGTCTGTGCCTGTGTAGCGTACGTGGAGATGCGGCACTGTCTCTATGTGGCTAATGTCTTGGGTGCCTTGGGCCTGTAGGTGAGCTTCGGCGAGGGCAGATAGGTTGTTGAGTTGCTCGCGGAGCTGAGGGAGTGTGTCGTCGGTTAGGGGGACTTCTGCGGTTTTTTCTTTGAGGACTCGTCGGTCGGCTAGGCCCATGCCGTAGGCTGAGAGTACGCCTGCAAAGGGGTGAATAAAAATGGTTTTGATGCCGAGTGATTCGGCTAGTTTGCAGGCGTGCTGGCCACCTGCTGCACCGAAGCAACAAAGGGTGTAGTCGGCGATGTCGTAGCCTTTTTGTACGGAGATTTTTTTGATGGCGCTGGCCATGTTGTCGATGGCAATGGCAAGAAAGCCTTCGGCGACTTGCTCAGGGCTACGGCTATCTCCGGTTGCGGTGTTGATGGTGTCGGCAAGTTCGGTGAATTTGGTTTGCACGAGGGACTTATCGAGGGGTTGGTTGCCGTCTGGACCGAAGACTTTTGGGAAAAAGTCGGGGTGAATTTTGCCCACCATGACGTTGCAGTCGGTGACGGTGAGCGGTCCACCGCTGCGATAGCAGGCCGGGCCGGGGTAGGCGCCTGCTGAGTCGGGGCCTACTTGGTAGCGATCGCTCTGAAAGCTCAAGGCAGAACCGCCGCCTGCTGCGACGGTGTGGATGGCCATCATGGGCGATCGCAACCTGACGCCTGCAACTTCTGTCTCGAATGTTCGCTCATATATTGGGCTACTTGTTGGGCTATTTTGAAGAGACTCTGAGTCCTCATGATTTTCTGCTGATTTGTAGTGGGCGACGTCAGTTGAGGTGCCTCCCATGTCAAAGGTGATAATTTTCTTAAAGCCTGCGGCGAGGCTGCTCTGCACTGCGCCGACGATGCCGCCCGCTGGGCCGGACAAAATGCTGTCTTTTCCGCGAAAATAACTGGCGGGTGTTAGGCCTCCGTTGGACTGCATGAACAGTAGCTGGGGCTTTTCGTCATTGTTTATGTCATCTACGGCGAAGGCTTTCTCGATACGATCTACGTATCTTTTGAGAATGGGTGAGAGGTAGGAGTCGACGACTGTGGTATCTCCCCGGCTGACCCATTTGATCAGCGGGCTGACTTGGTGAGAAAGGGAGACCTGGGTGAAGCCGACCTGCTCGGCTAGCTGGCCGATTTGCTGCTCGTGGGCGGGGTATTGGTAGCTGTGAAGGAAAGCGATCGCGCAGCTACCAATGCCGTCTGCATAAGCCTGCATTAGCTCGCTGCGAATCTGTTCTATTACGGCTGGGGTGATGGCTTTGAGAACTTTGCCTGTGGCGGTTACTCGTTCGGGGACTTCGACAACCTTTTCGTACAGCATTTCTGGCAGCACGATCTGCTGTGCGAAGATGTCGGGCCGGTTTTGATAGCCAATGCGTAGACCGTCACGAAAGCCTGCTGTGGTGATGAAGAGGGTGCGATCGCCTTTCCTTTCTAGGAGTGCGTTGGTGGCTACGGTAGTGCCCATTTTGATGCTGGCAATGTCTGCAGCGGGTAGGGGCGCTTGGGCGGGCAAGCTCATCAGGTCGCGAATGCCTTGAATGGGGGCGTCCTGGTAGCGGTGAGGATTTTCGGAGAGGAGCTTGTGTAGGATGAGGGTTCCGTCTGGGCGCTGGGCGACGATGTCGGTAAAGGTACCACCGCGATCAATCCAAAACTGCCAGCGGGCTGAGGATTTGTGTGGGTGGGGTGTCATGGCTGTGCTGCCGTTCTGTTTTGCCTTTTTGCGTTGCCTTTTACTGTAGTGTTCGGATTGAAGATATTCAATAAAAACTGCCTGCTCGCACCCTTGAGATGCAGGCAGGCAGTCTGGTGATGTGACGTTGGCGTTACGGTTTTAGAGCGATTGCAGAGCTTGCTCTACTTGGGGCTGATACTGGGGGCAGTAGTAGGCCGACCCGAGGTTCATGACGCTGCCGCTGTAGAGGCCAAGGGCGTAGGTGGCCTGCTCGTAGGCTGCTCCGGACCCAGGGCCAATCGCATTCATCACTGCTGACATGTACACCGAATAGACATCCGCTGGGCTCGCGCCACGCTCAAAAGACTGGCAGAAGGTCTTGGCTATCCAAATATTGCCTTCGTCTCTCATCTCGTTGATGGCTAGGCCGTAGGCAGTGTTGTCTTGTGCTTGCAAGAAGCTGTACAGGCTATCGAGGTACTCCTGATCGGCGGCGTTTGTTTGTGCGGATGCGGCTGTTGGTGCAGACAATGCGATCAGGCCTGACAGTGCGATCGCTCGCACACTATTACGCAGGGCAGTCTTCCGAAATGCCGGAAATGTAATCCCTTTCATAAACTCTCCAATATTTAGTTATGCTCTCCACAAAAGATTGCCCGGTTAGTGGTATAAATCCACGACTAATTCATAAGCATAATCACTGCTTTTAAGCCGTTTTTGCTGGTTGCAAGAGGATGCGTCTACATTTTTCCTCGGACGATTTTTCTCTACTATATGTATAGATATTGTGCTTTCTTGAGCTGAGGTGAAGGTTGAGTTATGGACTGTGTTTTTCGAGGATTTGAGTTCTTTCGTGCAAGCTGCGGAAGTTTAAAGTATCCAGCGTTGCGGTTTTACAAATTCGGTCGCTTCTTAGCAGGATTTGCTGTGTGTATGGCTATTTTTGGGGCTTGGCTTCCGGTGGCGCCTGCTCTGGCAGTGGCCAATTTGTCCCATGCAGATGACGCTGCTTATGCCTACATCATTGCCCCTAGTGATGGGCAGACGGTTCCTCAGGCGTTCACGGTGAAGTTTGGCCTTTCGGGGATGGGGGTTGCTCCGGCAGGCTTTGACAAGGAGGGGACTGGTCACCATCATCTGCTGATCGATGTCGACGAGCTGCCTAGCCTGACTGAGCCCCTGCCTGCGACGACTCAGATTAGGCACTTTGGGGGCGGACAAACGGAAACAACACTTTCACTGCCGCCGGGTGAGCATACGCTACAGCTGGTACTGGGTAACTACACTCATGTCCCCCATGACAATCCGGTGATGTCAGAAAAAATTGATATCACAGTTGAGTAAACCGGGTAGGCTAACGGATACCATCTTGCAAGCATTGTGATATCTGCGTGATATCTGCTCGTGAGGTGGTCGCATTGCTTGTATTGGAGTGGCTGGGTCTGCTCATTACAATCCCGGAGGTTGATATGTTGACATGCGGAATTGACTCAGTCAGGTCTGTATAGGCGTGTGTGGAATCAGGGTGAATACACTTAAAAAGGACATGTATTATGGGAAAGACAACTGCGATAGGGCGGTTGGAGGACTCTAGTGAGAAGAATATTGCTGTGCCCAAAAAAGAAATAAGCGCTAAGAAGAAAGGTTCATCGGCTAAGAAAAAGGCTTCTGGCGCGGGGGCTGCAAAGTCGGGTGGTTCGCGAGCTAATAAGCAGAAGGCAAAGCCTATGCCTTCGCTTGAATTTTTAGAGCAGACCCATCCTGCAGTGCGATCGCAGCTATCTAAAGCAACTGACCTACCCGAGTTTCTCGCCACGGTTGGCAATTTGACGCTGGAGGAGCGCAAGCAAATTGTCGAGCAATCTTTGGTGCTGATGCAGGAAAACTTTGTGCATCTGCCTTTGAAGGAGGCAATGCATGGCATCGACCCAATTCAGCGGTTGAAGCTGGTTCAGCATCGGCTCGAGCAGTCAACGCCTCAAACGATGGGCAGTGAATTTCAGTTCCATCGAGACATGATTGAGGTCTTTACCTCTATTCGAGATCTGCATACAAACTATTTGCTGCCGATGCCATTTGCTGACAAGGCAGCTTTCATGCCGTTCGATGTGGAGGAATGCTTCGACGATAATGGCAAGCCTTTGTACATTGCTAGCCACTTTGTACCTGGCTTCACCCATGAGCACTTTAAGCAAGGGGTGACGATTAATATCTGGAATGGCGTGCCGATTCGGCGAGCGATTGAAATCTCTGCCGATCAGCATGCGGGTAGCAATTTGTCTGCTCGCCATGCGCAGGGTATTGACGGGCTTACAGTGCGGCCTCTGCGTCGTTCTTTGCCGCCGGATGCGATGTGGGTAATTATCGGCTACACGGACCTAGAAGGGGTGGAGCGTGAGCTAAAGCAGGCCTGGATTGTGACTTCCCTATCTCGCAATACGGGTAGCGTCGATGCGAATACGGCAAGCGAGCATGCGGCCTGTTTGGGGCTTGACCTACAAGCAGACCTGATTCAGCAAGTTCGTAAGATGCTGTTTGCGCCTGCTGTTGTTGCTGAGGAACAGGATACTGAAAAGAAAGACTGTACGCCGAAAGCTGATGATGAAAGTGAAGATCCTCTGGAGACGCGACTGACAGGGATTTTCCGGGCGAAGCGGGTAAATACGCCCAATGGTGAATTTGGCTATATTCGGATCTTTTCTTTTAATATCAACGACCCAGATGCCTTTGTTGATGAGTTTGTTCGACTGGTTGAGCTGTTGCCACAGCAGGGGCTGATTGTAGATGTTCGCGCCAATGGTGGGGGACATATTTATGCCAGTGAGGGACTGCTACAGGTGCTGACGCCGGGTGAAATTACGCCTGAGCCAACACAATTTATCAATACGCCGCTCAACGGTCGAATCTGTGAGCGGCATCGGCGCAATCCTGTGGGTATTGACCTTTCTCCCTGGGTCGATTCGATTCGCAATTCTGTTGAAACGGGCGCAGTCTATTCTCGAGGATATCCGATTACGCCCTATGAGTTTGCAAATAACAGAGGGCAAAAATATCACGGTCCGGTGGTGCTGATTACCGATGCTCGCTGTTACAGTGCAACAGATATTTTTGCGGCGGGCTTCCAGGATCATAACATCGGCCATATCTTGGGGGTCGACGGCAACACGGGCGCGGGGGGTGCCAATGTGTGGGAGCACGGCCTGCTGCGTGAGCTGCTGCGTGTCCCTCAGCCGGAAGATCCAGAGACGCCTTATTTCACGTTGCCCCACGGTGCGGGCATGCGGGTGGCGATACGGCGGACGCTGCGGGTGGGCGATCGCGCGGGTACCCCTGTTGAAGATTTGGGCGTTGTGCCCGACTCTCAGCACGCGCTCACTAAGAATGATTTGCTCAATGGCAATGAAGACTTGATCAATGCGGCTGGCAAAATTCTTAGCGGTATGCCTGTGAAGGTGCTTGCGCTCAGCACGAAGAAGGCGAAGTCGAAGCTTACGATCAAGGCTGAGACGGTCGGGCTCGACCGGATCGATGTCTATATTGATGAGCGACCGGTAACCAGTTCGGATATTGAAGGAGATGGTGACTGTAAGCTGAATGTGGCGCTGCCGGCGGGCGCTTCGATGCTGAAGGTGATGGGCTATGAGGAAAATCAGCTGGTTGCGGCTAGGCGAGTAGCGCTTTAGGTAGCTTATTGGCTGACTTGCATGACAAAGGCGTGGGTTAGGCCAATTATGGCTACTAACCCACGCCTTTTCTGCGCATTATGTCTGCCTTTTAGCGTCTGGACATGAAGATGCGTAGAACGTACCAGAACATCAGCATGACTGAGGAGAAGAGGGCTAGCGAGGCGGCGACGTAGTAGTCGGTGGGGTAGCGCCTCATGACTTGGGAGGTTTGATAGAGGATAGATGCAGCGGCGAAGGCCACCATGGCAAAGGCGAAAAAGATGCCAAGGCTGAAGCCGAAGATGAAGCTACAGACGATCAGGCCTAGGGCGACCATGCCAAAGATTTTGAGGGCGCCGCCTAGAAAGGTGAAGTCTTTGCCGGTGGTGAAAACGACTGCCGTTAGCCCACCGAACAGAAATAGCGTGACGATGGCGGCTGACTGAATGACGGAGACGCCGCCGCCCGACATGACGGCTGCAATGTAGAGCAGTGGTGCGAACATGATCGCTTCACCGACCACATAGAGCCCAAGGCCCATGTATTGAGTGTTGATATCGCCTGCTTTGCTGGCTAGGCCGCTGGCCATGTAGCCTAGCAGCATGAAGCCGCCGAGTAGGGCAATCCAACCTAGCTGACTGCCGAGAACAAAGCGACTGATGGCTTCGGCGATGCCTAGCTGAAAGAGCAGAAATTCAACGACGATGAATGCACCGACTGCACCCGCTAGGTGCTGGTAGGTTTTTCTAATAAATTCGGCCCGTTCGGTGGGCCGTGCCTGTGCGACTAAAACCATGAGTGGCCTTCCTTGATGCTGGTTGTATAAGGTGGTTTATGGTGATTGAGCAGGGTGAAGCACTCTTCTTCCTAATGATAGGAAATTTTTGCGTATATCAAAGATAAGGGGGAGATTGGAGGCGATCGCGCTGGCTTAAGTATGTTTTTCGATGGTGCTTGCTCAGAGTGGATGACTACAGTAAACCGATTTTGACGAGTGCATTTTCGAAGATAAAGGCGACTGCGAGGATGACGATGGTGAATAGTATGGGTCTGCCGCCCGGGACAAGGGGGTTAAGATAAGTCTCTTGTGGACTGGTTTCTATGGGTAGGCGGTGACGGAGCTGCCACACCATGAGGGCGGGAATGATGCCGAAGAGGATAGAGGTCCCGAAGGCACCAGCGAAGTCAATGGCTTGGAAAAAGATGTTGGGATCGATGACGGAAAGGGCTAGGGGCGGTAGGAGAATGAGCGCGTAGCGGAGTGGCTGTTTGTTTTGGGGGCGATCGCTCGAGTTAATATCGCTCGGGCCGAGGAGGTCTTGGAAGACGCTGAGCAGGCCGACAACGAAGCCGATGAAGGAAGTTGCGATCGCAACTTCTGAAAAGATGGCGACTATGACGCCGAGCAAAGGGTGCGATCGCCCCTGACGCAGTAGCTCGATTGGGTCTATCAGTTCACCAATATTGCCTGGTGCAATGTTGGCGCTTTCCACACTGCCTAAAATTACTCCATTCCACAGTGCGAACATTATCAGTGGCACCAGTGAACCTAGAAAAATAGCCTGCCGAACCCGGTCCCCGTCGCCTTCTAGCTCGGTGGTAATGACGGGAATGACGTTGTGATAAACGAAGGCGACTACCACAACGGGGATGGCTAAGCCGACGGCTTCCCAGTGCTGGGGTAGCCATCGGCTGGGCTGAACTTGTCCAAGGGACAGACTCAGCAAACCGATGAAGGCGATGATGACTGTTGCAACTAAAAGACTATTAACGAAGGTGATGAAACGGCTGTTGCCTCGGTAGAGAACACTGCCAAAGAGTGTTGTAAATACGACGTGGCCTGCCCATCTTGGTACGGATGTGCCGGGGCTAAGCGGTGCCCATAGGTTTGTGAGGGCGCTGGCTAGGATGTCGCCACCTCGGGCAGTGTAGGCGATGAGGAGGGCGTAGTGGATAAAGAGGTAAACGAGGCTGGCTGCGATCGCGCCTGAGCTGCCCAGCGTTGCCTTTATGGTAGCCAGTAGGCCCAATCCAGGCTGGCCGGTTTGCTGCATGACGCGGATATTGGCTTCGGCGATAAGCAGCGCTGCAATGAGCATGTACAGCCATATGCCTACCATCAGGGTGGTTGACGGGAGCACGCCTGCAGGGAGGGTGACAGCAGGTAGCGCCAAAATGCCTGCACCTACGGTGGTCCCTGCAATTAGCGTAGCGCTGCCACGGATGCTGCCTGGACGGTGCGTGTAGGCAATACCGTCAAAATTCAGGTTTGAAAAAAGAGCTTTGCTGGGTGGGTTCATCTGTGGCACTGTACCAGATATCGTGTTGTTCTCTATGCTGGTTGGTGAGTGAGTTGTTGTTGGTTGGTTTGAGAGGGTGAAATGGGGTTAGGAGATATGGTGAGTGAGATCGCTCGGCGGGTTGATGGCGCTTTGAGGGTGCTGGGGCGACGAGCATTTGCAGCTGGCGTGACTGTTTTTGTTGTGCTATCTCTCTTTAGCGTTGCTTTTGTTCCTTTGGGCTGGGCGGCTGGGTTACCTGGCAATTCGATTGTGGTGCAGAAGGCGACGCTGACGGGGCCTCGGGCGGAGGCGCCGATTCCGCTTTATCTGCGGCCTGCGGCTAATCAACCCAATGTTGGCTATGGCGTATATGGAAGTTCGGTGACGGTGCTGGAGCAGCTGGCGAGCTTTTTACCGGAAGCTGACCAAGCTTCTACTTGGAATCATATTCGCTTGGATGAACCGCCCTACACGGAGGGCTGGGTTCAAGGGAGGTTTTTGGCTTTGTCGCAGGAGCCTGTCTCGGCTGATGAGGGCGAGGCAAAAGAGAGAACGTCTCGGTAGGATTTTTGGGGCCTGACGGTTCGGATTGAGTCAGGTGCGACAAAATGGGAGGGGTCGTTGGACGTTGGCCTGCATTAGGTAACCAAATGGAGAGTGAGTATGTCTGAGCACATGAGTTCTCACGGTAGAAAAACGCGTCGTCATTTTTTGGCGACTGGGCTGACAACGGCTGCGGGCATTGTGGGCTGCTCGGTGGCGCGGCCAGCGAGAAAGGAGGCTGCTGTATCGGTGGCTTCCCCGGCTTTGGATGCGGTTGAAATGCCGCTGCGACGGTTGGGTCGGACGGCTGTGGAGCTGCCTGTGTTGGGGTTGGGCGGAGCGGGCAGAACGCCTTTGGGAAGGTCTAATCAGGAGGCGGAAGCAACGGCGCAAATCCAGAGGGCGCTGGAGCTGGGTATTCGCTATTTTGATACGGCGGCGAGCTATGGGCCGAGCGAGGCTTATTTGGGCCGGGTGCTGCCTGAGTATCGGCCGTCGGTTTTTCTGGCGAGTAAGACGGCTGCGCGCGATCGCGATGGCGCGTGGCGAGATCTGGAGCAGTCTTTGCAACGGCTGAATACTGACTATCTAGATCTTTGGCAGTTTCACCATGTGTCTTTTGAACAAGAGCTAGATACGCTGTTTGGGCCGGAGGGGGCTGCAAAGGCGATGGAAGAGGCGCAGGAGCAGGGGTTGGTTCGCTTTAGCGGTATTACGGGTCACCATGAGCCTGATGTGATTGTTGTGGGGCTGCAGCGCTATCCGTTCGATCATGCTTTGATTCCGGTGAATGCTGCTGATACGCATCATGCTCGGCCTTTTATTCCGGCGGTGTTGCCGGTGGCGCAGACGAACAATGTTGGCATTACGGCGATGAAGGTGCCTGCGTATGGTCGCTTGTTTAAGCCGGGTGTGCTGGACGGGATGCATCAGGCTTTGGGATATACGCTGTCTCAGCAGGGGGTGCACTGCGCGGTGATTGCGGCTGAGTCGATTGCCCAGCTAGAGGAAAATGTGCGGGTGGCGACTGAGTTTCAACCGTTGGCGGCGGCGGCACTGGCTGAGATTGAGCAGCGGACGGCTGGGGCCTGGGAGGACAATACGTTTTTTCGGGCGTGGACTTGAGTGACCGTACTGTGATTGTACTGTATCTGTGCTGAGGAGCGGCTGACAGTTACTTTGGTGGCACGCTGGTAGATATCTTCAACAGTCCTGGGGCCATATTACGGGGAAGTGTCGGGGAGCCAAGGATGAGATTAAGGATGAGATTTACACGGGTAATGGGTGAGCTGGCTTTGGCGGGGGGTGCGATCGCCGGTATTTTGTTTGTTGTGAATCCTCAGATACCGGCTATGAGCGCACAGCGTGTTCTGACGCCCGCTGCACATAGGCTGGCTGAATCGGATGCAGCACTGGCTGAGGATGGGTTAGGTCTCGATAAGCTAGTGGGCATTGCACAGTTTGTGAAAGGGCCGACTCGGTATCGCTTTGCCTATGGTGACGATGTTGGTGAGGTGACGGGGGCGAGGCTGGAGGGCGATCGCTTGGTTATTGACTATGCTTATGCAGATGACGCTTCTTTAGATGGGACTGAATCGAAAGCCGGAACGCTGACTGGCACAGTGAATAGTGCAGGAGAGTTTTCTGGGATTTACCGCACTCAGCTGAAGGCGGACGGCAAAGAGCGGATTTTGGAGGACGAGATAGGGTTTACGTTTGCTGCCGATGGTACGGCTGAAGGGCATGATGATAGCGGGCAAAAAACGGTGAGAATTTTACGAGAAGATTCTGTTGTGAATGTCTACAAGTGAGCGGCTGATTTCAGTAGATGTACGACAATATTTGCAAACTTTTGGTAGAACAATTTCCTACCGACTTCGCGGCTTGGCTGCTGGGTGAGTCAGTTCCGCTTGTAGAACTTAGCCCGACTGAACTCTCCCTTGAACCTGTTCGAGCAGACTCCATACTGCTACAGTCGGCAAGCACTATCCTTCATCTAGAATTCCAAACTCGACCAGATTCCAATATCCCTTTTCGCATGTTGGACTACTGCCTACGCATTTACCGCCGTTTTCCGCACAGGCCCCTTCGCCAAATCGTTATCTATCTCAAACCCAGCCAATCTCCTGAAGTATTTCGAAACACGTTCGAGCTACCCAATACTCGACATAGGTTTGAAGTTATTCGTCTGTGGGAGCAGTCGCCGTCTGCTTTCTTTTCCAGCCCTGGTCTGTTGCCACTAGCTGTGCTGGCAGATGCACCGGATCGAACTACCGTCCTCAGGGAGGTTGCCGATAGGATTGAGCAGATAGAAAATGTTGATATTCAGAAGAATCTCACCGCATCAACGGACATTCTCGCTGGGCTATTATTAGAAAAGGCAATCGTCAGACAAATATTGAGGACGGAGCTAATGCAAGATTCTGTAACTTACCAAGCTATTCTCGAGGAAGGCCGTCAGAAAGGTCGCCAAGAAGGCCGCCAAGAAGGCCGCCAAGAAGGTCGCCAAGAAGGTCGCCAAGAAGGTCGCCAAGAAGGTCGCCAAG
>JBCBIK010000127.1:0-15322 GCA_038524545.1 Cyanobacteria bacterium J06623_4 | reverse complement strand
ATTTTTTGGTGGATACGCAGCAGCAGCTGTGGCAAATTTTGCCGCTGGGGCCAACGGGTCACGGCAACTCTCCCTACATGTCTTATTCGGCAATGGCTGGGAACCCGATGCTAATTAGCTTGGAGACGGTGCAGGCCCAGGGACTGCTGACCGACGAGGAGCTAGCTCGGACGCCACTTTTTCCGATGGACCGGGTGGACTATGGCGCGGTAAGTACCTTTAAACTAGGCCTACTGAGGAAAGCCGCCGACCGGTTTAAGTTTTCTGCCAGTGAGGAGCTGAAAGAGGCGTTTAGTCAGTTCCGAAAAAACTATGCCAGCTGGCTAGAAGACTATGGCCTGTTTATGGCGCTCAAAGGCCATCACGAAGGGGCTTCTTGGTCTGACTGGGAGGAGCCTTTTGCCCACCGTGACACCGATGCGCTCAACCGAGCGCGGGTCGATCTGGCTGCTGAGATTTTTTATCACGAGTATATGCAGTTTGAGTTTTGTCGGCAGTGGACAGAGCTAAAGGCCTATGCTAACCAGCGTGGCGTGCAGATTGTAGGAGATATGCCCATTTACGTGGCGCACGATAGCGCAGATGTGTGGGCCAACCCAAAATACTTCATGCTCGATGAGGAGATGCTGACGCCTTCGCAGATGGCGGGTGTCCCTCCCGACTACTTTAGTGAGACGGGGCAGTTGTGGGGCAATCCTACCTACAACTGGGAGGTTTTAGAGGCTGATGGCTTTGGCTGGTGGCTGCAGCGGGTGCGTGCCCTACTAGAGTTTGTCGATCTGATTCGGATAGACCATTTTCGAGGATTTGAGGCGTTTTGGGCGGTGCCTGCTGGCCATGAGACGGCTATGCACGGTCAGTGGGTAGAGGCGCCTGGGGTCACTTTTTTTGAGACGGTGGAAGACAAGCTTGGTCAGCTGCCTTTCTTGGCCGAAGACTTGGGCCTGATCGATGAAAAGGTGGAGGCATTGCGCGATCGCTTCGACTTCCCCGGCATGAAAATTTTGCAGTTTGCCTTCGGCTCCGACCATCAAAATCCCTACCTGCCCTTCAACGTAGATCGCAATTTCTTGATTTACACCGGCACCCACGATAACAACACCACCGTTGGCTGGTTTGAGCAGGCCTCCGACTACGAGAAGCAGCGAGTGGCCACCTTTGTAGGTGCCCTAGAGCCGACTGCGGTGCACTGGGCGATGATTCGCATGGCGCTTAGCTCAGTGGCAAATCAGGCGGTAACTCCGCTGCAAGACGTCTTGGGCCTAGGCGGTGAAGCGAGAATGAACACACCGGGCATTGGTGAGGGCAACTGGGAGTGGCGCTACGTAGAAACGATGCTGACGCCGGGGGTGCGTAATCAGCTAAGAATGCTGACGGAAATGTATGGGCGATCTCGCGATCAAACAGGCCAAATGCAGTCGGACGGAGACTAGCCGAAAACCGAACCTGAAAACCGAACCTCTTATCTGGGTAGGCTTTGCTACGCTGAAGCTTGTAGAGCGTCTTAGGCGTTTGTCTTAGGTGGGGCCGACCAGCCGAAGCGCTTATCTGGCCAACCGAGCGAATGTGACTGTTTTTAGGGAGGAGAAGACCGCATGGCCGCAACTGACTTCAAAGACTACTACGCCATTTTGGGGGTCAGCAAAACGGCAGGTGCTGATGACATCAAGCGTTCTTTTCGGAAGCTAGCGCGCAAGTATCACCCTGACGTAAACCCAGACGACAAAGCTGCCGAGGCAAAGTTTAAAGAAGTCAGCGAAGCCTACGAAGTCCTCTCCGATCCCGACAAGCGCAAAAAGTACGATCAGTTTGGTCAGTACTGGCAGCAGGCAGACAGGGCTGGCGCAGGTGCCAGAGCAGGTGGCCCAGGCGCGGCAGCAGGCGGCTTCGACTTTGGCGCATACGGCAGCTTCGACGACTTTATCAATGAGCTGCTTGGCCGCATGGGCGGGCCCGGTGGCTTTGGGGGCACGGCGGGTGCCCGGGGCGCTCAGTCCTACGGTTATCAGCAGCCGGGCGGCTTTGGCACCGGTGGCTTCGGCTTCGACCCAAGAACGGCAGGTAGGGCCGGGGGACGTACTGCAAGCGCGGGTCGCGGCGCGCTGGACCAAGACGCAGAGCTCAAGCTCAGCCTGTCTGAAGCTTTTCGCGGTGCGCAAAAGCGCTTTAGCATCGGCGGCGAGTCGGTGACTGTAAGAATTCCAGCGGGTGTAAAGCCCGGCAGTAAAATTCGCCTCAAGGGCAAAGGCGCGCTAAACCCGCAGACCCAGCAGCGCGGCGATCTCTATTTGACAGTGAACCTCTTACCCCACAGCTTTTTTACCCTCGATGGTGACAAGCTCACCTGCGAAGTCCCCATCACGCCCGATGAAGCAGTGCTAGGGGCCAAGATTTCTGTTCCGACGCCCGATGGCAGTGTGACTGTGAGCGTGCCTGCTGGCGTAAAGTCGGGGCAGTCTCTGCGGCTACGCGGCAAGGGCTGGCCAAATAAGAAAGGAACGAGCCGGGGCGATCAGCTTGTGAAAGTTGTGATTACGCCGCCGAAAAATTTGAGCGACAAAGAAAAGTCTCTCTATGAGCAGATTCAAGCGATGCGAACGGACGATCCTAGGAGTGCGATCGCTAACAACAAGCTCTAGGTTGCAAACCAAATTCAGGACACTCTCAAATTTTGTTTTAGGAAGTGAGTGGGACAGTTGAATCTCGCAGCCCAAGAGCCTCAAAGTCGGCTAGTTTATGCTGTTATCAGTTCTCTTACCCCTGCGTAGTTTCCTGTTTGCTCTGTTTGCCACAGGTCGTAAGCTTGTTGCATGTCAAGCCAGCTTTCGGCTGTTGTTTTAGTAGCAAGGCTGAGCCTGTAGGCCATATCAGCATCAATGGCCCGATCACCATTCAGCATCTCGCTTACGGTTTGAACAGGCAAATCTAAACTGGCTGCAAGCTCTTTGGCCCCAATGTTTAAGGGTCTTAGATAGTCTTCTAAAATAATTTCTCTTGGTGGTGGTGGATTGTGCATTTTCATTAGTGGTAGTCCTCATAATCTAGGGCGTAGGCGTCCCCATCAATAAAATCAAAGGTCAATCTATAATTTTCATCCACATCCACGACCCATCGATTATCGTAGCCTCTCAGTTGGTGCAACCTGTAGCCAGGTAACCCCATATCAGATACGACTTTTGATTTGCTCAACCTTGCCAGCTGTCGCTTTAACTCGGGGATATGTTTGGCTTGAATCTTAGAAGCATCACCCCTTAAATACAAACGCTTCAGCGCCTTACTTTTAAAACTTTTGATAGCCATTATACCCTCACTCCCTCGTATGGGTTATCAGAATAGGTGCTGAGATGAGTTGCTATGGGAGTTGCTGCTTTTTGTACCCTGTTGGTAACGATTGGGCTATCTGATGAACCAGTGTTGTAAATGTGGTTGCGCACGTTAGCACGGTGATAGCTGTGTGAATGAAGGAAATTTAAAGCGTGGGTCGGATTTGGTCGGGTTTGGTCGACTGTTGCAAAGGGTATCAGGAAAACATTGGGTACAAGCTGTGGTCCTGTTCACGTTGTATCGATCAAGAACGCTATGCTTCCTACTGTGCCCTCCCCTTCGGCTGGATCACTCCAAAAGCACAACCAAGACCACACTCAAAAACGTACCCTTAGCTATTGTTTCAATCCAGATTGTTCTCAGCCGAAGAATGAGCTGGCTGCACAGGTCTGCAAAAGCTGCGGCACCTCTCTGCTGTTAAAGAATCGCTACCGAGCGGTTCAGCTGATTGGACAGGGCGGCTTTGGCCGGACCTTTAAGGGAATTGATGTGTCGCAGCCATCTCAGCCCTACTGTGCGATTAAGCAGTTTTGGGTGCGCTCAAATTGTCAGGATGCTGATAAGGCTGCTGAGCTGTTTGAGAAGGAGGCGCAGCGGTTGGCGGTGATGGGCACGCATCTGCAGATTCCGGCACTGCTGGACTATGTCGCGGAGGCAGATGGGCAGTATTTGGTTCAAGAATTTGTCCAGGGGCAGAATTTGGCGCAGGTGCTGGCAGAGCGGGGACCTTGGCACGCTGCTCAGGTGCGGAAGCTATTGGTGGAAATCTTGCAGGTGCTGCAGTACGTGCATGGCCACAATCAGGTGATTCATCGGGACATTAAGCCTGAGAACATTGTCCTTCGGGCTCGGGATGGTGTTTTGGTGCTGGTGGACTTTGGGGCGTCAAAGCTGGTGTCGGAGACGACGCTTGAGAAGACGGGGACGGTGATTGGCTCGGCGGCGTATACTGCGCCGGAGCAGGTGAGGGGAAAGGCGGTCTTTGCGAGCGACCTGTACAGCTTGGGGGTGACTTGCATTCACCTGTTGACGCAGGTTTCACCATTTGAACTATTTGACAGTGGGGAGAATGCTTGGGCCTGGCGACACTTTTTGCCGAAGCCAAAAAATAGGTCTGAAAAGAAGCTAATAGAACAGCTAGGCCCTGTTCTAGACAAGATGCTGGCGGGTGCGACGAGGAAACGGTATGCCTCTGCAGGGGAAGTTTTGAAAGAATTGCGCCAGCCGAAGAGACGGCGAACGGTGCGTAGAACGGTGCTGCTTGCCAGTGTTGGCATTCTCGCGCTGATGGGTGCGCGAGGGTTGGTTGCGCCACTGGCCAGACAGGTGGCTGCGCCTGTGGCGACGCCAATACCTGGTAGCTACGACTTTGCAGAGTCTCCGGCGGAGCGGGTGCCCAATGAGCCGGGCGGATTGTTTGGCTATGGTGAGAATGGTGAGCAGCGGGCGTTTCCGCTGGAGCACACGTCGGTCGATGCGCGGGTGGCTGGGAACTTGTCGCGGGTGGAGGTCACGCAGACTTTCACGAATCCGTACGACACGCCGCTAGAAGCGGTGTATAAGTTTCCACTGCCGGATGAAGCGGCGGTGGATGATATGGAAATTCGAATTGGCGATCGCATTATTCGCGGCCTGATAAAAGAGCGTGAAGAAGCGCAAGAAATTTACCAGGAAGCCAAGGAAGCAGGGCAAACTGCAGCACTGCTAGAGCAGGAGCGAGCAAACATCTTCACCCAGTCTGTTGCCAATATTCGCCCGGGTGAAACGATTGAAGTGGTGATTCGCTACAGCAACAGTTTGGACTTTGTCGGCGGCGACTATGAATTTGTTTTTCCGATGGTGGTGGCGCCACGATTTGAGCCGGGAAATGTTGGTGACAATATCAATGGCCATGGCAATACAGGAACCTTGTCGGCAATGAACCATCCGGGTGCAGTGATCGTATCACAAATCAATCCCCCGCTGCTACCAGAAACCCGATCAGGCCAAGACATCGACGTCACCGTAGAAATCGACGCAGGGGTTGAAATTTCCGGGTTAAGCTCACTTTCTCACGATATCCTCAGCCAAAATTCGGGCTCAGTCACCCGCGTCACCTTGGCTGCAGGAGACACGATTCCAAACAAAGACTTGATTCTGCGCTACCAGGTAATGGGCGCAGAAACACAGGCGACCGTGCTGACCCAGTCGAATGAACAGGGCGGACATTTTTCCACCTATTTGATTCCAGCGGTAGACTATGCGCCGGAGCAGGTGGTTCCCAAAGATGTGGTCTTTTTGGTCGATACGTCTGGTTCGCAGTCGGGTGAGCCGATAGCGCAGTCGAAAGAACTCATGCGCCAGTTTATCAGCGGGCTGAATCCAGAAGACACCTTTACGATTATTGACTTTGGCAATGAGTCGCGAAAGCTATCTCGAAGACCGCTGGACAATACGAGAGAAAACAGGGCTAGGGCGCTGAGATATATCAACAATCTGCGGGCCAATGGTGGCACTCAGCTGATGGGCGGCATCGATACGGTGCTGGGTTTTCCGGAAGCAGAAGATGGGCGACTGAGAAGCATTGTGTTGCTCAGCGATGGCCTAATTGGCAATGATGAAGAGATTATTGGGCGGGTGCGCGATCGCCTCAAGCCTGGCAACCGTCTCTACAGCTTCAGCGTTGGATTTGCGCCCAATCAGTTTGTCATGGACCGGCTAGCGGAAGTGGGTCGAGGGACGACGACGCTAGTGCCCCCCAATGATGATGCGGTAGACATCTCAGAGAAGTTTTTCCGTGAGATTAACAATCCAGTCGTCACCAACATAGAAGTGAGCTGGCGAGGAGAGGGTGAAGCACCGGAGATTTATCCGCAGGCAGCGCCGGATCTCTTTGCCAGCCAGCCTCTGGTGCTGCATGGCAGAAAGCAAGATCAGCTAAACGGGCAGCTGGTGGTGACGGGGACCGTCGCTGGAGGCGCGCTCTACGAGGAGGTGCTGGATGTGCGGTTTGGGCAGGTAAATGGAAATGGCGCGATCGCACAGCAATGGGGGCGATCGCGCATCAAAGCGCTGATGAATGAAATGTACGGTCGTGAGACCCCTGAAGACGTGAAAGCCGTGACAGAGACCGCGTTAGATTACAACTTGCTCTCCAAGTACACAGCCTTCGTGGCCGTCAGCGAAGAGGTGAGGGTAGAGCCGGGTAGCACGGTTTCAGAGTTGGTACCCGTGGAAGTCCCGCAGGGTATGACCCCTCCTAGCGGAACACCGAGTGCCGCCGTCCCCGAGCCTAGCGAAATTATCGGAAATCTGTTGATTATTCTGTTCTTGTTAGGGTTCTTTGCTCGTAAGCGCTGGCACAAACTTTCTTCTATGTTGCTGACAAAGTAAAGTGAGAAATTAGGTTAGGTAGTCATCGCCTTTTTCTCGATTGCCTAGAACGTAGAATCCTGAGCGAGAAAGCCGTAGATGCCTCCTGAGTGCATAATCTGGGAGGCATCTACGGCTTTCTCTTTCAAGCTCTATTTGTTCAAATTCTATTGGTCTTTCCCAATACCCAGCGACTTTTTACTTTTCTTCAGATCTTTCCATAGCGATTTTATCTGGCGGTAGGCTTCGGCCTGGGTGATTTTACCGCCTGTTTCTAAGGCGCTAATAAACTCGACCCGCTTTGAGAAAGTCTGCAGGTTTGCGTTGAATGCCAAACTCGCCGGAGAGAACTGGCCACGATAGCGGCTGCGAGGCTGTAGGAAATTATCAAGCTCTGACCGATTGGAGATATTTGAATAAGTCATTTTTTATTTCCTCGTAACCTAGCAACGACCACAAAGTCGCCCAGATACAGAATCTGAGTCTCTTTTATAGGGTGATTTACCAACATATCAGTGATAGATGGCTATTTATCTGCGAAAGCGGGCGAGTTGTTACAATAATTTTCACGATAGGCTGGTTTTCCGGGTTTTTACGGAGCTGAATCGTTCAGCTGGCGGCTGGTTAGACAGGATTATGAGGCTGAGTCCGCCAAAGGCAAGGACCGCGATCGCAGAAAAAATCAGTGACCCGGTGCCGACGTGCCAGTAGTCGAAGCCCGCCGGGTTGGCGAGGGCAACTAGCACAGCCATTAGAGCGACTCGCACCGCGTTGATAGTAAAGCCGAGTGCGATCGCCATCATCGGCAAAAAAATCTTGTGAGGCCAGCGCGTCGGCACCAGTGCCAGCAATAGCCAGCTGAGACCCAACAGCTGAAAAACCATCCGTACCCCAGAGCAACCGTTGTACACCTCAATGGAGCCAGCGGGCAACACAATCCAAACACCCTGACGAGTCACATCAAAGCCGAGCAACCATAGGATGCAGGCAGAAAACTTAGCCGTGAACAAAGAGATGTCGAACAGATAAACAAACTCCCAAGGAATGGCTAGAAACCCCACCAGGAAAAGCTCACGCCGGTATTGTTTTAATCCTCGTATGCCCGAAGCTATGAGACTCCAGCCCAGCAACGACAGTAGCGGATAAAGCCGCAAAAAGAAGTCTCCCTCGAATAGATGAAGACTTTTGTAAAATACCAGAAAGAGAATTGCTGTTCCTAACAGACAAGACAGGCGATCGCTCTCAAGATTTAGTTGATTGCGCTTTTGCCAAAGTAACAGCCCAGCCGCCATCCAAAACAGAAGGCTAGAGCTAGAAAGATCGGCCTTTCCGCCAAAGTGTTCGGCTAGGTTGAGGTGAAGCGCCGCTAACCCACCGAATATGCCAATCAGCCAAAATTTTGTGGAAGAAAACGTCATCCCTAGACCGTTACTTGCTGCAGACTAAACTACAGCTTTGTCGATATCGGTTCCGGTAAACAGGTCTCTTTCAGATGGTGACTTAAAGATGAGCCTGTGCGCCCATAGCAAACAGCTTTACCCGCACCAGATGCCGAGCGTCTTTGTAAACGGCGGCGGCATTGTGGTGCACATTGGTATCGACAAGGACCAGCTCCTTTCGGGGGCTGTGGGCTTTTTGAAAGAGCTGCTCACCCATCTCGACGGGGATCAGCGGGTCGCCTTTGGCATGCACCAGCAGCATAGGTACCTGTAGCTGATGGACCTTGTTGAGCGAGTCGAATCGCTGGGTGAGTAGCCAGCGCACCGGAAACCAGTGGGCGTAGCGAGAGCGACTCACCATCTCTGCCATAGAGGTAAACGAGTTGTGAACGATCAGACCGGCCAGCTGAGGATGCTTGCTGGCAAGATCGATGGCGATCGCACCCCCTAGCGAATGCCCGTACAAAAACACATTTTTTTCTGGTATGTCACGCACCTGGGTGACATATTTCAACGCTGTTTCTGCATCTTGATAGAGCGAGGCTTCGGTAGGAAAGCGCCCATCGCTCAGTCCGTAGCCCCGATACTCAACGAGCAGTACATTGAATCCGAGCTGCCGCAGCCAAAACGCCTGAGTTACGTTGAAGCCAATATTCAACCCCGCACCGTGAAAGTAAATCAGCGTACCGATGGGATGCTTAGTATGGGGAATCCACCAGCTGTGAAGCCTTTCAGCGTTAGGTCGGCTGGCTTGAGCCGGAATCCAAATGTCTTCGTAGGAGAGGTTGTGGGAGGCGGGGGTGGTTTGTAGGCTGTGGGTCGGGTGATATATCAGCCTGGGCTGTATGACCCAAAGGACAGTGCAGGCCAGGGCGTAGGCGAATAGGGAGGCGATCGCAAGTCGTTTTACCAGGCGTCCTCGACGTTGGCGGAAGCGGCGATTTAGCCATAGCTTCAGTGCCAAAAACACGACGATCACGGGTAACCACCCATGGACCAGATTACTCAGCTCAAAAAAGAAGGGTGCGATCGCCGACAGGAACTCTCGAATCGCGATGGGCATGAGGATTCACACAAATTGTCTGTTTGCATCTGCTGTTTGCATTTTGGAGAAAGATTCCATCGCTCGTCAACTGCTAAAAGGTGCTGATCTGACGGCTAATGTCGTCCCAAGCGGCTTCTAAGCTTTGGTGAGCGGCTTTTTCGCTCGAATGCTGACCGAGGGGAGTAGAGAGCCGTACCCAAAGGCAGCGCTGGTCAGGTAGGGTTGCTTGGCCGGTGAACCAGGGAAACACCCGGTCTAGGCGAGTGTCATAAACCATACGATTTCGGCTGAACTGATCGCTGGTGACGGTTGCAGGGCCGCGAACATTCAGGCAAGTCTCTAAACGAGCCGTTCCCGCCTTGCTAAAAAGGCTGTAGTGGTTGCCGTTGGCATCTTGCTTAAGGGCAGTGCTGAGCTTCGGGGTTTGCGCGGTGATGGCCGTTTTTAGATCGCCGTCGGTATTTACCAGATAGGAGAGAGTGAGGTCTAGGGTGTTGTTGTTTTGTTTGTAGCCGTAATGATGGGCGGAGATGACATCGCCTGCCACCATTTTATTAGGCTGTACGGGGCGTGGTGGGATAGCTAATTGCTGCCAGCCAGTGAGAGGAAGGCTTGCCGGTGGGGTGAAGGTTGCGTAGGTCGGCGTTTTCGGGGTTGAAGAAGTAGCGGTTTTTATCAGTAGGGTGGTGAGTGCGATCGCAGTTCCCACCAACATTACCTGTCTAAAGTTTTGGCTCTTCAATGGCTTAGCTCTCGTCTGTCAGCTGCACCATTAGCTACAAATCGAGAAAGCTAATTTTCGCAAAAGCACAGCCCCTATCCCATCAAAATGACGGTATCAATGACGTGAATGACACCATTACTCGCCTCAATATCTGCTGCTAGCACAGTAGAATTTTTCACCTCAAACTGTGGCTCTACTCGAATCGGGATAGGCGATCCTTCTAGAGACACAATGCTCTCAGACTTTGCCAAATCTGCCTTTTTTAGAGCCCCAGCCGCGACATGAAACTTGAGAATGCGGGCTAGCTGGGGTGGATTGTCTACTAGGGTTTGTACCGTGCCGGGAGGCAGCTTCGCGAAGGCATCGTCATTAGGGGCAAAAACCGTAAAGGGGCCTTCCGAAGAGAGGGCTTCTACCAGTGAAGCTGCTTTGACGGCAGCGACTAGCGTAGAGAAACCTTCTGTAGAGACGGCGATTTCAACAATGTTGGACATAGGGAGAGAGAGATAATTGCGGTTAACGGTAGCTCTGGTCCTGGATATCGCGGAGCCTAGCCTCTGGACGCTTGAAGCGATCTAGCTGCTGTTCAAAGAAGGCACGATTCTCTTCGAGATGCTCTGGGTTTGGGTCGTCGAGAGGATACTTGAGGGCTGCGCGAAGCGCCTGAATAACAGCCGAGGTAACATTGTACATAGAGCGCTGGAAGGTAATGCCAAGCTGAATCAGCATGTCATCTTCTCCCCGCGAGTGTTGTTCATATTCCTCGACTAGGTAATCGGGCAAAAAGTGAATCATGTCCTGCATGAGCAGCGTTGGTGGAATGCCCGCACTGCCAACCGGGAAGACATCGGCATAGAGAATGCCGTAGTGAAAGTCTTTTTGCTCATCGGGAACCTGTCCGGCCTGGGCGTTGTAAGATTTTGTTCCTCGAAATGGCGTCGTCCGATAAAAAATAGCCTCTACATAGGGCAGCGCCGCCTCGTAGAGCCAGGTAAAGCCCTGGGACTTTGGAATAATCTCGTAGCACTCGCCTCTGATGTAGGCATGGTGATAAATTGGCCGACCCGCCACGGCAAAGATCCCATTCACCAAAAAATCCATTGCTTCCGGTACGCTGGTGAGCTTGCCTTCGTCGTACAGATCGCTCATCTCAAAAAAGACAGGCGCCATCACCTCCCAAAAGAGGCCCAGATTGGCGTAGTAGGAGAGCTGCTTTACCTGCTCGTGAAATGCGTCGGGAAACAGCTTGTAGAGCCCCAGCATAATCGGATTGCCCTGGAAGTAGGCACGAATGGCGCGATCGCTGTTTTGCCGGTACTCCTCACTATCGAGATAAGCGTTGAACCTAGGGTTAATATCTTCGTGCCAAAACATGGCCTGCATGCAGGCCTCGGCAAATTCCATATTGACGCGGTCATGCCAGAGATGGTGCAGCAGCCGGGGCAGCTTTCTCTGGGTTTCACCCTTGGCGATAAATTCTCGCAGTTCGGGATGGGCATCGCCACCGCCCCGCCAAATGCGCAGGTCGGCATCGTCGCCAGCGTAGGCGTTGTTGCGGTCTAGATATCCCTTCGAGATGAAGTATTTGAAAGCCGGTAGGGGATTTAGAAAAACTTTTTCAGCGATGTAAAGCAAGTCTCGCCAGTAAAAATCCATGGGCACGGCATAGGCCTTGTAGATGCCGATAATCTGCTTGAGATTTTCTGGCGTATCGGGCAGCATGGACCCCCCAGCTTCGAGCCGATGAATGATCTCAGAAAATTCGTGGGTGGAGGGGGGGAGCTTAGTGGAGGAAAGAACAGTTGCAGTCATGGTGTGAAGAGGGGGCTATTTTTCTGTTATTTGGTTTTCTGTTGTTTGGTTTTCTATTGTTTTGAAGGCAAGTTCGATGGCGGGCGGGGAAGGGATTGCTGCAACCATGGCCTCTGAGGTAGTGGCGCTCCACTGAACGAGCCAGCCGGGGCGGAGGCCAAGGGTGACGACCAGCGCCGCCAACACCAATGCGGGAATTCTCTCGCCGGTGCTGACCTTGTCGTAATAAGCGCGGTCGTTGTCGAGCTTGCCGAAGCAGGTACGGTTGATGAGGATAACGAAGTAAACGGCGGTAAGACCGGTGCCAATGACGCAGATGAGGGTTTGCGCAGGGAAAACGCCATAGCTGCCCTGAAAGACCAAAAATTCGGTAATGAAGCCGACGAGACCCGGAATACCCGCGCTGGCCATGCCGCTTAGCACCAGCAGCGCGCTTACCATCGGCAGGCCGCGTAGTGGATTCATAAGGCCGTTGAGCTGGTCGAGCTGACGGGTGCCCACTTTGGCTTCTACGACGCCGACCAGATGAAAGAGCAGGGCCAAGATGAGGCCGTGGGAAACCATTTGCGAAATCGCGCCGACCAGACTTAATTCAGTAAAGGCGGCGCCGCCCAGCATCACATAGCCCATATGACCGATGGAGCTGTAGGCCACCATGCGCTTGATGTCTTTTTGGGCGATCGCAGTAATCGACCCGTACAACACACTCACCATCGCCCACACTGCCAGCCCGGGCGACAGCAGAGACCACGCTTCTGGAAACAGCCCCATCCCAAAGCGAAAAATGCCGTAGGTACCCAGCTTGGCCAGTACGCCGCCCAGCATAATCGCCACCGGCGGCGAGGCAGCCACGTAGGTGTCGGGAAGCCAGGTATGGAAGGGCACCAGAGGAATTTTGATACCGAACCCAACCAGCAAGATAGCCAGTAAGATAACCTGACTAGATATCGGCAGCTGAATTTGTGAGACTTGAGAATAGGAGAAGTCGAAGCTCTTGCTCAGCCAGGCGACGCCGAGGAATGAGGTGAGAATGAGCGCGCCTGCAATCGCGGTGTATAGCAAAAACTTAGTCGCCGCATATTCCTTTTTGGCTCCGCCCCATACCGACACCAGGAAGTACAAGGGCACCAGCTCAATTTCGAACAGGAGAAAGAACAACAGGAGATTTTGGGCCAAGAACGCACCCGCCACGCCGCCACTGACCAGCAGGATTAATGAATAGAAGAAGCGCGATCGCGGCGTATCGGAAGTGCTGCTGTAAATCGCAATCCAAGTGAGCAGGCTATTGAGCGCCACCATCATCAAAGACAGGCCATCGAGTGCCAGCTCGTAGTCTATGCCCAGCATCGGCTGCCACGGAATAAACTCTCTCATTTGCAACCCGGCCTCGGCGAGGTCAAACCGGGTGAAGAGTACTATCGTCCAGAGTAGCGTTAGCCCGGAGAAAATCAGGGCGCTCAGCCGAGACTGGGGAGCTGTCAGCTTGAACGGTGCAAAGGCAATGAACAGTGCACCAACGATAGGAAGCCAAATGAGCGTGCTTAGCATGGATTTGGGTGAGAGGAGTTTTGTGAGGAAGTTAGGGTTTGTCCGGAAGAGGACTAAAGCGCTAAGGACCGTTTAGCAAAATCAAATGAGATGACCATCAGGCCGGGGAAGTAGCTCCAGCTCAGGTACAGGCTGATGGCCATGACAAAGGCAGCAATGGTCAGCGCATACAGCTGCATTTGCCCGCTGTTGGCCCGCTTTAGGGTTTCGCCACTAAATAGTGATGTGAGTCCCACAAAGTTCACAAAGCCGTCGATGACATAGTTGTCTAGCCATTCCGTCAGGCGGGAGAGCCGGTCGACTAGGGCAATGGCCGTGAGCTGATAGACCCTGGGGGTGTAAAAGTCGTAGGCCAGCAGCTGATTGAGCTTGACCGGTAGCAACTTGGCAGGCTGTTCAATCCGTCGCAGCAGGTAGAGGTAGCTTGCGGCAGCAATGCCGACCACGCTGGAGAGAAACAGCGTCCAGCCAAATGACCAGTTCAGCTGTAGATCTGCCGGAAATAGGCCCCAGTTTCTGATCACAAAAGGAGTGTGTAGTGTGAAGCCTGCCATGGCCGCCATGGGGAGAACGACCAGCCAAATAGGTTCTGGTGCGCGGGTGGTAAAGGGGGTGCGATCGCCTGCAAATATCAGCCCAAACATGCGCACCAGCGCAAATGCCGCCACCCCATTAGTCACCGCGACAACGGCTACCAGCGCCCATTGCTGATCGAGCCACAGCCCTTCTACAACGGCCATTAGCGACCAAAATCCACCAAACGGTGGCAGCGCAATCAGCCCTGCAATACCCACCAAAAAGGAAACCCCAGTCACCGGCCTCCGGTGCCACAGCCCGCCCATCTGAGTCAGGTCCTGCGTAATCACATTGAGGATGATAGACCCGGTACTCATTAGCAACAGCGCCGTCGCGACCGCGTAGGTCAGCATGAGCAGGAGCGCAGCCGTCACCTGACCGGTGCCAATCGCGATGAAAATAATGCCCATGTAAGCGCTCGCCAGATAGGAGAGCACCCGTTTGGCATCTATTTGAGCTGCGGCAATCAGCGTTCCGCCCACGGCAGAAATGCTCCCAATCACCACCGTCATCCCTGTAGACCAAGGCGATAGCGCAATCACCGGTGCCAGCTTGATAAGCACCCAAGCGCCGGTTGCCACAACCACAGAGTTCCGCAAAATTGTCGTCGGTAGCGGCCCTTCCATGGCCTCATCTAGCCAAAGGTGCAGAGGAAACTGGGCGCACTTACTCACCGGCCCCGAGACCAGCGCAATGCCAATGAGTGCCAGCGTTACCGATGAATATTCTGGATTGCTAGCAACGAACGCTGCCCAAGGACCTAGCTCACTGAAGTTCCAAGTGCCTGCCAGCGGGTAGAGTGCCAGCACACCCATCAGCAAGACCAAGTCACCCACTCGCTTAGTCAAAAAGGCATCTCTCGCGCCGCTCACCACCAGCGACTGATTGAACCAGAAGCCCACGATGAGGTAGGTGCCCAAGGTCAAAATCTCTAGCAAAATATAGCTAAAGAACAGCGAGTCACAGAGCACTAGCGCGGTCATCCCCGCTTCGAACAGTGCCAGCAGCGAATACATCCGCCCCCAACCCCAGTCCATTTCCAAATATCCCACCGCGTATATCTGCACGAGTAGGTTGAGCACCGTAATCACAACGCTGGCACCCAAAGTCAGTGCCGACAGCTCAAGCGGCAGGGTCAAGCTGAGGTCTGCAACCTGCAGCCAGGAAAGTTCTAAGTACTGAGCGGGCTGCTGCCACACAGCGGAAAGAGCGATCGCACTGTGAATGAGTGCAATAACTGTTGTCAGCAGGTTGAGATAGCCCACCGGGCGAGGTCCAGTCCGGCGGATCAGCGCTGGCGACCACAAAATGGAGATCAGCGCTCCAATTAGCGGATAGCAAGGTATCAGCCAGCTGGTCTGGGCAAGGACATTTGCGGTAGGCGTGAGCGCACTGGGCATGGGTACAGAGAATGGGGGATTTATCGGGCGATCTGGTGAGTTTACTTGCACCTATTTGGGGGATTCGGTGCTCGTAGGTTCAGTCATAATTAGTTCAAATACT
>JBCBIK010000126.1:0-15481 GCA_038524545.1 Cyanobacteria bacterium J06623_4 | reverse complement strand
GGGCCTTTTTTAATGTGCATAGTGGAATAGTATTTTTGAGACTATGCACAAAGTTGCATAAAAATTCAGAGAAAATAAGTCTTTTTACCTACTCATTTTTTTGCGATTTTCTGCATTGATGAGGAGTAGATGAGACGTCTTAAGGCACAAATGTGGTGGCATAGACATAAAATCTACTTTGGAACGCTAGATGTAGATCTAAGCGCCGTTTTTTCAATAATGTGACGCTATATTAAGCGTCCTCAAAACGAGGAATGTTAGCCATGGACTACCGGCAGGCAGGTGTAGATGTAGAGGCGGGCCGGGCGTTCGTCGACCAGATAAAGGGACTAGTAGACGGTACGCGGCGGCCCGAAGTGCTAGGCGCTTTGGGAGGATTTGGGGGTTGCTTCGAGCTGCCCAGCGGCTATCGCCAGCCAGTCCTCGTGTCTGGGACAGATGGCGTCGGCACTAAGCTAAAGCTTGCCCAAGCGCTAAACCGCCACGACACCATCGGCATCGACCTTGTGGCCATGTGCGTAAACGACGTGCTGACAATTGGCGCTGAACCCTTGTTTTTCTTGGACTATTTGGCCACGGGAAAGCTTGCGCAGCAGCAGCTAGCCGAGGTCGTCGCAGGTGTGGCTAGCGGCTGCAAATCATCTGGCTGCGCGCTGTTAGGCGGAGAGACCGCAGAGATGCCTGGCTTTTATGGCGCGGGAGAATACGACGTCGCAGGCTTTTGCGTAGGCATCGTAGAAAAATCAGCCATGCTGGATGGGAGCCAAGTGCAAGTGGGCGATCGCCTCATCGCACTGGCAAGCAGTGGCGTACACAGCAACGGATTTAGCCTAGTGCGCAAAATTGTGGCCGAAGCCACAAGACCAAACCAGACAGGCTACGACTGGTCAGAAACACCAGCTAATTTGGGCGGTAAAACATTGGGAGAAGTTCTACTGACGCCCACGCAGCTATACGTGACGCCGGTGCTCAAGGCGCTTAAAGACGGGCAGCTCACCATTCACGGCATGGCGCATATCACCGGTGGTGGCCTACCCGAAAACCTACCCCGATGCCTCGGCAAGAGTCAGTCTATTCAGCTAACGCCCGACAGCTGGCCAGTATTACCCATCTTTGAATGGTTGCAAACAGCGGGCAACGTGGGCCTGCGGGATATGTTTAATACCTTTAATATGGGGGTTGGGTTTGTCGTCATTGTGCCGCCCGACCAAGCTGAAGCGGCCCGTAGGCACTTCGAGCGGGAGGGCATCGCCGCTTACGACATTGGGGAAGTCGTTTCGGGCACAGGAAACCTGTTGGGACTACCCACTGCATAGGCTCAAAGACAGACAATAGGATTGTTTAGCCTGTCTTATGTCCCGTTTAGTCAGTTAGTTCAGCCAATCAGTTCAGCCAATCAGTTCAGCCAGATATATATAGAGGAGCTTTAAACGTTGAGTGCGAATCAAGGAAATAGTCAGCCAGTTTTTATCGCGGCGATCGCTACCGTAGTCGCGTTAATCTTGGCCAGCAGCTTTGTCATTATCAACCCGGGGCAAGCGGGCGTGCTGAGCGTCTTGGGTAAGGCGCAGGATGGCGTACTGCTAGAAGGCATCCACATCAAGCCGCCATTTGTCTCCTATGTAGACGTGTACGACATCACGGTTCAAAAATTTGAGGTTCCAGCCGAAAGTTCGACCAAGGATCTCCAAGACCTAAAGGCACGGTTTGCTATCAACTTCCGCCTACAGCCCACAGAAGTCGTCGATATCCGCCGTAAGCAAGGCTCCCTGTCAAACATCGTCAATAAAATCATTGCTCCCCAGACTCAAGAATCCTTCAAGGTCGCAGCTGCCCGGCGAACAGTAGAGCAAGCCATCACCCAGCGCGCCGCCCTGAAAGAAGACTTTGACAATGCCCTTGCCAAACGCCTAGAGAAGTACGGCATTGACGTCCTCGACACCAGCGTGGTCGATCTCACGTTTTCGCCAGAATTTTCTAGAGCGGTAGAAGAAAAACAAATTGCTGAGCAGCGAGCGCAGCGAGCGGTATACGTCGCTCAAGAAGCTGAACAAGAAGCGCAGGCAGAAATCAACCGAGCCAAAGGCCGAGCAGAGGCCCAAAGACTCTTGGCTGAAACGCTAAAAGCACAAGGCGGCAACCTCGTACTCCAGAAAGAAGCTATCGAAGCCTGGAAAGAAGGCGGCGCTCAAATGCCTCGGGTTTTGGTCACTGGCGGTGGCGATGCTGGCGGCGTACCGTTCATTTTCAACCTAGAAAAGAACGATCAGTAATGCCATAAGAATGCCTTAAAGATGGCATAGAGATGGCATGGTCAATACGCCACCGCCAGCAGCATTTATAGTCTGCTGACTGAGCTATTCGACGTTCGGAGTGACTTCTTTTGCCATCTCCCTGTAGCTGTTGGGGTCGCTAGGTCCGCCGCTGTTTGCGCCTACGCTATCCGGCGTCTCTGCCGACGAGCTGGACTGAGCACTTCCTTCGCTTGAAGCACCTTCACGATTCACAGGGTTCGGGTCGCTAGACTGGCTACCCGAGCCGTTCTCGTTCGCCTTTGCAATCTCAAACTCTTTATCGAAGTCGATATCTGCTGTCGTCGCATTACCATCTTCACTGTTCAGTTCCCGCTTCAGCTGGTCTGCCTGCTGGGGAACGTTGTTAGGATCTGCCATTTATTAAGGCCTCCTGCATACGGAACATCAGCTAAAACAATAGGCATTTGCCTAGCTTCCAAGTCTGCGTCAACAGGCAGAGATTTTCTAAGCAGCGGGCAGATCTTTTTCTGAGCACTCTTTCAAGGGCCTGAACTTCAACACTTAGAACAGCAGAGCGTTAGACTAGAGAGGTAAAGAAATGTAACGGCTCATGGCAAGTGGCGACCAGGCGCTCAAAGAACAGGCACCCCAAAAAGTAGTAGTTATCGGCGCGGGCATTGGCGGTCTCACAGCGGCTGCATTGCTCGCTCATCGAGGCTACAGCGTCAAAGTGTTTGACCAGGCCATCGTGCCAGGAGGGTGCGCCTCTACTTTTAAGCGGCGAGGCTTTACGTTTGATGTGGGCGCTACCCAGGTCGCAGGGTTAGAACCTGGGGGCATTCACCATCAAATTTTTGAAGAGCTAGATATTGACCTTCCTCCAGCTAGCCACTGCGACCCAGCATGTGCCGTCTTTTTACCAGGAGAATCGGAACCGATCAACGTCTGGCGCGACCCAGATAAGTGGAAAGCTGAGCGCGATCGCCAGTTTCCAGGAAGCGCACCTTTTTGGGCCTTCATGAAGGCAATGTTTGACTTTAGCTGGCGATTTCAGCAGCGTGACCCCGTCCTGCCGCCTCGCAACCTGTGGGACGTTTGGCAGCTAGCAACCGCCCTGCGCCCAGACACGACGCTCACGGTTCCGTTTACCTTTTCGACGGTTGGCGACATTTTGAAAGGGTACGGGCTGCAGGGAAACAGGCGGCTAAAGACTTTTTTGGACATGCAGCTAAAGCTGTATTCACAAACCACGGCTGATAAAACCGCTGTGCTATATGCCGCAACTGCCCTGGGCGTGTCCCAGGCACCTCACGGTTTATTTCACCTAGAGGGAAGCATGCAGGTACTGAGCGATCGCTTGCAAACAGCCCTAGAAAGAGACGGCGGCGAACTATACATGCGCCACACTGCAGAAGCTGTAGAGATTGCAAACGGCAGCCCCACTCAAGTCAAAATCACCAACCCAAAGGGAGACACCTGGCTAGAAGAAACCGACCACGTTGTCGCAAACGTCACCGTTCAAAATCTTGTTCAACTGGTGAACAACAACAAAATGAGCGGCTACAAAAAGAGAGTCGAGAACCTAGAACCCTCATCCGGCGCATTTGTTATTTACCTAGGGGTCGAACAATCTGCAATACCCAAGAACTGCCCGCCACATCTACAGTTCTTGTACGACTATGATGGCCCTATTGCTGAAAATAATTCTCTCTTTGTATCCGTCAGTCGGCCAGGCGATGGCCGCGCACCAGAAGGAAAAGCCACCATCATTGCCTCTTCATTTACAGACGTGCAGCAGTGGTATGACTGCGACGAAGCAGGCTACCGAGCCATGAAAGAACGCTACAGCCAAACAGCCATTTCCAAGCTAAAAGACTATTTTGACCTGCGACCTGAACATTTGGTGCATGTCGAAGCCGCCACACCCAGAAGCTTTGAGACCTTCACCGGGCGAGAAAAAGGCATCGTCGGCGGCATCGGTCAGCGGGTGCCAACCTTTGGTCCATTTGGCTTTGCCACGCGCACGCCCATCCAGAACCTATGGCTCGTCGGAGACAGCACGCACCCCGGAGAAGGCACAGCCGGAGTGAGCTACTCCGCCATGACAGCCGTCAGGCAAATAGAGGCAAAACGGAAGTGAGCGCGTCAGGTCGCAGTGCGCGCTACTTAACGCCTACCTTTTGCCGAACAGGCTGCATCTGTGCAGGCTGATGGGTCGAGTCAATCGCATCCATAGGGACAGGTCGCACTTTGCGCTGTCGGCGAATCTTGGTGAGTTTGACGTTCCAGGCCAGGCCAATCGACTGCAAAGCGCGGATTAGCCACCAGCCAGGGTCGTATTGCTTATTACCCAGGCTGAAGCGGGCCGAGATCGGAAAAGCCTGATGATTGTTTTGCCAGCCTTCGCCCCCGGTGAGCAATCCTAGGAAAGGAAGATTGCCGGTTTGAACGGTGATGTTTTTGAGTTTGCGAGGGCGATCGCCCCAATTGTGAACCAGATACTGCACTAGCCACTGCCCCGTGGCGCAGGCGCTGATGCGCACATAAATTCCCCAAAACACCCAGCTCCAGCCGCCAAAGTGATAAAAGGCCACTGCCAGCGGTAACTGCTGGACAATGTATGTTTGCTCTAGCCACTGATAAAACCCATTGTGCGCAATGCGAGGCTCGTAGCAAACGATGGGTGGATACGTCAGCTGAATGTCGCAGTGAAGCGTCCAGAACCAGTCCTTGAGCGGATTCTGGCGATGAGAAAAATAGCTGTGGCACTTAGAATGCGTAAACGCCCAGTCTTGTAAATCGTGCTTCTCGATAGCCGAGAAAGGGCCTGCAGTCCCTACCAAAACTCCTAGATACACCAAAGCACCTTCTAACCACTGCGGGCAGTCAAAGCTGTTATGTATCAGGCGGCGATGAATGCCCACAGAATACCCTGCGCACAGGGTAACCACGCTGGTCAAGACGCACAAAAGCAGTGCGTCCCATCGAAAGGTAGCGTAGCCGCCCAAAAGAGCGCCTACCATCGTAAGGGTGATCCAAATAGACTTGGTAGATGACCAGTAGACACGCCCTAGTGCCGGGCTAGAATGGCCGTTGTTAGAATCTATCCTCGTCTGCGAATGAGTAAGACTCATAGGGACAGGGTCTAGCATGTCAGTTTTTATACTTAACCAATAATAGTTCTATTTTCAGTCAGTCAAGGAATATTTTTAACTAAGCCTATACAGCAATAATAAAGGACATTTCCCAACCTAAGTCACTGATAATTGAAAAAACGGCAAAATACAGCCTGTAGGTTAAAAAACGAGGCCGTTTGACATCGGAAAAACGCGCTTCGACGTGCACATCGGTAAATTCGTATAAACGGGCTAAGCAACGGAAAGGAGTAGGCATGACTTCACAAGATTCTGCACAAACCTTTCAGCGAGCACTCTCACTCATTAAAGTAGAGCGCGTTTTTGAGGCTATCCCATTGCTCGATCAGGTGATTGCGGCTGAGCCGACGTGGGCGCAGGCTTATGTGCAAAGAGCGCGGGTACGGAAGCGGCTCGGCGATAGGGAACGGGCGATCGCAGACTATGCCAAAGCTATTAACCTGGCCCCCACTGCCGAAATTTATCTAGCCCGTGCACTCCTGTGGCTAGAGCTAGACCAGCTCAAGGGTGCGATCGCAGACAGTCGGCAGGTGATCGCGATACAGCCTGAAAATGCAGGCGCGCATCGTCTACTCGGCAAAGCACTCGGAAAACTGGGAGACGGACCCGGTGCGATCGCAGCCTACAAGCAAGCCGCACGCCAGTATTTAGATCAGCGCGACAAAGAAAATGCACAAAAATGTTTAGAGGCGATCGCACCGCTAAAATCACTCCCCCCACTGCCAAAAGCAGCCGAACCCACCAGCATCCTGGGCCCCACCGATAAAACAGCCACCCCAGAAGACTATGTGCGGCGCGTTCAGCAGAAGTACGATGCGGGCCAATATGCCGCAGCGCTCAGTGATTTGAACTGGTTGCTAAGCGTCCATCCGCAACTTGCCAAAGCCCTCTGCCTAAGAGGACTGATTCAGGCGAGAACCGGAAAACGCGCAGAAGCCGTAGCCGATTTGGCGCTAGCCGCTCAGCTGCATCCAGAAGATAGCGCTGAGGGCAACGAGGTACGCCTTTACCGAGGCAAAATGCGGCAAATTCTAAATGACGGGTATGGCGCCATTGAGGAATTTTCGGCACTGATCGAAGCGGCGAGCGCTCAGCAAAGAGCAGCGATCAGTGACCCAGCCGATATCCAGATAGATGACTGGTCAGACAGTCCTAATGCCGACAGCCCGATTGCCAAATACTTTGCAGAGCGCGGTCATAGCTACCGGCTGATGAACGAGCCTGAGCAGGCATTTAAAGATTATTCCAATGCGATCGCCCTAGAAACAGACAATGCCTCGCTGTACGAATATCGCGCTGAGGTACAAAAAGGCACCGGCAGCGTAGACGGGGCGATCGCTGACTATCAGCAAGCGGCCACCCTATGGCTCAACGCAGGGAATTGGCAAGCGCATCAGCGAGTTGTGGAAGAAGTGCGATCGCTACGCAAGGGTTCAGCAGCCGTCAAGCAAGGCAGCACAGGGGCAACCGTCCCGATCAAAACGTACAAAAATCACCTACCCGTCTTAGAAGTCACGCTCGATGGCATTGCCAAGTTCGACATGGTGATTGACCGAAACGCCCCAAACTCGATCATTACGCAGCGCATGGCGAACCAGCTGAATCTGACGACGGTCAGCTATCAGTATGTGTATTTGGCCGATGGAACGCCTATGGAGCTATCGATTGCGCGACTGCGGTCGGTGGTCATTGGCGGGACAATTATTACAGATGTGTATGTTGCGATCGCGCCAGACAACGCCACCGTCGTCCTTGGCAAAGACTGCTTCAGTGCATACAGCATTCGCATCAGCGGCAACGACATCACCTTCACGCGCCGCTAATGACTTCAGAAAGCTTACGCCCCGATAGGATAGGCTTACAGAAGTCTTCGCAAAAGTTTCCTATGCCTCGTTGGTTCAATACGGCTGGTCCCTGCGAGCCGACTAACCATTACATGCTGCCTTCTTTAGATCGCTTGCCTTCTGTAAAGCGACTGATAGAGCAAAGAGGATATTTTGTCATTCATGCACCTAGGCAGACAGGAAAGACAACGGCCATGCTGACGCTGGCCCGAGAACTGACTCAATCAGGTAATTACACAGCCGTCATGGTGTCGGCGGAAGTTGGCGCCCCGTTTGATGCAAGTTCAGGTATTGCAGAAAATGCTATCTTGTCCGCCTGGCGGGAAGCTTGCCGATATGAACTTCCAGAAGAGCTGAGGCCACCAGACACTGAGGAAGTGGCACCGGGCGGGCGTATCCGTGCATTTTTACAAAACTGGGCAGAGAAATCCCCAAGGCCAGTAGTTATTTTTATTGACGAGATTGACTCACTGCGAGATGACGCGCTGATTTCTTTTCTCCGTCAATTAAGAGATGGCTACCCCCGTCGGCCAGGTGCTTTTCCGCAATCATTAGCACTAATAGGACTGCGAGATGTTCGAGACTACAAGGTTGCCTCGGGCGGTAGTGAAAGATTGGGAACGGCAAGTCCTTTTAATATCAAGGTCGAATCACTGACGTTGCGAAATTTCACCCAGGAAGAAGTCGCAACGTTGTATCAACAGCACACGACAGACACAGGACAAATTTTCACAGCAGCGGCGATAGAAAAAGCCTACGAACTCACTCAGGGACAGCCTTGGCTAGTGAATGCGCTAGCTAGACAAATGGTAGAAGTACTCGCACCTGAGGCTTCCATATCGCTGACTGAAGATCATGTCAAACAAGCAAAAGAAATTCTAATTCAGCGACAAGATACCCATCTAGATAGCCTAGCGGCAAGACTACGAGAGCCTCGGATTAGGGCCATTATTGAGCCGATGCTGGCAGGTCAAGAGTTGAGAGATGTCCCCAATGAAGATATCGAATTTGTTTTAGATCTTGGGCTATGTGTAAAAAGCCCACAGGGCGGCTTAGTCATTGCTAACCCCATTTACAAGGAAGTACTGCCTAGGGTGCTATCAGTCGTTCCAGAAGCTTCCTTATAAGTTACCTACACAAATGTCAAAAAGCTCACTCAAATCAGGCCGTCCTTACTGAAACACCAGAACTAAGAAAGCGTCAATTAATGCATATTCAGCTAATCCAATAAGAGACCAGCTTGGACTCATTAAAACAACTACTCCGCCGACCAAACCAAGTAGCCGCACATAGCAAACATAAATCTGGTGCGGTGCTAAAAGCAGCCTTTTATATTCAACGTTACTAAGGCTATCAGCAGCCTCACTCTCGTCCTGGCCCGCATTTCTAATCAACAGGATCGAGAACTTCCCCCAATCAGTGAGTATGAGGCTGCCCAGCACAAAGCATCTCTTGACACAAAAAGCAAGGATGAACAGTAGAGAAAAGCACAAGAATTCTTTATCAACATTTTTTGAAATTTTGAAAGACACACTCAATGCTGTCGTTTATAGTAAGTTATCGATTTAAATGCTGAAAATATTTGTGAACTAGTACAAATGGTGGACTTATGAGACTTTCTATCCTTAAATTCACTGCTCTAAGCGCTATCTCATTGTCAATGCTTCTTGCACAGAGCATCGCGCATGCCCAACGGAGCACAAGATTTTTTTGTGATAACTACAGCGGCGAGCATGTTACATATGCAAACAATGGGAATGGTAATGTCCCTTTGGTCAAATGGAGAGATGATTTTTTTGGTGGCTCCGGTTGGACCGCAGGGCGTAGATGTGACGAAGTTTCCGCACGTTTTCAAGTTTTCAATGATGCTGGGAGGCTCGAATACTTGACAACTGGAGTAGTAAATCGATACCCCGTAATATGCGCAGCGTTTTACTTTGATGGCCCTTGTGAAGATGGTAATGTTTTGATCACGCTTCGTCCTAACGCAGATCCGAATTTGGTGCTAATGGAGCTAACAGAAACCCGACGCGCACGTACGAATGGAGGTCCTTTGTTACAAAGTGGGAATAGAGTTTTTGTTGACGTTGATGCTTTGATAGAGTCTCGTTCTACAACTAGAAGGGAGTCTGGTTATACTCCCAGTAGAACTCAAGATGTTCAGCCTAATGATGACCGCATATGGTAAGTTTCAAAACAATGCATTTATGTTTCTCAAAGGAAGGTAAAAGTTTTTGAGATTTGTTTTGGTTTTGCACTCGCTCATTGCTTTTGCATCAATCCTAAGTGGCCCATTTTTATGTCCACAACGCTACTTTTTAAGCTCTGGTCATCACCAAGAAAGCATCGGATTAACAAGAGCAAGTAGAAAGAGCTTGAATGAAGCAACTCTTCGGCAAATCGCAAACGAAATCACAGTTGAAATCATTGCGGAAGATAGAAAGTATGGTTCAGGAATTATTGTCGCCTCTTATGAGAATCAATATACCGTAGTGACGAACGAGCACGTTGTTTTCTCAGGAAATAGCATCAGAATTGTTGCGCACGACGGGCAGGCTTATGATGCGCAAAAGTTGCCCCTAATCAACTCGGAAGAGTTTGACCTGGCAATACTACAGTTTTCTTCAAACACCCGTTACTTGGTCGCAGACTACAATGCCTCTCAATACAACTCGATTGTAGGAGATATTGTCTTCGCTTCCGGATATCCAGCTACGGAAGATACTTCTGAATATTCTGAGTTCACTTTTGTCTCAGGACAAATAGGAATGATCACCAATGCCTTTATTGAGGGAGGATACCAAATTGGGTCTACCCTCGATCTTGAGAAAGGAATGAGTGGCGGTCCTCTTCTGAATGCAGATGGGGAAGTTATTGGGATTAATGGGATGCACAAATATCCTCTCTGGGGCAACCCATACGTCTTCACAGACGGGACGATAGCAAGTGAAGAAAGACGTGCACAAATGGAACAGTACAGCTGGTCTATTCCTTCGTCTTTGCTATTTCAGCTTTTAACTTCGACGATCAATAGAGGTAGTGGTTATCCGTAGAAGTAGTTAAGTACTTCTACGGATTTTCGAAGTTGATTTATATTTCAACCAACAAAACATTAAGGGATTAGACATATGTTCAAACATCTAGCATCTTCTGTAGTTTTGTGTGCCTCTATCTCAAGTGCACTTGTCATATCTATACCGGATCCAGCGAATGCTCTTACAGGAGAGGAGATTAACGATATTGCACGTGAGACAACTGTTCTAATAAATTCTTCAAGTCCGGGTTCAGGAGTCATAATTGCTAGAAACGGAAGCGTACACTATGTGCTCACTGCTCATCATGTTGTTAATACTAATGAAACGTATTTTGTAAAGACATCTGACAAAGAAGAGTACGAAGCAAGGAACATCATACAGTTGCAGGGTATAGATCTTGCTGTCGTTGAATTTGAGAGCGGTCAGAAATCATACCCAACAGTAACTATCGCAACAACTAATCACGTACAAGAAGGTCAGACTGTCTTCGTCTCTGGCTGGCCTAACCCAGGTAGTTCTATCCAAACTAGAATCCGTCAGTTCACGACCGGAGAGATCTCCGGACTACCTGAAGAACCTCTCCACCATGGCTATCAGCTTGTGTACACGAACGTAACAAGAGTAGGGATGAGTGGTGGTCCTGTCTTTGATACCAGTGGTCGTTTGATTGGCATTCATGGTCTTGCTGAAGGTGCAGACACCGGAGAAATAGCTGGCTCAGAACCAATTATTCAATCTGGCAACGATGATTTAGTTTCGACAGCGCTAAGCGTAGGTTTCAATATAGGCATACCTTCGAATACCTTTCTGTCCAACGCTCAAAGTAATAACCTATATTTAGGTTTAGATGTTGAAGATTCCCCTCCTGAAAGTCTTGGAGCCCCCTATGTTCCTAATGAAGAGGTTGATCCAAGAGACCGTATAGAGAACATCAATGAGACAATCGATCTTGTCGGGGAGGGTGTTGAAGGAGTAGAGGATATTACAGATGGCATAAGAAACATTTTTGGATTTTGATTATTCTGCCTTCAATTCTGAAGCTCTCTATATTGGTATCTGCTTACCTTCAGAGAGTCCTGGTAGTTTCTGGTAGTTTTGCAATACTAAATATTCTCTAGAAAACAATGAATGACCCTTCTGACTACAGCCGACCTTGGGCAATATGGTTGACAGCTATTGTTTCTGTCATAGTAGTTTGCATACAGATTATTCCAGACGTGATTAAACTTGTAAGAGAGCAAGAGCCTACGGCAACCGGACCAACAGTTGCAGAAGAAAGTACTCCTGATTCAACAGCTCCCGGTGAAAATACCAGTGATATTGATAAGCCAACACATACAGAAACTCCTGATGGGATCTTCAGGAGTGTTGACGAACCTGAAGAAAGTTTAGACCCACCTTTAGTTGGGGAAAATCCTACTGTCATTGAACAACAACCTTCGCAAGAAGAGCTTCTTAAGGCCAGGGCGATGGATAAAGTAAGGAATATGGATAATGGAGCCCAAATAGCACTACATTCCCACAAAGATGACTACAGAGTTATTGGCATTCAGAAGGAAGATGGGTTTCACGCATTCTCGCGCTCAATATTGTTAGAGTTAATTGAGCAGAATGGAGATCAAGGTTTTGAATCTGATACACATTCCATTGCTTTTATAGTTGAAGAAAACTGGAAAACTGGTGAACGTGTTGTATCAGAAGTTGAAAAACAATTACTAGCGCGCAAGCTTGCGAGAGCCGTAGACACTGAAAAATATACACTTTCTTACTCAAACCCAGACGTGATTTGGTGAAGTATGAGAAACACAAATAATGAAGGCCTAAGCCAATACTTCTATTGAGTTCTTGTAATTTCGATGCCAACAGTCCCTCCAAAATCAGGAATGGGTGGCGTTGGCTTTGTGACCTTAACGTTAATTTTTTGGATGCGGCTGTCGCTGTCCAATGCGTGGGTAGCCACTGCATCTGCCAGGCTTTCGATGAGTTTGTATTTCTTTGTTTGAATCAGCTTTTTAGTTTCTTGAACAATCTCTACATAGCTGTGAGTGTCTTCTAGGGCATCTGTTTTTCCAGCTTTGGAGAGGTCGATAAAGATTTTGAGGTCGACGTGAAACCATTGGCCAAGGACGTTTTCTTCGGGCAGGACGCCAAGATAGCCAAAGGCTTTGATGTCATTGATATGAATGATGTCCATTCAGTTATAAGTCCTTGTGTGTGAACGCTTTGGCGTTTTCGCCAGAATAGGTGGCAACGATATGACCATCGCCGACGAGCTGATACTTGTAGGTGACGAGGCCTTCTAACCCAACGGGGCCGCGAGGGGGCATTTTTTGAGTGCTGATGCCGACTTCTGCGCCAAAGCCGTAGCGGAAGCCGTCGGCGAAACGGGTAGAGCAGTTGTGATAGACGCCCGCCGCATCGACGCTAGCCATGAAGGTATCGGCAGTGGCTTGATGGGTGGTTGCGATCGCTTCCGTATGCCGCGATCCATGGGTATTGATATGCTCAACCGCTGCTTCCACCGACGCCACAATCCGTACAGCCAACACCAGATCGCTATATTCAGTCGACCAGTCTTCATCCGTTGCCGCCTTCACAGCAGGCAAAATCTCCCGCGTCGCCGCATCCCCGCGCAGCTCTACCCCTTCAGACTGAAGCGCCTCTGCCAGCATGGGCAGCGCTTTGGGTGCGATCGCACTATGCACTAGCAGCGTTTCAATCGCATTACAGGCCGACGGATACCCCACCTTCGCATCCACCGCGATTCGAGCCGCCTGCTCGATATCGGCATCGCGGTCTACATATAAGTGGCAAATACCATCTGCATGGCCCAGCACCGGAATCCGAGTATTCGCCTGGACAAATTGAACAAACTGGTTGGACCCCCGAGGAATAATCAAATCCACATACTTATCTAGCGCTAGCAGGGCATTGGTTTCTTCGCGAGTCGTCAATAGCTGAACAACGTCGGGATTGTGCCCGGCGCGCTCAATTCCCCGGCGAATCGCATCCACCAGCGCAGTACAAGACTGAACAGCCTCACGTCCCCCTTTCAAAATCACCCCGTTACCAGATTTGAGCGCCAACGTAGAAATTTGCATCACCGCATCTGGGCGGGATTCAAAAATAATTCCAAGCACACCGAGAGGAACGCCAAGTCGTTTGAGCGTAAGCCCGGTGTCTAGTTCTCGGTGAAGCGTGACTTGGCCAGTAGGGTCATCAAGCGCAGCGACGCTACGAACACCCTGAATAGCGCCCTTCAGCTTGACAGCATCCAGCTTTAGTCGGCCATAGAGCGGCTTAGCCAAATTGCCAGCCAAGGCGGCGTCTAAGTCTTTTTGGTTGGCTGCTGTGATGACATCGGCAGCAGATTCCAGCGACTGGGCAACAGATTCAATAATGCTGTTTTTTTCAGCGGCAGAAAGCTGGGCGAGCTGACGAGCAGCCTGCTGGGTCCGCTGGGCAATCGTGGTAAGGGTGGGTAGGGTAGTCGCAGTCATGATGTGAGTGAAGAGGCTACGGTTGGCCGGGAAGTTTTGGTTGTGTGTCGTCTATTTGGCTGTTTCCGAGCAGGTGAGCGTCGGCGTCTAACTATTGTACAAGGCACTTTACAGGTGATTGCCCGTGCGAAGCTTAAAGTGACACTGGTTGTGACGTGCCGATAGCTTCGAGCAGGTGCTTTGCGATTCGCTGCCCTGCCCCGGGTTCACCCATGCGATGTTTGCCGTTTTTATAAATGAGCTGCAGACGGTCCGGGTCGTTCATGAGTTTGGCGATCGCAGGCCCTACCGCTTCAGCCTCATCCACCATTTGCACAGAGACCCCCAGCATTTTGGCCTGCACAGTCGCAAACGCCTGGGTAAATTGAGGCCCCTCTCCAGGCAGCGTGATAGCTGGCTTGCCTAAGCCGACAAACTGCTCGGTGGCAGTGCCAGCTGTAGCGATCGCAATTTCAGACTGATCGAGGCAATCGTTGTAAGCATCATCTACCAGCAGCAGCATGATGTTTTGATAGCTATACACAGGATACGAGCAGAGCATACCCAAATCTTTTTCAGCAAGCGGCCCCTTAGCTGGCAGCACATCTTGCAACGCAGACTCAAGCTCAGCCAGGGAAAGGCTCGGTGCGATCGCCCCCAACAAAATCAGCAGTCGATTGGGGAAGGCGGCCGCAAGTCCTGGCAGCGTAGCCAGCATCCGACGCCAGTTCTGATAGGCCTCAGGAGGTCTTGACCCTGGCAACAGTGCGATCGTCAGTGGATTCTGTCTTTGCTTATTTGAAAGAAATAGGGCCGTCGCTTTTGCCCGATTCGCCTGACTGGCCGCGCTCTGCTTGGCAGCACCTTGCAGCGTGGTGGGAGCGGTAGATTTGGGATAGGTCACATAGTTCGTAGCAGTCGGATTTTCTGCAGCAAAGTTTTCAGCAGACTGGTCAAAAGAAGGCCACGCAGGAGAAGGGTTAAGGTCTGATAGCTGCTGGTTGCGAAGCCTTGTAAGCAAGGCATCCAACTGACCAGAAGCAGCCAAGTCATCCATCATCGGATTGCCCGCATACTGCGCAGGCAGGCCCATCTTCTGCAAATGCTTCGCGGTTAGCCCATCGCGAACAAACACACAACGGCAGCGAGGACGAGACATCAACCAGCGCTCCCAAGGTAAATAGACAGATCCCGACCAGCCCTCAACACGCTCCCACAATTTGCTAGCGGGCAGTTTGCCACGTTCATCTCGTAGCCAATATTCAGACTTTGCGGTGCCCACAAAGCCGTAGGGCAACCCGCTGAGATAGGCAAATAGCAGCGGCACAATGTCGCCCACAGCCAAGATAACGGCATCTGTATCTTGGGCAGAATCTTGGGCAGATCGTGACCATGCTTTGAGAGCGCTGAGCTGCGATCGCGTCAAAGCCAGCAGCCCGCCCCGTACATCTCTAGCCAAATGCTTCGGATCGCGATTGACAAACCCTCCTGACGGCAGGGTTTGTGTCGGCCCTACAATCGGAATCTCCGCCTTTCGATAAGGCGCACCCGCACCAGAAATAGGCAGTGCAGACAGCTGAACAGCCGGGCATTGCTGACGAAAAGACACCAAAATACGAAGAGCAATCACATCTTCGCCGTGGCCGTTACTAATACACAGTAGCTTCATAAAGCATCGTTGATATTTATCGTCAACGGGCAGACTACAAAAGA
>JBCBIK010000125.1:0-15646 GCA_038524545.1 Cyanobacteria bacterium J06623_4 | reverse complement strand
AGGAACATCGTGGGCGACCGGGGTCAAGACTGGTTCCTACTCACTTCTGGTGCATTCATCTCTATGCTGGTGCCCATGGCCGTTTTCTTCGCCCTACAGCGCTACTTCGTGCGCGGCCTCTTGGCAGGCTCTGTCAAAGGTTAACTTTCAGCGGCTAACTTTCGATGGCTGGCTTTCAATAGCTAACTTTTTAACCCTTCCTTCTGTAGCTCCCTCTTACCTAACCATGTCTAGCGTTGTTTTTGAACAAGTTACCAAACAATACGAAAACGGCTTTACCGCTGTAAAGGACCTCAATATCGAACTAGAAGACAAAGAATTTCTAGTCCTTGTGGGTCCTTCGGGCTGCGGCAAAACCACCTCTCTGCGCATGCTGGCCGGCCTCGAAGACATTAGCAGCGGCAATATTTATATCGATGGTCAGCGGGTGAACAATGTCACGCCGAAAGATCGCGACATTGCGATGGTGTTTCAGTCCTATGCGCTTTACCCACACATGACGGTGGCAGACAATATGGGCTTTAGCCTAGACCTGAAAGGGGTCGGCAAAAAAGAGATTAGAAAGCGGGTAGAGGCGGCTGCCAAGCAGCTCGGCATTGAGCAGCTACTAGATAGAAAGCCCAAGCAGCTCTCGGGAGGACAGCGGCAGCGGGTAGCGCTGGGTCGGGCAATCGTGCGATCGCCAGCTGTTTTCCTAATGGACGAGCCCCTGTCGAACCTGGATGCCAAGCTGCGGGTACAGGCCCGCGCCGAACTCAGCGAGCTGCACAAAAAAGTCGGTACCACCTTTGTATATGTCACCCACGACCAGGCGGAAGCCATGACCATGGGCACCCGCATTGCCGTGATGAACAAGGGCATTTTGCAACAAATAGACACGCCTCAAAACGTCTACGAGCACCCGAATAACGTCTTTGTCGCTGGATTTTTGGGCAGTCCTTCGATGAATTTCTTCAACGGTCAGCTCATCAAGTCGAACGGGGAGCTGGTGATTAAAACCGATGGCGGCATTACGGTACCGATTCCTGCTGACCGGCTACATCGCTACAGCGAGTTTTCGGGTCGTCCGGTGATCTTGGGCATTCGGCCAGAGGGCATTTATCACCCGCAGTATGTACCGCCGGGCATTCAGCCTGTGAGCATTCCTGCGATCGCAAAAGTCGTAGAGCTGATGGGCTACGAGGTGATTGTGCACTTTGAGCTGCCCGAGGGAACGAAGTTTATCGCACGGCTAGACCCGAGAGCAAAGGTCGCAGCGCAGGAGAAGGTCGACCTTCAGTTTGACCTTACTCGGTTTCATCTCTTTGATAAGGAGAGTGAGCAGGTTATTTAGCAGGTATAGTTAGACCAGTTCTTCGTAGGCAGCGCGGCGCTTTTCCATCACGCTTTGGAAAGCCTGAATGAACTCAGACTCAATCGGATTCTCGGCAGCCGGCGGCTGCACCACTAAAGCTTGACCAACGATTGTGACTTTTACCTGATCTCCGGATTGCAAACCGATCTCCGCCAATGCGTCGGCAGGCAGCGGTAGTAGATTTTCTCCATCGACCATAAATGCCCTCGCCATATATCTTGCCTGGTCTGGAGAAAATCCCCTTATCAACAAAACCTGCTTCAGACACCTCGATAAAGCATTCCAATACTTCGTTTAAGGCGACAGATACTTTACTCAAACCTGCAGAGACTTCGATCAAGCTAGCAAATACTTTGTTCAAGCCGACAGAGACTTTGTTCAAGCTTTCCACAACGTTGTTAAAGCATTCCGCGTCTTTATTGAGGCGTACATAGACTTTGTTTCACCCTTCAGCAGCGCCGTTGACATGATCAATGGTGGACACCGGGCGTATCAAGAAAATTTCATCTCAAAAAATATCTACGGCAAGATACGGAAAATTGCCTGTGGCTTTTGTGAAAACTGTTGATAGCACTTAGATAATATCGTTGCAAAGCAGACAATTCTAAGACCGTTCCAATGTATGGAACAACAGTCGCGTTTGAATCCTTTCAAACATTGACTATGTCAATGCATTCACCCTCAATTAAAAAATGGTTAGACAAAAGCGGAGTTCCCGCATTCTGGAAAAGGCTAAGCGTCGTTTAGATGGTCTGCAGTCTATTGATGCAAAACTTGACTTGGGCACTGGGCGAACAGTTCAGAGCTACCACAAAAATATCGACGATTTGCGCGATAAAATTAGTGCCTACAACCAGGCACTTTCTACGGTAGATGTGTTGAGAACGCAGGTTGCCGAAGCAGAGCGGACATTGGCAACCTACTCTGAACAGGTGCTGATCGATGTCGCTTCTAAATTTGGCAAAGACAGCTTGGAATACGAGAGAGCAGGCGGCATACGCAAGAGCGCTCGCAAGCGACCTACTCGTAAGCCTAAAGCTGCAGTTTAACTGTCTTCCTTCTTGCTGTCATGGTCCTGATGAAGGGCGGTCAAACCGACTCCCTTCATCAGGATTCAACAGTTGCCAAACATCCTACGCTTTGAAATGATTATTAAAGAGAAAGATGCTGTAGATGCCAATTTAGAGACGCTAGAAGGCATCACGAGACTGCCAAACTTATCAAAAGAGCAGCGCTCTAACATTACGAAAGAAATCAAGAAGCTCAGATCTGGCAATAAAGGCGAGCAGAGCTCTGCCTATTTCATTGACTTTTACTTCAAAGACTCGAAAAACTGGGCAGTCATTCATGACGTGAGGCTAGAGTACAACGGTCTTATTGCTCAGATTGATCACTTATTGATAAATCGCTTTTGTGATTTTTACGTTTTAGAGACCAAGCACTATGCTCAGGCTGTGAAGGTAACTGAGCGCGGAGAGTTTTTGGTCTTAGTGAGAAAGCATTACATTGCGATTGAATCTCCCATTGAACAAAATAAAAGACACATCAAAGTCTTAAAGCAAGTCTTGAAAGCAGAAAGCGTTCTCCCCAAGCGTTTAGGAATTTCTTTGCAAGCAAACTGCCTGCCATACATTTTGGTCTCCCCGACATCTAGGGTCATCCGACCATCCAAAAAAGATTTCAACACTGATATGCTTATCAAGGCGGATGAGCTGCATAAGCAAACGCAGGACAACCTTGAAAACGAGAGTCTTATCGCATCAGTGGGCTCTGCAGCAAGAATAATTTCACAAGAGTCGCTTCAGGCGATCGCAGAGCGATTAGTCAGCCATCACAAGCCCATTGAGATTAATTACTACGCCAAGTTTGGCATCGATAAAGCACAATTCACCGATGCACCAAGGAGTAAGGCAGTCAATACCTGTGCGACGATACCTAAGCCGACTACCGCAAAGCAGATTGCACCTCTGAACAACGCCCCACATCAGGAAGCAAACGCAGAAAAAAGCGTATCTGACGAAGGTCCTCAATCAGCTTCTTCTAAACGTGTCGTATATGAACCGACCGCATCCAACTCTACTGCAAACAAGCCAATTGTCTCAGAGCCGACTTCCGCTCGCGCTAAATCGAAATATTTTTGCTGTCGCTGTAAGCGCGGCATTTCTAAAAAAGTTGCGACCTTTTGCTTTAGCAACAAAGCCCGCTTCAAAGGAAAGGCCTATTGCTTTACCTGCCAAAAGAGAGGTAACTGTTCACCTGGGTTGGAATAGCAATTGTTCAGGAGAGAGCGCAATGTCAATCGGTTGAAATGCAGAGAGCCCATGTCTGGGGCCGGTGTTGACGACAGAGCGAAAAGCTGTGACCTTAAAGCGAGCAGTGGCTTATGGCAGCTCGAAGGCAGTTGCGCCTAGCTGAGGGCAACGCATGGGATGGAAGATCGTGCCGATATCTACAAGGTAAGATTCGCTGTGTGGCGGGGCGATGAAGGTGACGCCTGCGGGCAAACCGTATGACAGCGTCTATTCAACATCTAATGCTTTAAGTTCCTTAAAATTCAACAAGCGATAGCTAGTACTGCGTCCACCACCAGGATTTTGTACGAGTAGGCCTTTGGTTAGCAGGTTGCGAATATCTCTCAGCGCTGTATCTGTTGAGCATTTGGCAAGCTTGGCATACTTCGACGTGTTCATGTGGCCTTTGAAGCCATTGAGCATACGGTTCAAGATACGGCGTTGACGATCATTCACGCCATAGCGGTTGGCACGTTTCCATAATTCTGCTTTGTAGAGCACTGCTAAGAGCATCGTTTCTGCTGTTTCTATTGCCCGACCAAGACAATCTAGAAACCAATCTAACCATCCGGTAATATCTACCGAATTTCGTTGTTGGCGTTCTAGCTGTTGATAGTAGGTCTTGCGTTCGGCCTCAATTTGTGCGGACATACTGTAGAAGCGATCGCCCATGCCATCGGCTCTTGCCAGTGCCATATCAGCAATCGCCCTAGCAATGCGACCATTGCCGTCTTCAAAGGGATGAATGGTGATAAACCATAGGTGAGCGATCGCGGCTTTGATAAGTGGGTCAATCGGTGTGGTGCTATCAAACCAGTCGAGAAAAGCCGTCATCTCAGTTTCAATACGGGTAGCCTCAGGCGCTTCAAAATGAACCCACTCCCGCCCAATAGGGCCAAAAACAACCTGCATGGCTCCGGCGGATGCAGGCCGCCATCTCCCAACGGTAATTGTTCGCATGCCACTTCGACCCGTGGGAAACAGTGCAGCATGCCAGCCAAACAAACGCTCTCTCGTCAATGGCAGATCGTATTGCTGGGTAGCATCTAGCATCACCTCGACAATCCCTTCGACATCTCGTCTAACAGCGACAAATCCACCAATCTCAATGCCTAGTTTGCGCGCGATAGAAGAGCGGACCTCCTCAGAATCCAACCTCTCACCTTCAATAGCCGACGATTGCACAACTTCTTCAGTGAGCGTGCTGAGATTGGCCTCCGCCCGCAGTTCAAACCCCAGAGATTCCATTCGTCCGAGCAAACGGCCCTGTCTATGACGAATATTGGCAAGTTTCGGCTCTAGCGCTTCACTGCTCCAACTAAACGCTGGCCAATCTGCGGTTTGATGAATCCAATCCATAATCACTGCACATCATGCGGTGATTAGAGCATACAATCACCGCAACCCCAACGACAATCGCCCTAGGTTTGCAGTACCAGAAATTCTTGTGCTAAAGCTTGCTTCAGTACTGGATTGACTCTTCCTTACTCCACACCTGCCTTTGAAAATTCCAATGTTTCGTACAGCTCTGCTAATGCAATATTTACTGACACCGACGATAGTGCAAAGCTTTCTGCCAGTCCTGAATACACCTTGAACAGCCAACCGCCCTCATTCTGTCGCACATAATGCTCCACATGCGGGCGAGACTGATCAATCAGCACATACTCTCGAAACATTTCAATCGTGCGGTAATGACCAAACTTTTCGCCTCGGTCGTACGCTTCAGTTGAATCAGAGAGAACCTCCGCAATCAAAATCGGATTCACCACAGTGTCTTTTCGCCCTGACTGAAGCTCGGGCGGGCGGGGTGTAATCATCACATCTGGATAGGTGTACAGATTAGACGCTGGAATCCAGAGCCGCTGGTCTGTTACAAAGATGCTGTACGGCTGCTTTCTAAGCGCTGCCGTGAGCAGAAAAACAAACATCCGAGCGATTTCATTATGCTCTGGCGTACCACCTGCCATCTCAATAATCTCTCCATTGCGAAATTCATTGCGAATAGCAGACTCCAATTCCAGCGCTAGATAATCTTCTGCTGTATACGTTCTTGTTTGTATTGCTGTACTTGCCATGCTGTATTGTGCTCTCTCATCTAACGTGGCTTATTTAATTAAAGGCTCAAACTCGCCTTCAATCAGTTAACTAAAGTCTGACTCCATCTCAGACACCTCCTCAAACTCCGCAAAGGCTCAGCAGCTATATTAGTACAACTCATATTTCATTAGCTGGCAGGGTAAGCCGCCGTTATTGACTGGCGTACGAGAAGCTGACTTGAGTCCGATGTTTCTTGATAATGCTTTATTGCCGCTGAGAATGTAGGCCGTCCAACCTTTAAATTTTGCTTTTAGTACGCTTCCCAATAGCTTGTAGAAAGCGGCTAGGTCTGCATCTTTGCCAAGGCGTTCGCCGTAGGGTGGATTGCATAGCAAGATGCCGCTGTCTGCAGGGGGTTCGACTGCTGCAAGTTCGCGCTGCTGAAACTGTACAAGGTGTTCTATGCCGCATCGCTGCGCGTTGCTGTTTGCCTGAATCAAGACGTTGGGATTGCGATCGCTCCCTCCCACAAAAGCAGGTAGCGCCTCTAGCTGCACATCTTCTGCCTCAGCTAGCATGCCTTCCCACAGGTCATCGTCGTAGTCGAGCCAGGTTTCAAAGCCAAACTTTTCGCGAAATAGCCCGGGGGCGACACGCAGCGATCGCAATCCTGCCTCTAGCGGCAACGTGCCCGACCCACACAGCGGATCAAAAAATGCCTGATCCGGCTGCCAGCCAGACATCTGAATGAGGGCAGCAGCCAATGATTCTTTGAGCGGGGCAGCACCGACAGCGGGACGATAGCCGCGGCGATGTAGGCTATCGCCAGAGCTATCTAAGCTAAGGGTGGCTCGCTCATGGCGTAAGTGCACATTTACCCGCACGTCTGGCTCTTGGGTATCGACATCGGAGCGAAAGCCTGTGGCGTCCATTTGCTGCTGCACGATGGCATTTTTGACCTGTAGGGCGGTGAAGTGGGTGTGGTTGAGGGAGGCTGTTTTGCCCGTTGCGCTGACGGCTAGCGTGAGGTCGGGTGTGATGTATTGGTGCCAGTCAATTTTTTGTACGCCGGTGTAGAGATCGTCGCCATCAATGCAGGGAAAGTCGTCCAAATGCATCAGAATTCGGAAGGGAAGCCTGGCCCAAAGGTTGACCCGGTAGAGTAAAGTGCGATCGCCCTCAAAAGACGCCCCGCAGAAGCCGGGCCGCACGTTGCTTGCACCGAGCTGTTCTAGCTCTTCAACAACGAGAGGCTCTAGCCCTCTAGCAACTGTTGCAAAGTACTGATTCATACACTCCAGCTTTCGATCAGTAGGCAGCGCCACCACACAAAGCTGCGCTCCCGGTCTCTGATATTACCTGAAATTCCCGATGACTGTGCGTATGGGCTTTGCTAGTCATTGTCGCCAGCTGACCTTAAAAGCCGCTAGCTAGGCGATTTAGTGAGGATTTTACGGGCACAAATTATCAAGTCTGTTTGGTTATGACCTCGCGTTGGGAATAATCAGCTACGTATACAGTCTTGGAAAAATTCACTGGCTGTATCTGTTTGTTCTGGTGCCAATACCTCGCTCGCTCACACGTTCTCAAGTCCATCACTTGCATTTGTATTACGACTATGACAATCAAACTGTGTAGAAAAGCCTTTGCTGGCGTTGCATTGGCAGTATCGATATTGTTGACAGGTTTCGTGCCTAAAGTAGAAGCTAGCACGCCCAAAGATCTTCGTAATCTCTCAGAGAGCGAGCTGCTAGGGGGCAGCCTTCAAGTCGGTCATTCAGGGTTATCTGTCGCTGACTCATCCGAAGCGATCGCAAATGTTGTCCGCACATCTGTTGTCAGTAACGTAGATGCAGCAAACGGATTTTCTCCAGTAAAGTCAGCGCCCATTGCATTAGACATGCTGAAATCTTCCGAGATTGCTCAGGGCAACGTTGCACAGGAGATTCCCATACCAGTAGACGATACCTTTGCACCTCTCACCGAAGAAGAGATTCGCCAGCAGCTGTTGATTGACCCCAACGCAGTGCTTGACCGTCCACGCCCGGTACCGGGTTCTGGATTTTTGACGCCTTCTGCCTACGGCGCAGACTGGGGGGATGCCTTCATTGGCCTATCTGGAGTCACCGCGGGCAATCGCAGTGATTTAGACGGTTCTGCCAGTGTGGGCATCGGCTTTGGTGATGCCATTCGCAATATTGGTGCCGAGGTGAGCGTCGGCATTATCAGCCTCGATGGCTTCGCAGATGACGGCATTGTTGGCTTCAAGCTGCACAAGGTCTTTCCTCAAGTCAATAACTTGGCAGTGGCCGCTGGCTGGTCGAATGCGATTAAGTGGGGCGATGCCAACGATGCAGAAGATACTTTTTATGGCGTCGTTACCCAAAGGTTTGACCTGCAGCCAGAAAAGACCAATCCATTGCCACTGACGGTTTCCCTGGGCATTGGCACAGGCTCATTCCGGTCTACTGGTGCGATCGCAGCTGGTGACAACGCACCGAACCTATTTGGCAGCGTCGGTCTGCGTGTGATTCCAGAACTTTCTGTAGTGTCCGGTTGGACAGGCAGTGCATTGGGTCTAGGCGTCTCTGCAGCGCCCTTTGAGTTTCCTCTCATTCTCACAGCAGGTGTTTCTGACGTGACAGACAACACAGTAGAAGGCCCTCGGTTCAACGCGTCTTTGGGCTATAGCTTTAGCTTCTAATCGCCACGATATCTCAGACTATCCAAATCAAAATACAAAGAGGTTTTTCCCATGACAACGCTTAAGCGGGCGATGGTATCGTCCCTCACAAAGCTGCCTTTACTCGCATTGTTGTGTTTTACAGCTGTAGAAGTAATGAAACCGTATCAGGCAATCGCTGGTAGTATTCCTGTTTTTCCTCCAGATGGTAGCAGCGCTGTAGGTGATTCGTTTGCCCCTGCAGATGAAGGCTCTTCGGCAGGTAATACTGGCAGCAAAGTGGGTACCGCTGGTCAGATTCGCGGCGCTGCTTTGAACATTGTTCGAGCAGTTGAAGCCAATGGCAGTGTTCCTTCGGTAGGCGGTCGCTCCCTACCCATTTCTGAACAACAGCTCGCTGTGGTGAAAGCGGCTCTCTCAGCCACCGGTGCTGACGTTCAGCCCGCCATCACGGCATTGACTCAACAGCTTGCTTCAGAATTGGGAGCTAGCGGATTAGAACTTGATATTTCTATGATCGGAAGTTCTCCAGCGGATCTTTCGACGGCAGTTGCCGCAGCCAACAATTTGATTATGAACATGAGCACTGCGCAGCTTGCGGCTGCAATTGACTCTCCTACCTTCATCTTAATTTTGGCTATCTTAGAAGCAGCAGCTAATTCAGCAGAAGAAGAAGGCATTGAATTAGTTGAAGGTACTAGTGGCGTTGGTCTGCCGTTGTTGACGAGTCCGCTTGCTCAACAGTAGGAGCCTACCCTGTAGTAAAAGGTTGCAGACTCTGTTCTAAAATCAGATTACAAAAAACAATAAGTCACTAAAAAGCCGGATGATATGGATCATCCGGCTTTTCGTTATTGTGATGCTTTAACCGTTCCCCCTAGCGATACCTCCAGTTTTGTCTACTGGGCCTCTTCGCTTACCAAGCTGACTTCTCGGAGTTCTACTAGTGGATAGCAGGGAATAGACTTGGGGCCGCAGATGCCCGACACGCTGCCACTCGCAGTCACGGTTTGGCCCACGTAGGTTTGTAGCGGCTTACCGGTGAGATACACCCGACCGATGCTGGTGCCTTCTATGTAGTAGCCGCTAGGAGGCGGGTTGAGGCCAGCGACTTTATCGTAGTCGTACTGGGCCTGCACGATGCCTGCTACATCAACCGGGGGTGCAACGGTGGCTCTATATAGCTTGTGCAATTGCCAAATCGTCAGTGTACTAGCGGCTGCCCCCAGCGTGAAAAAGACGCCAGCGACGGCCCAAAGTGTGGGCTGCGAACGTTCTCGCTTTTTTCGCACTCGGCTGGCTGGCTGAGACTCTGGCTGATGAGACTCTGGATGCTGGGGTATGGCTGAAGATGTCATGGCTAAATTTCTCCCCTCAATAAACTTCTAAACCGTCTGCGCGATCGCGCCCACTCGCATAACCCGCGTAGACACACACCTCTAAAGGCACCCATACGTTCACTGTAGCGATGCTTTCTGTGGAATTTGTGTGGGCTCGCCCGCTTCTTAGACTGGCTTCTGACAAGCGGCTGTTTGCCTCTACTTAAGTCAGGTTACCCACTCTGTGAGGCAACGCTATATATGGTTGAAAGGTTGATAAATCTGGCTTTGAAGCAATTTACAACAACGAGAATAGTTACTTTTTGTATCAGTGCTGAATCGCCGTTGATAGGCCAGTGGCCGTAAGTGTACGGTTATTCGCTCAGCGCTTGATAAACAGCCCAAATCGCCAACGGTCTGAGATAGTGGCAAGCGCGAAATGTACCCACCGCCGTAATCGCCTCTGGCGTTCTAAACTGCAGTCCGTGGCCATATATCTGTTGCACAACGGCCTCTGTAATTTCTAAAGCCCGATCTTTTTGCCCCTCATGGGCAAAAAATGCCGCCAGCCCAAAATTAATGCCTGTCCACACCTCAAGCTGATGGGTGTCATCTGGGTTATGGGGTGAGCCATCGGGGCGGACACCATTGGCGCAGCCGATTTTTAAGCCTAGGTCTGCCGCGCTGAAGTTGCCAGACTGAGCCCCTTCAAATTTTTGATTTTGCGGTCCTAGCTGGGCTGTGAACTCGTTGAATTTTATAAAGCAAGCTTCGTAGATCGCCGCAAGCGTGGGTGCAACATACTCTGGATCAACAACGTCGGGCAGCGCCATGGTCGCCGCACAAAACTGGCCGCAGAGCTGATCGGCCATAACCACATCTGAGCCGCTACCAGTATCGAGCCTGTAGTAACTTCCGTTCCATAGCTGTTTTTGATAGGCCGCGCGTCCATGCTGCCACCACCGTCTGTACTGCGCCAGCAAAATCTGTGTCGTGCCAGAGGCTCTGTTGTTTTTCTGAAGAATTTCACCCATTGCGATCGCCGCGCTCAGCGCAGCAATCCACAGCCCACCACAGTAGGCACTCATCCCCCGTAGCCGCCAGTCGTCAAAGGTCTGGTCAGGCGCACCGCTATTTTCGATCATGCCATCGCCATCGGTATCAAATAGCTTGGTATAGGCCAACGTCTCTATCACCGCTGGCCAACAGATTTCTAGAAAGTCTAGGTCGATGCTGCCCGTAGCCTGAAAGGCGCGGTACACCTGTAGAACAAAATCGCTAGAGAGGTCTTTCCACTGATTGCAGTCCTGGTAGCTGGTGTAGTTAGTAGCAACCCAGGGATCTTCGTTGGGAGCGCCTAGGTCATGGGGCGTTGCTCCTTTCAGTTTGCGTGGGGCAAAGTGATCTGCTTCGCCGATGGTGTAGTAGTAGCCGATAATTCTCGGCTTGTCATCAGCGGTGGGGATGGCGCGGGCAAAGGCACGAATAATGGCTTTCTCTAGCTCTGGCCACAGCAAAAGCGTGGCAAAGCCGCCATATAGCCGCACATCTAGGCTCTCGTACCAGCGATAGTCAATACACTCAAGCACACCAAACTGACCTACGGGATCGGCCTCAGTCGCGGCAGACCATAGGGTGCCACCACTGGCGAGATCGTATAGCTCATTGAACAGTGCCATCTTTAGCCAAGTGGGCAGGTCTGTTCTTTCTAAAGTGGGTTGCTGCCAGGCTTGGATGTGCTGTTGCCAAGTTGTGTATTGTTCTAGCGCGGTGGTCGCAATTTTCCAGGCGTTGCGGCCTGTGCGGCCAAAGAAGTCTGTGTAGCGTCTGAAGGCTTGTTTGCCCTGGGCAAATTCGGTAATGGGAAGATCCCAGCTAAGGGCAAAGGGAATTTGTTTGGTTTCGCCAGGAGCCAGGGTGAAGCGAAGGGCGATCGCACCGCCAATTCTCTCTCCGGTGCTCTCACTCACCGCTTCTACATTGGGCAAGCTGCCATCTTGAGAAAAGGCGTTCCACAGGTCTGTGCCATCACCTGCCGGATTCCAATGGGTGTGATAGAAGGCTTCTACTTCTGGGTGGTGAGCTGCGATCGCAAACTGTCCGTTTCCTTCCGCCGGCGTATCTCCCCAGCTTCCATCGAAAACAACCCCTGCGGCTTTTCCCTCAACGCACACCAGTTTGTTGTAGTTGCCTTGGCTCTGCCTCAGCGGCGGCACATAGTCATAAAAAGGACTACCGTCTTCTCTTTGTTGAATCTCTGGTGAGGATTCGCTATTGGTAAACCAGCCCACCATATTTTCCCAACTAAGCATGATGCTAAGGATAATGGGTTGATCGGTTGGGTTACTAGCAGTCCAGATAAAAATAGCCGTTGGATAACTACTCTCTTGGTAGTTGTCTTGCCAAATAGGAGAGAACTGTTCGCAGATTAGCGACGCTTTGAAAATGGTTTTGTAGGCGTACCAGCTGCGGGGATACAGCGCGGAGTATGTGCCCGTTGCCTTCTCTTTGGTACTGGCCGGATACCACTGCCAACTGCCCGGTTCATCAGCGGGTTTATCTGTCGCCATGGCATAGGCTTGGTGACCGCTGGCATCCGACTCATACACGCTAAACTGGCACCCTGGAAAGACATCAAAGACATGCTCACCACCGTCTAAGTGCCATAGATTGAATGAACCGCTGGGCGCGCGTCCAATGCAGCCTGCACCAAAGCCACCGAGTGGCGCGCCATGGTTTGGCCCATCATCTAGATTGCTCGCGTATCGAACGATGTAGGGCATTTCCCATGGTTTTCCAATGGGCCATTGCCAGGCGCAGCCTGGAATTTTGGGTGACTTTATTGCCGGATTCACTGGCTGACCCATCTGCACACTCTCCGCAAGTTTAGATGCCATACATCTAATTTCCATGCTGGATTATCCTACGCTTTGCCCACAGCGCCAACTGCTGAACACACTGAATCTAATAGTGGCGACGATGTTCTACATTTTGTAGCAGCGTTAGATAAGAAGCTTTACGTCTCAAGGGTAAGTATCGTAGACATTGCCCTCAAGTCAAACCCACCAGTCAAGAGCTCAGGATCTATACTGTTGCTAATTCGGACTTACTACCGGGTGGCGCTGGTTCGAAATGCAGAAGCATAATTTGCTCAGGTAGTAAGCCCAATGATTCATAGGTTCGACCCGTGCGATCGCTAAATTCCACTTCAAAGGCTTCACCATTGGCCAATAGCTCAACAACGGTACCAACCTGTCCGCGCCATAAGTTTTCATTAGGCAGATCTACTGTCAGAGCCACAACGTCTAACAGTTTTATTGTTTTTTCATTGGATGTCATACCGCGTGGCTCCTCATATTGGATAGCAGGTTGTCAGTTTCGGGCTATTAGAACCACGCTCAATTATCCAACCGCTGCGTAAGGTGGCTCTTTTATTGTGCCATTCAAGCTCAAAGTCTAGAGTGTATCGCTGTCCATACCTATCTTGCCGCCCTAGTTGAGCGTTGCCTGTTGTCACAATCTTCAGCAACACAAGTTTCAGGCTGTCAGCATCACTAGCAGTCATTCCAAGTACCGATTGAAATAATCGAGCCTTATGCTTGCCATCATCGTGCTCTAAGTTAAGACAGTAATCGCGCAATTTACGAATATCAACTGTGGCTTTATGAGCATTAGGAATTAACACACTGAAGTCATTTCTATGATCGGTGCTGCTATGAAGAGACTAAAAATATTTTTTACTGACGGGTTTTCTCGTTTGTATAAGGATACGCGATCCCACTTCTTTAAATCGTCTACCATTAAATATTGAGGAATGTAACCTTTTGCAGCCCCTTCTGCCAGTTTCTGCTGAATCATGAAAAAAAAGTTTGATATTCAAGCCCCCTTTGAGCCCGCAGGCGACCAGCCCAAAGCCATCAAGCAGCTCGTAACCAACATCAAAAAAGGTCAGCAGTATCAAACGCTATTGGGTGCGACGGGCACAGGCAAGACCCACACTATTGCTCGCACTATTGATTCGGTGGGTAAGCCTGCGCTGATCTTGGCGCACAACAAAACTCTAGCGGCGCAGCTCTGCAATGAGCTACGGGAATTTTTCCCAAACAATTCGGTTGAGTATTTCATCAGCTATTACGACTACTACCAGCCAGAAGCCTATATCCCAGTCACCGACACCTACATTCAAAAGACCGCATCTATCAACGATGAAATCGATATGCTGCGCCACTCGGCGACGCGATCGCTCTTCGAACGCAAAGACGTGATTGTCGTCGCCTCGATTAGCTGCATCTACGGTTTGGGCATTCCGTCTGAATATCTCAACGCATCGATTCCGCTGCGGGTGGGCGCAGAAACCAACCAGCGGCAGGTGCTGCGCGATTTAGCCTCTGTGCAGTACACCCGCAACGATATCGAGATGGGTCGCGGTCGCTTTCGGGTGAAAGGCGACGTGCTAGAGATTGGGCCTGCCTACGAAGACCGGGTGATTCGCGTAGAATTTTTTGGCGATGAGATCGATGCGATTCGCTATATCGACCCGGTGACAGGGGCCACACTACAGAGCATGGACGCGCTAAATATTTACCCGGCGCGTCACTTCGTCACCCCAGATGACAAATTAGAAGCGGCCTGCCAGGGCATTCGCGCCGAGCTGAAAGAGCAGCTCGCCTACCTCGAAAGCAATGGCAAGCTGCTGGAGGCACAGCGGCTAGAGCAGCGCACTCGCTACGACTTAGAAATGTTGGAAGAGGTCGGCTACTGCAACGGCGTTGAGAACTACTCGCGCCATTTGGCAGGACGCATGCCCGGGGCAGCTCCCGAGTGCCTGCTAGATTACTTTCCGCTAGATGACTGGCTACTAGCGATTGATGAATCTCACGTGACGGTGCCGCAAATCCGCGCGATGTACAACGGGGATCAGGCCCGTAAGCGCGTTTTGATTGAGCACGGATTCCGGTTGCCAAGCGCCGCAGACAATCGACCGCTGAAGGCAGAAGAATTTTGGGAAAAGGTGAATCAATGTGTCTTTGTGTCGGCGACACCGGGAGACTGGGAGTTTGAGCAGTCGGAAGGGTATGTGGTTGAGCAGATCATTCGCCCGACTGGGGTACTGGATCCTGAGATTTATGTGCGGCCAACGGACGGGCAGGTGGACGATTTGCTGGGTGAAATTCGCGATCGCGCCGCCAAAAACGAGCGCACCCTCGTCACGACCCTCACCAAACGCATGGCCGAAGACCTCACTGACTACTTTACTGAGCACGGCCTGCGGGTGCGCTACCTGCACTCAGAAATTCACTCCATTGAGCGAATTGAGATTATTCAAGACTTGCGAGAAGGCGTCTTCGATGTGCTGGTGGGGGTAAACCTACTGCGAGAAGGGCTAGACCTACCCGAAGTCTCTTTGGTAGCGATCCTAGATGCAGATAAAGAAGGCTTTTTGCGGGCGCAGCGATCGCTCATTCAGACTATTGGCCGCGCAGCACGCCACATCGAAGGAAAAGCCATCCTATACGCCGACAATATGACTGATAGTATGGAGCAGGCGATCGCCGAAACCGAGCGCCGCCGTGCCGTGCAGCAAGCCTACAACGAAGAGCACGGGATCAACCCCAAGCCTATCATTCGGCGCCAGAGCAACTCTATTTTGTCCTTCTTGGAAGTGTCTCGCAGGCTCAACGCCGAGGAGCTAGAGCAGGCCTACGACCACCGCGATGAGTTACCGCTCGAAGATATCCCGGCGCTGATCGGTCAGCTAGAGACCAAAATGAAAGAAGCTGCAAAAGAATTGAAGTTCGAAGAAGCGAGCGAATATAGAGATCGGATCAAGCATTTGCGCGATCGCCTCCTAGGCAAGCACAAAGCACCGTACAAACAAGAAGTTTCTAAGTAACCCCAAACCCCATATGGCTACTCTATCGACAGCAGACCTCAGCAAGCAGCTCTACTGGCGCTACGC
>JBCBIK010000124.1:0-15654 GCA_038524545.1 Cyanobacteria bacterium J06623_4 | reverse complement strand
AGCTGTAGCAGCATAAAGTGACGTTGTCATGGGAGATAAGCACCAAGAAAAGAAAAAGCAAGTAAGAAGATCAAGCCGTGTGTAAGCTTACCTTCAGTACTATCACTCCTTACTAATGACATAGGAATCAGCCATTTTCACCGGTGTAACCACGGAAGCCACAGCCAGCATCTCAAAAATATCCGAGAAAACCAGGAAGTAATCCTGCTGATCGCCAGAGCCTTTGAATCGGCTTCCCCCTTTATCCGCTTGGCTATCACCAACGGAAAACACCCAAAGCATCCAAAATTCTACTGACTGCAAACGATAAAACATTTTCTTCAGAGATATTTCAGAGCCAAGCCTCTCCCCTTTGGCTGTGCTGCCCATCGCAAAGAACGTGTCAGTATGGCAGTAAATAGAAAGGTCAGTAGAAAGCTCATAAATTGGCATCTAGCCACTTATGTGCCTTGCATGTTTGTCTCTATGGATGGTTGTCTATGGAATGGTTGAATCGACTGCCGCGCTGGGTGATTTGGGGTTTAGCACTGCCGCTACTGGCGCTAAACGGCTGGGTCACCCTGCAAATATTTGACTATTTTCGGTCGCAGCTGACTATTTTTCTGACGGCGACGCTGCTTTCATTCATCCTAAACTACCCGGTGCAGTGGATTTCTCGGTTTCGGCTGCGGCGGTCAGTGGCTATTTTGCTAGTGCTGCTGGGCACTTTGGCAATCTTGGCCATCCTGGGCGTTATCTTAGTACCGCCCTTGGTCGAGCAGCTCAACGAGCTATCGGGCAGGCTCCCCTCCTGGATAGACTCCGGTGCTTCTCAATTCACCGCTTTTCAAAACTGGGCCGTCGGCCTTAATCTGCCCATTGACCTGTCACGTCTGGCCGTTCAGCTGCAGGCAAAGCTCACCTCTCAGCTACAGAGCATCAGCGCTAGCCTGCTGTCCCTGCTCCCCGATGCCATTGGCGGCGTCGTAGATGTGGGATTGACGGTGGTGCTCACTTTTTACCTGCTGCTCCATGGCGATCGCCTATGGGACGGCATTTTTCAGTGGCTACCCGATGAGTGGAACACCCACGCTCGCCCGCTGATCCGCCAAAACTTTCAAAACTACTTCCTCGGACAAATTACTGTCGCCCTGCTGATGGGCACCGCCATGACCATCGCGTTTGTGCTCATTCGGGTGCCCTTTGGTCTGCTGTTTGGGATTGCGGTCGGCGTGATGGCCATTTTTCCCTTCGGCCCCGCCTTCAGTATTACGATTATTAGCTTCCTCACCGCGCTCAAGAGCATCTGGTTGGGCGTGCGCGTGGTGACCGTAGCTGCAGTAATTGACCAGGTGGTGGAAAATGCGATCGCACCGCAGCTGATTGGCGGATTCGTCGGGCTCAACCCCGTCTGGATTCTTATTTCCCTCCTGCTAGGCACCAAGATCGCTGGTGTCCTCGGCCTGATCGTCGCGGTCCCAGTTGCCAGCTCAATCAAAAGCATTTTTGAAGATCAAAAAATACCCCCGTCACCACCAATAGATGAAATAGAAGAAACAGCAGACCCTCGTGAGCAGACTGCGAGCGGCTCCACGCTAGCCTCCATTTAACCTTGGTCCCTATCTGACCTAGCTGAAACCTGGATTTAATGTCTTAAACCTTTATGGTCTAGGTGCCTGCAGCGGCAGAACGATGAGAAACGTCGTCCCCTCACCCACCGCCGAATCAAACGTCAGCGAGCCGCCGTGGCTATCGACGACAATCGCCTGCGACACTGATAACCCTAAGCCCGTCCCCTTCCCCACCGGCTTGGTTGTAAAAAACTGGTCAAATACTTTGTAATGCAGCTCAGACGGAATACCCATCCCGGTATCCGAAAACCGAATGGCCACCCGATCATCGAGATAGCGAGTCTCTATGCAGATGATAGGATTCTCCTCAACGGGAGGGAGAGCTGCTTGCTTGTCAGGATTCTTGACAGAAAACTTCTCATCCAACGTATCAATGGCATTCATCAGGAGATTCATAAACACCTGATTGATTTTTCCGGGGTAGCAGCCAACTAGCGGTAGCTTGTCGTAGGTCTTAATGATTTGAATTTCAGGTCGGTCATCCCTCGCCTGAAAATAGCTCTTCATAATTAGCAGTGCACTCTCGAGCCCGCTGTGCAAATCTATATCCTTGTATTCAGATTCATCGAGAGAAGAGAACGTTCTCAAAGACTGAACAATCTTGCTAATGCGCGCTGTCCCAGTCGTCATAGAGCTTAGCAGCTTCAAAAAGTCAGACCGAATAAAGTCCAAGTCAATATCATCGGCAAATGCCTCTACCTCAGCAGGTAGCGCTCCCTGCGATTCGTATATTTTGCTCAGGTCCAGCAGCGCCTTAGCATACTCACAAGCAGGCTTGAGATTGCCATGAATAAAGTTCACCGGATTATTAATCTCATGGGCAATGCCTGCCACAAGCTGTCCTAGCGCAGCCATTTTTTCTTTTTGAATCAGGCTGGCACGGGCTTTTCTCAGCGATAGGTGAACCTTGATTCGGGCGACAGTTTCTGCTTGGTCGAAGGGCTTGGTAATGTAGTCGACCGCCCCTAGGGTCAGCCCTTGCACCTTGTTGACGGTATCGGAGAGAGCCGTCATAAACAAGACCGGAATCTCCCTCGTTTTTGGATTGGCTTTGAGTCGCTTGCAGGTTTCAAAACCATCAATCCCCGGCATCATCACGTCCAAAAGAATCAGGTCTGGAAAAATCTGCTCAACGCTTTCTAGCGCGGCCTCGCCACTCTGGGCAACCGCAACCCGATAGTTATGGCTACCCAAAACATCGCAAAGTAGACCTAAATTTGTCGGATTATCATCTACAACCAAGATGGTATCGACCCCACTCATAGGCAGAAAAGCAGAGTCGTCACCCGGCTTTATTGAGACTATTTCTATATCGGACACAGGTCGCTCGGTTCCTCAAAATAGACAGCGCCACATAGAAAGCGCTACAGCATGCGTCAAGTCAGGCAGCTTTCAGATAGATTGGGAAAAATATCAAAGAAAACTTATATTTTCAGTCTGCCCAAAGCAGCAGCGCCTGTGGCTGTAAGGCCCTGAATCAGTACAGATTATTCGATAATTTGACAGCGCTTTTAGCACGTTCAAAAGAAACTGTAAAAGTCGCTACAATCGCTCAGCAATTTGTTTGAGTCGTTGCAGCTGAGCCTCCATATCTTGCTGGGTCCATTTAGCAGCAAACTGATTAAATCCAAAGCTAACAATCGGATTCGGAATGCTAAATTCAAATCGGTTGAGGAGGGTGGTGCCTGGCTTGGTGCCGCCGACTTTTGGCTGACACTCCCAGCGATCGCACCCCCGAAAGAAGCCCTCAAATCCCCAAACCACCAAGCCAGGCGATCGCTCAATCACAGTACTGTGCAAAGTCGGCGCAATCACCGGCACCTTTAGCCGAAAGTTAAACTCGCTGCCCACCGTCATCCGCCACTCACCCACCGGCTCACAAACCAGCGCCGGATTTAGCCAGCGATGCATCAAAGACTGCTCTGTAAAACAACGCTCTACAGTCGTCGCAGTGGCAGCAATAAAAATCGACTGTTGGTAGACAAAAGGAGCGGTCATACAGAATGCTCACAGATAGAACGCTTACAGATAGAACGCCTACAGACAAAAAGAGGCTTAATTAAAATTAGCTATGAAGCCGCCTTTGCAGCCTGCTCAAACTCAGCCGTCGCCTTTAAAGTAGCAGGAACCTCAAAAAATGCACGGGCAATCTTCTCAGAAAAAGTAAACGTATCGACCCCCTGAGCCGACAGCACAGAAATATCCTCAATCGCTCGAATACTCGCCGTTAGCACCCGGGTCTGGCTACCCACACCCGCCAGCATCTGCTGCATAGTCGCCACCTCACGGCGACCGTCTCGGCCCGCATCATTCATCCGGCCCAAGTAAGGCGCCACATAGCTCGCCCCAATCGCCGCGGCGATCAACACCTGCCGCGCAGCATATACCGCCGTCAGCGTCACTGGCATCCCAGCGCGAATCAGCGAAGCTGCAGCCGTCGTTCCCGGCTGCGTAGCCGGAAACTTCACCACCACGCGGCGGTCTATCTCACCCAGCAGCTGCCCAGTTTGCGATAGGTCAGCCGCCGACTCCCCCCAAACCTGCAGGTGCACTTCCTGCGCGCCTAGGTCAAATGCCTGGTTAGCAAAGCGCGCGAGCGTCTCTATCTCACAGACGACCGAGGCCCGTGCCAGCAGCAGCGGATTGCAAGTAACCCCATAAAACAGGCCCGTCGGCAACCAAGTCTCCCAAGCAGACACCTCAGCCGAATCTAGATAGAAACGCAAGGGAGGACAAGGCGACAGCAATCGAGACGAGACCGGAGAAGCACTTTGAGGAGAAACCTGGGGAGACACCTGAGAAGATACCTGAAAAGCACCGATAAACAGCTTTCCTTAAGCTAACCCATTCGTGAGCAGCGGCGTCAAAGCATCGTGCTGTACTAGGCTGCGATCAATTGCTGAGGCATCCATTTCAAAAAGCGTAGAATCCTCTGGGAGCGTAGCCGTGCCCAAGGTGTAACCTGCCGAAGTATCAACGTTCGAACCCGTACCTGCCTGCGTTAAGCCCTGACGACTTGGCAGCGCCGTCACGGAGATATTGTCAATAAATCCACCTACAAAGTCGCTTTCACCCACAGCCCGGAAGGCCAACGTCGTCACATCGCGCTGACTGCCTGTCACTTCGTAGCTGTAGGTTAGCCAGTCTCCCCTATCGCCGCCCGCTAGGGTATCTATCAGCAACCCCTCCCAATAGACATTTATACCGGTAGTGCTATTGGGCCGCCCCCCATTGGTAAAGTCCACTGTCAGCAAATAGCGTTGGCCAGTTACGGTATCCACGTTCTGAGCAAAGGTGTTGTTGCGCCTTAGCGTATCCAACTCCACCCAAGCAGTCCCGTCAGCAGCTTTACCCCACCGTTCCGGACGTCGGTCTACCTGAAAGCCGCCGTCGCCGAGGGCCTTCCAGCCATTAATTTGGCTGTAGGTGGCATATTCACCGAAGGGCACCGGCACATCTTCAAAACTGCCGTTAATAATCAAATTCTTGGATGAGACATTTTGAGAATCTCTCACGATGGGCTCGCTTGGCGAAGGCGTAGAGCCCAACGTTCGCACAGACCCCTGTCCTGTACCGTAGAGGTCGCGAATCCCTTGAATGTCATCTTTGAGCAGGAAGGGCTTGCTCACATTTTCAAAGCGGTTTTTAAAATAAGAGTTCATGATGGCGTCAACATCATCCTCATGGGCCAAACCAAGAGAATGACCTATCTCATGCACCGCTGTTTCTAGTAATTTACTTTCTGTCCAAGACTCATCGGTATCGAAGACAATATCACCCACGTCAGGGAAATAGGCCTCTGCTAGCTTGCCTTTGGGGCCATCGATATTATCACTGCTAACTAATATATCGACGCCTTTGTTGTAGCGAGGATCTTCAATTTCTTGAAACACTAACGGTGCATAATCTGCCCAAACCTGTAATGCGGAGGCGAATATGGACTTTACCCGGTCGAGCGATGGGCCGTCCGTGAGAGAAAACCGATAGTCGAAGGCATAGGTGATGACGGTTTTACCACTATCTGCACCTGTTCCTTTTCGCGTCCACTTCAGCTCTACATCGTCCGGCTTACCGCCCTCAGGTATAACCTCACCATTGGGGGCGACCGTATTAAAGGCTGATTTCCAGTTTTCAGAACTCGATTCACCATGGTGATGCTCTGCTGAATGGTGATGCTCTGCGGAGGAAGATTCTGCAGAAGACTGATGAGACGTGTGGTGCGATCGCCCCTCGTGCACACCCTCTAACCTCTGAATGACAGCCTTTAACTGCTCTGCTAGAAATTTTGCGTATCTTTTCAAGAAATGCGGCGACTCAAAAGAAAACTCATCCAAACGATGAAACGAAAACATGGCTTCAGGACAAAAGATTCAGGAATTAGGGAAAAGCAATAGAGAATTTATGTAGCAAAAGCAACCCGCAGACTTTCTCGAGATTCGACCAAGAAGAGAACAATTCTTTGGTCCAAGAATATCTCTGACCGCTGTAACAACAGCACATCAGAAAAGTCAATAATTGAAAATTCTAGAAGCAAGAACTTGTTAGAAGCACTCAGTGAAAGCTTTGTTCAACACTTTTCTGCAACCAATGAAATAACAATCTTTTAACGAGAGATTTAGCGCTAGCACCCAGTTCAAAACCCAAATCAATTATGTTCAATACGTGTTTGGTATATGCATTGTAGGGGAAAGCCTGAATAACCGGGGGCGAATTCAATAAAGTTTCTGTAATGCCCTTAGCACAAGCGTTACGCACGGAGTTCGTTTGTTACATCCGCCTAGGTAGCTTCTCCCCCAACGACGACATTTTTCACCCTCAAACTAGGCCCACCGCAGCCAACGGCAAGACCACTTTGCCCGCCTTTGCCACAGCCCCCTGACTCATCCCAGTAAAAATCATCACCAATACCTTCAATATTGGACAATGTGCTAAACACATTGCCAGAGAGGGTGACATCTCTGACAGGTTCGGCTAGCTGCCCGTTTCGAATCATCCAGGCTTCACCCGCTGTAAAGGTAAAGAGTTCACCATTGGTCTCACCACCAATCCAGTTGCGGGCGTACAGTCCGCGATCAATGCCAGAGAATAAATCGGCCACGGGCGTTTCGCCTCGCTCGATCCAGGTATTGGTCATGCGAACGAGAGGAGAGTAGTGATAGTTCAGACAGCGGGCGTTGCCGGTAGGATGCTCACCCAGCTCGCCAGCCGTTGCCCGGGAGTGCAGTCGGCCCGTTAGCACGCCGTCCGTAATGAGCTGGGTAGTGGTAGCGGGAGTGCCTTCATCGTCGTAGAGGTAGCTGCCCCGATGCCCGGGCGGCGCGGCACCATCAAAAATTTGCAGGGTTTCTGGGCCAAACCGTCTGCCGAGGGTCATGGTCTCTAGCAGGTCTGGGTTCTCATAAATCATGTCGGCTTCAGACAGGTGGCCAAAGGCCTCATGGACAAAAAGACCGCTCAAGATAGGGTCAATGACGACGGTGTAGGTATTGCCTTTGACCGGGTCTAGGGTCAGCGCGGTGATGGCGCGATCGCTGGCCCCCTTCACCTGTTCCTCCAGCCCTAGCAAATCTTCGTACCCTCGCCGAGAGCCAACGGTTTCTCGTCCGGTTTGCACCTTTTCTCCCTGGCGAGCGATCGCAGCAAATCGCATTTCCATATCAGCCCAGCCCTGCTCAATCAGCGTCCCTTCGGAGGTGGCGATCAGCACCTGCTGATAGCTATCGCCGTAGCGCACAGAAGTCGAGGCTAGCTGGATGTTGGGATTTTGCTGGTGCACCGCCCGCCCTGCCGCGCCACGGGCTTCAGCACCCAGCGTCAAGTTACCGCTGCGCAAAACGTCTGTGTAGTGGTGGCAGAGCGCCTTTTTGTCGGCCAGGGGAATCGCTCTAGGATCGGTGCCCGTCAGCGGCAAATGGCAAGTTTTCTGCACGATTTCAATCGGGGCAAGGGTGGTCGTATCGTCACCAATCAACCGGGCAGCGGCAATCGCATCTTCCAATCGCGTCGCCAAATCGCCTATCCGGTTGAAGCTTGCAAAGCCCCAGCCGCCCTTGTGGCACACCCGCACCTGCCCGCCAATGGCCACGCCCTCACTGATGGCTTCTGGAATATCGTTGCGCAGGCGAATCTGGCAGCCTTGCGATCGCTCCAGCCGAATCGCGATGTAATCTACCCGGTGCCGGTGCTTAGCAAGCAAATCATCGATGCGATCTTTGTAGCGGTCCATTGGTCTCTCTTGATGCACACCCGTAGCCTTTGCGCTTTCGTATTAACATTAAGGCATTAAAGTAAATTCTTTTTGGACATTTGCCCAAGCATCTTCATGACTGGTGAACTCGGTTATTCCTTATCTCCGGCAATTCGACGCATTGCCAGGAGCTTTCGGCTACTAGGATGGGTTGGGCTCTGGGTACAGGCGGTGGTGGGTGTCATCTCCAGCCTGATGTTTACTATCTTTTTGATGGGGGGAGAGCCGCCAGAAGTCAAAGCTGCCGCTGGCCTCTTTACGACACCCGCCCTCGGAACCGTCTTTATCAGCGCCTTTTGGGGCTTCCGCTACGTTTTATTTGGCCGCAAGCTCGCCACCACCAACCCCGACCTCAGGCCAAAGCCGAAGGCCGCCATCCGCATTGTCCGCATTGGCCTGCTCATCAGCCTCATTGGCATGGCCCTGGGCATCATGGGGGCAGAATCTATCGTCGCTCGCTTTTTGTCAAAAGCACTAGACCAAGGCTTTTTTGCACTGGGCGCTGGCGGCACTGCGCCAAACATCATCACAGCAGGCGACATTTTGGCGATGTTCTCTGCCACGAACGCCATTTTTGCCCTCTTCATCGGGCTGTGCGTTTCACTGTGGCTGCAGTATATCGTCGACCGCTAGCCCGCCCGATAGCTGGGCCGCTGATGGGCTCAGCACCTGTTTGCGTCAAAACCTCGACCCGGGCTGCTGCAAAAACCGCATTTCTTCGAGGGTACTCTGGCGACCCAAAATTTCATTACGGTGGGGAAACCGTCCAAACCGCTCAATGATATCTCGGTGCCGAATCGCATAGTCTAGGCCACTTTTGAACCCTTCATCTAGATTGGGAAAGTCTTGGTTTAGGGCGGTCATCAGGGCAACGCAGCGATTTTGGTGGGCGCCCGCTTCGCTATGCTCGAAAGGTAAGTACACAAAAAATCGCTGGGCAGGGATGAGGGTCTCATGTATCCCTGAATCCACTAAATGCTGAGCAACCGCTAGCGCTTTATCGTCGGTTGCAAAGCTTTTGGGCTGTCCTCTGTATAGGTTGCGTGGGAACTGGTCGAGCAATAGCAGCAAAGCAACGGCAGATTCGGGCAGTCGCGTCCAGTCGTCGCACTTACCGGCTGCTGCCCGCTCGACATCGCTCAAAAACTGCTGACGAAGCTGATTGTCAAAATCCGCATTTTTGATGAACCAGGCCCGGCGGTAGTTGCCGTAGTCTGGATGGGTGCGATCGCCAAACCAAAACTGCAATAGGGCGTCAGCACGAGAAGGAAGAGACATTTGTCTGTTTTTTCTTGAAAATAGGGCAGTGTTGAACCAATGTGTTGTACTTCACGACCCCGCCTGTCAATCAGGCCATCAGGATTGGCCGATGTCTATATGTCTATTATTTCAATTGCACTTGCCATTGTCATCATCCTGGCAGTCGTAAAATGGCTGACTGGCTACCAGCTGCCCATTCGGCGTCGGGTCGGGGGCGGCAGCCACACCAGCCTGTCCCGGGCCCGTGGCGTCTCCCGCAAAACCCGTAAGCAGCTCCTCGGCCTAGTCGGCGGGAACGCGGCTGTGGCCCAGCGACTGGTCGGAGATGTCAGTAGCCGCAACCCTGGCCGCACAGAGCAGTGGTGCTGGGAAAAAGCTATTTACGATATTGAGCGCGATCGCAGAGCCTAATCTTTCATCCGATTACCAGTCTGCTCATCCATCTCAACCGTTCGCGGCAAGCGGGCTAGTGTTTGCCCCAGGCATGAATCCATCAATTCAACCGGATTTTTTAGTAGGCCCTTTGTAGTCAGAAACTAACGGCCACATCACCTACATGAGTGTACAAGTGCTTTTTACCAGCGAAAGCCACTTTCATTGAGCCTGTGCTTAAAACTGCCAATCAAACTGACAAGCCATCGCGCTATTCAGAGAACCAGTTGATAAACTGAACCGAGTCAGAGACAACATGGCCGAGCGCTTGACGGAGACCCCTTAAAGTTTCAATCAATTTTTTTTAGTTTGTTGCCCCTACTCGGGCATCCTTTTCCAGAGACTTTATAAGTAACTCCTCTGCAACTCTGTATCGTAATAATCACTAAACCTAAGGACAACATCTATAATGACGACGCAATCGAAGCGGGCGCTAATCACGGGCATCACCGGACAGGACGGTTCTTATCTAGCCGAGCTACTGCTTGAAAAAGGCTACGAAGTTCACGGCGTCATTCGCCGTACCTCCACGTTCAATACCGACCGCCTCGACCACATCTACGTCGACCCGCACAAAGAAGACGCCAGGCTCTTCTTGCACTACGGCGATCTCAACGACGGCACCATGCTTCGCCGCATCTTAGAGCAGGTGCAGCCCGCCGAGGTCTACAATCTGGGCGCCCAGTCTCACGTTCGAGTCAGCTTCGACTCCCCCGAATACACCGTCGACACAGTGGCCATGGGCGCACTACGCCTGCTAGAAGCCATTCGCGACTATCAGCAGCGCACTGGTGAAGAGGTGCGCTTCTATCAGGCCGGTTCGTCGGAGATGTTTGGTAAAGTGCAGCACGTACCCCAGTCCGAAGAAACGCCTTTTTATCCCCGCAGTCCCTACTCTTGCGCCAAGGTATACGCCCACTGGCAAACCATTAACTATCGCGAGTCGTACAACATGTTTGCCACCAACGGCATCTTGTTCAACCACGAATCGCCCCGACGCGGCGAAACCTTCGTCACCCGCAAAATCACCCGTGCCGTCGCGCGCATCGTTGCCAAAAAGCAAGAAAAGCTCTACCTCGGCAACCTCGATGCCAAGCGCGACTGGGGCTACGCCAAAGACTACGTCAAGGCCATGTGGCTGATGCTGCAGCAAGATGAGCCCGGCGACTTTGTGATTGCCACCGGCGAGACCCACTCCATCCGAGAATTTTTGGACGTCGCCTTCAACTATGTCGGCCTCAACTGGAACGACTACGTCGCCTTCGATGAGCGATACCTCAGACCGGCAGAAGTCGACCTGCTGATTGGCGACCCGACAAAGGCTAAGAAAACCCTTGGCTGGGAGCCAGAGGTAACCTTTGAAGGCCTTGTAAAGCTGATGGTAGATGCCGACCTAGAAGCCATTGGTCTCCCCCCCATCAGCCAGCACGAAAACGGCAGCAGCCCAGACATCGCCACCACCCGTAGCCAAATGGCCAATTCGATGTCTTAGCCATTATGTCTTTTGCAAGCCATTTGCCGCGCGAGGTAGATGGCTCACAAACCGTACAGAACAGTGGGCGTACTCTACCGAACCAAGCCTTCTGCCAGCCCTGATGAAAAAGTTGGCAAAGCAAAGTTTAGTGAGACAATTTGAGCGTGTAGTTGGGACGAGTGAGTAACGGTTATGGAACTGGCGAATAAGAAGATCCTGGTCACCGGTGGAGCCGGTTTTCTGGGTAAGCAGGTGGTCGAGCAGCTCAAGCTTGCAGGGGCCACTCCAGAAAATATTCTGGTGCCGCGATCGCGCGACTACGACCTCACTCAGATGGAAGCCTGCCAGCGAGCAGTCGCCGGGCAAGACGTGATTGTGCACCTAGCGGCCCACGTTGGCGGCATCGGGCTAAACCGAGAAAAGCCCGCCGAGCTGTTTTATGACAACCTGATGATGGGCGCGCAGCTCATTCACGCCGCCTACCAAGCCGGGGCCGAAAAATTTGTCTGCGTGGGCACCATTTGCGCCTACCCCAAGTTCACCCCCGTCCCCTTCAAAGAAGACGATCTCTGGAAAGGCTATCCCGAAGAAACCAACGCCCCCTACGGCATTGCCAAAAAAGCCCTCCTCGTTCAGCTAGAGGCATACCGGCAGCAGTACGGCTTCGACGGCATTTACCTCCTCCCGGTCAATCTCTACGGCCCCGAAGATAACTTCGATCCGCGCAGCTCCCACGTCATCCCAGCGCTCATTCACAAAGTCCACGAAGCCCAGATGCGCGGCGATAAGACCCTTCCTGTTTGGGGCGATGGTAGCCCCACCCGCGAGTTTTTATATTCTACAGACGCAGCCAGAGGCATCGTCCTCGCCACCCAGCATTACTCAGACTCAGCCCCCGTCAACCTAGGCACCAACTCAGAAATTTCCATTCGCGATTTAGCAGAGCTGATCTGCGAGGTCATGGGATTTGAAGGCGAGCTAGACTGGCAAACTGACAAGCCCAACGGCCAGCCTCGCCGCTGCCTAGACACTGAGCGAGCCAAGCAAGCATTCGACTTCGAAGCGCAGATCGACTTTAGAGCAGGGCTAGAAGCGACCGTTGAATGGTACCGGCAAAACGCGGTCTTGCAGCCTGCGTAGGCGTTCATTCGCGAGGCACATACGCATTTAGCGAAATAGCCATATAATATGTTCGCAGTAGTCGCAAACAAAGCAGCAGCAAGCCATGGCAGAGGAAAACAAGTCGGCAGAACCAGCTAACGAAACAGCAGGTGCACAGCCAGAAGACACCGCTGCCGAAAGCAAAAAGCCAGATACCGATAAAAGCATCAAAGACGCAGACACCAAAGATGCCGGTGAACCTGCCGCCAAAGTAGACGATAAAAATGCTAAGCCGGGCGGCAAGCCCGCAGCTAAGCCTGGAGACAAAGCTGCAGCAGATAAGAAAAAATCTGCAGCTAAGCCTGCTGCGGACAAAAAGCCTGCTGCCAAGAAAAAGGAAAAGCCACCCAAAGTAGAAGATAAGCCGTTCAATGAGTTCATGGAACAGCACTATCTTCCTAGCCTGAAAGAAGCCATGGCCAAAGAAGGCATTGACGACCTAAGCCTCGAATTTGCTCAGCGAAAGCTAGAAGTCATGGGCCAAAACGACGCCGAACCCTACTGGCAAGTACAAGGCCAATGGGAGGAAGACGGCGAAGGCCAGCGCCAATTCAATATTGCCTTTATCGAGGAAGATATCAAAGGACAGAAAGTCTTTACGCTGGCCACGAATGGCGCCAAACCGAGCACCATCGAGCAGTTCATGGGCGACGAGCGCCGCATTACGCTAGACCTGATGGTGCTCTACACGGTTCAGCGACTGAACGGACAAAAGTGGCTAACGCGTAACTAGAAGCCCATTCTTTATGTTATTTCTACCGTTACTGCAGATGTGTCTCACTCGACACATCGCCAACGTGTGAAGCGCAACCAGATACGACAAAAGAGACAAATCGTATCCCTGCCATCACTGGATCGAGTTCAGAAGAATCTTCAGCGTAAACCTGATTTATTTTGAGCAAGATGCGATCGCGTAGGACATAACTGTGTGTCAATAGTTTATCGCCAGCATCATGGATTAGATGAACTGCCTTATTGTGTTGCAGCTCATCCCGGTGGAGTTAGCACAGCAGGCCTGATGTATCCAGAAGCACAACTAAAACTGACCTCTAATCATCTGAGTAGGCTTTAGCCAGATCAGCATCGCTCTGGCTATTGTTTGTATCTTTGGCATACCCCAAACTGACTGCACCAGCATGACTCCTAAACTTATTCCGCGCTTGTGCTTGAAGCCCTGGTGACAGCACAGTATTACTGGGAATGTTACTCTACCTGCTGAGGAGCGTCACAATCCACTCAGGTATAGAGACACCCACAGCACTAGACTTTTGCTATAAGTCGGCGTGAACTCCATCGTTGATTTCCAGAGTTAATTGCTGACTCATACGATTAAATAATTCAGGCTAAGCAATGGCATGATTATAGCCATGCTTCGAGAGGCAATTTTACCAGCGGCTAACGGGTTGAAGCGGCTAACCATAGAATGCACTATGAAAACAAAACGCTCCGGTCGGTTCAAACGATGTGAATAGCTTCACCATAAAATATTCTTTTGGCTCCTTAGCAGGGGCATGTTCGGGTTTCAGCTCAAAACCGAATTTTCTGTAAAAAGTGGGAGCACCCGTCAATATACAGCCTAACGCTCCAGTCTTTTCTAGCTCGCTCAAACCGTTACAAATCAGTGCTGAGCCTATTCCTTTGCGCTGTCTTTCAGGCAGTACAGAAACCGGGCCAAGCGCAAACCAAGGTGCTGATCTATCTTCGGCAGCGGCTGGCGAAAATGCGACATGGCCGACTATGGTTTCATTGGCTATGGCCACATAAGATAGTGTCAATGCATTGGTAGATCTTAGGCGATCAATGACGTCTTGTTCATCTCCGCCAGCATATTCTTTTCCCTGAAAAGCGAGTTCGGTGACTTGTCTTATGGCCTGATAATCTGCTGGACGCTCTTTTCTTATCCTCATGGCATTGCCATACAGTTCCTGAAACATGAATCCCAAAAAGACAGCTAACGATTGAGCTTACCGGACGTAGGTGGCCTTTGCCGCTCAGCCGACCGTTTTTTAGGTCGTTCCAGTACAGCAACTTGTTAGGCGGCTAAGTCTACTGCTATCGCTGTCGCCATATCGAGCCTGAAAATTTATCAGCCCTCTCGAATATTCGTTGCTATGCTCCTTTAGCAAGTCTGAACAGATCGTGATTACCGCTTGACCAAAGTACTGAGAACTTCCAGCGCTGAATCTTCCAATCGGATTCACTACAAACTAACTCTGATGTGTAGTAGCCACCCATTTCAAATGTGTTATCCCCTTGATCATTGGGCAAAAAGTGCATAGCCCGCACATGAGCCAAACAGGTTGCCGAATCATCTAGTATTTCGACAATATGGTTGGTAATCAAATGCTGAGTCGCTCGGAATCCTGACAAATCTTGGCGAGCAGTATTTACAATTTCGTCTGGCTGTAAGCTACCCGCTGCTACTCCAATTGAAGAGTAGTCAAATTCAACGGGATTCACAAAGAGACTACGAAAACCCTCCCAATCATGAAGATCGATTGCCAAACCATAACGGTTAACAACTTCAATAATCTTTGCTCGATTTTCTGAGGAAGCTATGAATTTATCGGTCATATCTATATTCAGCTCCAATCATAAAGGCACACACCAGAATCTATCATCGCTATCCTTGCCCATCCGCCTAACGTTCCGCTTCACCCACCGCTAGCAAACTCTCGGACTCAACGAAAAGACTCTCAACGGGTGCAAGCGGATTGTTAGACCGTGCCTCAACGGAGAGACTTTCAACTACTCAATCGGCTTAATCGTGACGCTACCACCTTCCACTGCCCGAAGGCACAAATTGTAGCCGTACAGTAAGCCCATTCCAACCAGCGGTTCTGCATCAGAAGCGACAACATCGATCATCTGATTCTGTCCATCCCAAATTGCTGAAGCCTTGTACAGTTCAAAAACGACTTCACTCCCATCTCCCACTTCACAGTTCTCATTCACCACGCCAAACATCATACGGGTTTCCTCAGACTACGGCTTCCCATACGGAAGACTGCTCGATGTCCGATCCGAATCACCCAAGGCTGGGCATTAGGATAGCGCTCATAAAGTCGATCAACTGCAATCATCGGCGTATCATCAACTTCAAAGGCTCCGGTTTCAATGTCGATCGCGACGATTCTACCGTGATTGTCTTCTTCGACCTGTGATCGTATCTGAGTTTCGTAGAGTTCATCACCACGTCGAGCAAACTCTTCTTTGCTGTATCGAGGTTGTCGGACTACCATTACCTTGCTCCCATATCGACTGCACATCTCAATTTTACCTTGGGCTGCAAGTCGCTCATCAGGAATCGGAAAATCCTGGATACTCAGACAGAAATAAACACATTCCAACACCCCAGCAACCACTGCGCCTCCTCGACCAAGTTAGGGAGGCAATCAGACTAATGATTTATACACATGTCTTGAACAGAGGTGGACGTGGTGTGCGGAGTCCTCTGGATAAAGAGTTTG
>JBCBIK010000123.1:0-15687 GCA_038524545.1 Cyanobacteria bacterium J06623_4 | reverse complement strand
CATGATACCAAGAACTCTGCGAAAGCTCTAGCAATCTACCTGAGTATTTTCTCTGATTTTTGTAAAGCAGCTGTTTGCCCTGCCCGCCCACTCTAGTCCACTTCTCGTCGATCATTCAGGCGTCATCGTTTCGAACATTCAACCAGATTGCTACTCAGGCTTAGCCCATACTGAGTTGGCGCTGTGTGGGCGATTGGGAAGCAAATGAATCCGATGAAGAAAGCGTTATCCTCGGCAGGCGATGCTTGAAACCACAGAGAATTTCCCAGGAGATAGTTCCCGTTAGCTCGGCCCAGCGGTCTGCGCTAAGAACCGCGTCTTGAGAGGTCCCTAGCAGCGTCACCACGTCGTTTTCTTGGATGCCAGGCACTGACGAGACATCGAGCATCAGCTGATCCATAGTGATAGCACCGATTTGTTTGACGCGCTGACCTCTGACAACAACTTCGAGCTGGTTTGATAGCAGTCTGGGAACGCCGTCGGCGTAGCCGATGCCAACAATCGCGATTTTCATTGGCCGAGGTGCAACAAATTTGTGGCTGTAGCTTACACCATCTCCGGGCGAGATATCTTTGATGTGGGTAATGCGCGCTTTCACTTCTAGCACGGGCCGAAGGGGGCTTGGCGCAGCGATCGCACCATCAACTGAATTCTTTGAGTTAAGCGAAGCGTCTGAGCCGGTCTCTGGGCGCAGGTGAGGCGCGGGGTAGAGCCCATAGGTAGCAAGCCCCACTCTCACCATGTCGTAGTGCAGCGATTTATCGGCTAGAGTAGCGGCTGAATTAGCTAGGTGCAGCCGGGGGGGACGTAGCTGAGCTTGGGTCAGGTCTGAGATCGCTTGTTCAAACCGGTCGTGCTGTAGTCGCATCGTAGTGGTGTTCGGGCTATCTGCCGTCGCCAGATGGGAGTAAACGCTAGCGATTTCTAGATGGGTCAGCTGCTTTACAAAGCGAGCAAACTCTACCGACTTTTGCCAGCTGAATCCTAGCCGCGACATCCCCGTATCGAGCTTGAGATGAACTGGCAAACCGCCCTGAGGACAATCCTGCGGACTCATGCGGTCAGTATCTGCTGTCAGCGTCTCAGAAAAGATCAGGGCTTGCTTTGGATTGACAATCGTTGGCTCTAGGTGCCAGCGTGCGATCGCTCGTACCTCAGCCGGATCATTGACAGCCCCCATCACCAAAATAGGCGCCTCAATCCCGGCTTGCCGCAGCTCTATTCCTTCTGGCACCGTCGCCACGCCTAGCCAAGTTGCCCCAGACGTCAGGGCCACCTTAGCCACTGTTACAGCACCATGTCCGTAGGCATCCGCCTTCACCACCGACATCAGATCCGTCTTGGGTGAGAGATAAGACCGCAGCGTTTTCACGTTATTTGCCAGGGTAGTCAAATCAATTTCTACCCAGGCTCTAGCACAACGCATGGGCAAGAGATCGGGGGTTTTATCCCAACTAAGCATGGCAACACCAAAAAATTAAATCAAAGTCAGAAACTTGGCTACGACCCTGAGCAACCACCAGTAAGCCCATCAAGCATCGCAGACCAGCGAGCCAATACAAATTGGCACAGCAAAAATACTTAGTGGATTAGTGTATCAGTCGCTAAACCCCTCTAAGAATATGGCTGTGCTACTATCTAGTGAGAATCTGAGCACTGTCACACATGAGTAAGGTTCTCGTTTTAAATGCTTCCTATGAGCCGCTGAACATTACCAGCTGGCGGCGCGCAGTCGTACTCATCATCAAAGGTAAAGCAGAACAAATCGAAGAACGTGAAGAGCAGATATATCCTGACTTTCCGCTACCGACAGTGATTCGGCTTCGTCACTACGTCCGCATCCCATACAAAGAAATCCCGCTCACCCGGCGCAACCTTTTACACAGAGACAACCATACCTGCCAATACTGCGGACACTCCGGCGACAGCCTCACGCTAGATCATGTCATTCCGCGATCGCGAGGCGGTGGCGATTCTTGGGAAAATATCGTCAGTGCTTGCGTCCGCTGCAACGTCAAAAAAGGCAGCCGAACGCCCAAAGAAGCAGAAATGCCCCTTTCCAACCAGCCTCGAAAACCGCACAGCAGCCTTTACTTCGAAATCTCTAGACATGTCAGGGGTGGCGTTCATCAAGAGTGGCGACGCTACGTCATCGGGCTGAACTAGAGGATACCGCACAGCTCTGCCGGATACCGCCACCGCACCCCATCCAATCGATAGATAAAATAGATATCCACCGATAGAGGCTTAGAGTTTGGTAAGTGCAAGTGGTAGATATAGTAATACAGCTGCACTAAAGCCCACACAAACGACCTATGTGCATTTGCCTTGACACTGTGCATTTGCCTTGACACAGGTGTAGTGTCTGCGCCCTAATGCTGTACCAAGGCTTCACGGGCCGCCTCCATACATCGTTCAGAATGGGTCTTCAGTCATGCAACTGAGTCCTGAAGCAACCATTAATCGAGCAAGGTAACTGACGCGTCTACTCTGCCAATCGCTACTAAACAGAGTAGTTCCAGAGATCAGCAGGGGGATGCGGGCTAAGCACCTACACGTTAGCAATACTCATCTGGCCTATTCACCCGTCTATCTGCCAAAATAAGCAAAAGCCATCCTATGTCACTCCCCAAAAGCGCCTTGCTAAACGATCAAGAGCAGCCAAACGGCCTCTCACAACCCATGGAAGAGACCGTCTTATCGCCTAATGGAACCAACGGATTAGCTGAAAAGGCTGAAACCCTTCGACGTGCAGTAGGCTTTGAATGTAATCCGGCAGAAGCGCTAGAAAAGCTGCTCAAGAAGCACAGCGGGACTCAGCAGATTGTATTGCTGCAAGACTTTCCAGATCCCGATGCCCTCTCCTCAGCGTGGGCCTACCGGCTGATCGCAAGCGCCTATAATATCCAGTGCGATATCTACTATTCAGGCACATTGAGCCACCAGGAAAATATTGCACTGGTGAAGCTCACCAACTTACCGGCAAAACGCTGGCCTACCTCTGCCAAAGAAAGCCCCGATCTTTCCCATTACCAAGGCTACGTCCTCATCGATACGCAAGGGACGACCAGCCATCTCACTGAGCGTGTAAAGGCTGCTAATCTGCCACTGCTTCTGGTGATTGACCACCACGCCATTCAAGGCAAGCTAGAAGCGGAAATGCTGGATGTACGGCCAGACATACACGCGACTGCAACGATTTTGGCGCAGTATCTTCAGAGCGGACTCATCAAGCTAGATCGCAGCAACAGCAACCATGTGAAATGTGCGACTGCGCTGATGCATGGTCTGCGCTCGGATACAAATCATCTCATGCAGGCTTCAGAGCCCGATTTTTTGGCAGCGGCTTTTCTGAGTCAGTACTACGATGCGCAGCTATTGAGCGCCATTTTGCAGGCGTCTCGGTCTCGGCGAGTGATGGATGTCATTGAGCGATCGCTGCGCAACCGACAAACCCAAAACAGCGTCTCCATCGCAGGTGTTGGCTACTTGCGTTATGAAGACAGAGATGCCATCCCCCAAGCTGCAGACTTCTTAGTCACTGAGGAAAATATCCATACAGCCGTCGTTTACGGCATCGTGCACGATGAAGACGAAGAAAAAGAGCTAGTCGTCGGTTCACTCAGAACTAACAAAATTACCCTCGACCCCGATGAATTCATCAAAGAAGCCCTCGGACAGGATAGCCACGGCCGCTTCTTTGGTGGCGGGCGCTCTATGGCTGGCGGCTTCGAAATTCCAATCGGATTCCTTTCTGGGTACTACGAAAGCAGCGACTACAACCGCCAGAAGTGGGAAGTTTTTGACAAGCAAATTAAGCAAAAGCTGCAGCGTCTGGTAAATCCAGAAAACGGCGTACTCAACACCGACTAGCGGGCGTAGCGAGTGCAGCGACGACGAAATAAGCAATTTCACTTGTCTGAGTTACCTTTCTTGAGTGTGGCTGAGTTCTGATGCTTGCGATCGCACCGCCACCACAAGTCAGGAGGGTCCTGAGGAGAGTCCTGAGGACTCTCCTGTCATGGTATGGGCTATAGCCATCAAACTGCCTACAGCCTATGGTATTAAGAGAAGCTTTAGAGTTTTTGCCAAATTCAGACAGGGCAAGCACCGAAAGACAAGCATTCAACTCAGGAAAGGAGCGCGGACGGAATGACGACATGCGAATATCGGCCAGGGCTAGAAGGTATTCCAGCAACGCAGTCGAGCATTAGCTATGTCGATGGGCAGCAAGGGATTCTGGAGTATCGCGGCATTCGCATCGAAGACATTGTCCGCAGCAGCAGCTTTTTAGAAACGACCTATCTCCTCATCTGGGGCGGCTTGCCGACTGAACAAGAGCTTGAAAACTTCGCTCACCAGGTGCAGTATCATCGTCGCCTCAAGTACCGCATCCGCGACATGATGAAATGCTTCCCCGAAAGCGGCCATCCCATGGATGCGCTGCAAGCATGCGCTGCAGCCCTAGGGCTCTTTCACTCTCGCCGGGAGCTGTCTGACCCAGCCTATGTACAAAACGCCGTCGTCCGCCTGATTGCCAAAATCCCGACGATGGTTGCCGCCTTCAAAATGATGCGTAAAGGCAACGACCCGGTGCAGCCCAGAGACGACCTAGACTACGCCGCAAACTTTTTGTATATGCTCAACGAGCGAGAACCCGATCCGCTCTCCGCTCGCATTTTTGATATCTGCCTTATCCTCCATGCAGAGCACACGATCAATGCGTCTACCTTTTCGGCCATGGTGACCGCTTCGACGCTCACCGACCCGTACGCAGTCATTGCATCAGCCGTTGGGACCCTAGCCGGGCCGCTACATGGCGGTGCCAACGAAGAAGTGATCGCAATGCTCCAAGCGATTGGCAGCGTCGAGAACGTACGGCCATACATCTCTGAGCGAATTGCAAACCGTCAGAAAATTATGGGGTTTGGGCACCGAGTATATAAGGTAAAAGACCCCCGAGCTGTCATTCTACAGGCCTTGGCCGAACAGCTCTTCGAAAAGGCTGGACGAGATGCCTACTACGACATTGCCTTAGAACTAGAGCAAGTCGTAGAAGAAAAGCTCGGCCACAAAGGCGTTTATCCGAATGTGGATTTTTATTCTGGGCTGGTTTACCGGAAGCTGGGTATCCCGACGGACCTATTTACGCCGATCTTTGCGATCGCACGAGTCGCTGGCTGGCTAGCCCACTGGAAAGAACAAATTGGCAAAAATAAAATCTTTCGGCCCACACAAATTTACCAGGGTCCACACCAGCAACCCTACATTCCCGTAGAAAAACGACTTCAACTCTGGGAAAAATCAACCGTCGTCCCGCCCACTCGCTAAGTACTCTAAACAAGTGCTCTAAATCAGTAAGCCAAAGTCAATACGCACCTCCAAAGACCCGCCGCCGCCATTGAGATCATTAAAGCAACCTTAAAACGTTAATAAATTTACGAAATTAGCGCGGTGTATCAGTATCTACACAGAGGTGATGGGCTTTACCCCCCTTTGCAAAACCCAAATATCCTCCGAATATATATCCAGTGACGATTTTCAGGAACTCCAGCCCCCCCGGTTTATATCGGGGGGGTTTTTATTTTTACCGGTTTTACCGGCACCGATTTTAGTCGGGCATTTCTTTTCACATTTCTTTGGCCGTTTCTCTGCACCTTTCTCTAGCCGATTCTTTAGGCATTTCCTACATACCCCTTCGCCCACCATATTTTTACGACAAGAGAGTGACGTGGAGCGGTTGATTAAGCGTTAGAATCTGTTAAAGAAATATAGACAGACACGCTTAGGCCGTCTTTTACAAGCATGAATCAAGGCATTGATCTCCAAGGAACCGTCGTTCAAGCGCTGACAGAACTCGGATTGCCCTCAGGTGCCGCCAAAACAGTTTGGATTCCATTGCCTATGGTGCTCATGCTCATTGTGGCAACCGTCAGCATTTTTATTTGCGTTTGGCTAGAGAGAAAAATTTCAGCCGCCGCTCAGCAGCGTGTTGGTCCAGACTACATCGGCCCTATCGGAGCGCTACAGGCCGTTGCAGACGGCGTAAAGCTCATCTTCAAGGCCGACATCACCCCTGCTAAAGCAGACCCCTGGCTGTTTGTCATTGGCCCAGCTATTGTCGTCATTCCCGTCTTTTTATCCTTCCTCATCGTCCCCTTTGGACAGAACTTGGTGATTACAGACCTAGGGATTGGCATCTTTCTATGGATTGCGCTCTCTAGCATTACTCCCATCGGCCTTTTGATGGCTGGCTACTCTTCTAATAATAAATACTCACTGCTCGGCGGCCTGCGAGCAGCGGCACAGTCTATTAGCTACGAGATCCCTCTGGCGCTAGCCGTTCTTGCCATCGTTATGATGAGCAACGGCCTCAGCACTATTGACATTGTCAACCAGCAGTCCGGCTACGGCATCCTAGGGTGGAACATCTGGAGACAGCCTGTAGGGTTTGTTATCTTTTGGATCTCGGCCCTGGCAGAATGTGAGCGCCTCCCCTTCGACTTACCAGAAGCAGAAGAAGAGCTGGTGGCAGGCTACCAAACCGAGTACACCGGCATGAAGTTCGGTCTTTTTTACGTCGGTTCGTACGTCAACCTGATGCTTTCTGCGCTCATTGTGTCGGTGCTGTATCTCGGCGGATGGAGCTTTCCGATTCCGGTCGAAGCGATCACCAGCCTGCTAGGCGTCAGCGAAACAGCAGCCTGGGTACAGATCATCACAGCTTCGCTAGGCATCGTCATGACGATGTTCAAAGCCTACCTGCTGGTATTTCTCACAATTTTGTTGCGCTGGACCGTTCCCCGCGTCAGAATCGACCAGCTACTCGACCTAGGTTGGAAGTTCTTACTGCCTGTGGCGCTGGTAAATCTTTTGGTCACAGCGGGGCTGAAGCTCACCTTTCCTTTTGCATTCGGCGGGTAGGCGCTATTTCAGCTACGGGGTCAGCTGAAAGGTGCTGCGCGACGTACCTCTCATCAAGCCATAGCATGCAGTAAGCCTTACCAGCGATCAAACTCTAATTTTCAAACGTCAATTTCAAGCCTTTTATTCAAGCCTTTTATTTACCTACCCCTTAGTGCCATGCTGAACTTTCTCAAACAAGTTGGTGACTACGCAAAAGAAACGGCTCAGGCAGCAAAATATATCGGACAGGGTCTGTCAGTAACCTTCGACCATATGAAGCGTCGGCCAGTGACTGTGCAGTATCCTTACGAGAAAGTCATTCCATCAGAGCGCTATCGTGGCCGCATCCACTTTGAGTTTGACAAGTGCATAGCCTGCGAAGTCTGTGTCCGCGTCTGCCCTATCAACCTCCCCGTTGTGGACTGGGAATTTAACCGGGAGACTAAGAAAAAGACACTGAACCACTACAGCATTGATTTTGGTGTCTGTATCTTCTGCGGCAACTGTGTTGAATACTGCCCGACTAACTGCCTATCGATGACAGAAGAATACGAGCTATCCGCCTACGACCGGCATAACCTAAACTATGACAACGTCGCCCTTGGGCGTTTGCCGTACAAAGTCACTGAAGATTCGATGGTGACGCCAATGCGTGAGTTTGCCTACTTGCCGAAAGGCGTGATGGACCCCCACGATTTGCCCAAAGGTAGCCAACGAGCAGGCCGTTTACCCCAAGATATTTTGGCTGACATAGAGGCCCAAAAAGCCAAAGAGGAAGCGGCTAAACCTGCAGAGGAAGCCAACGCTGAATAGAGTGCCAAGTAGTGATAAGACTAAAGCATAAAAGGCCAAAGATATCGTTGTGAGGAGAAAATCGTTTTGCTTTTAGCGTCATTAAACCTAGCGGAAGGAGTTCAGCTGATCTCTTTCGGGCTTTTAGGGTTGATTATGATAGCGGGCGCTCTGGGCGTCGTCTTGCTGTCAAATATCGTCTACTCAGCCTTTTTGCTAGGCCTGGTCTTCATCAGCATTTCTGGATTGTATATTTTGCTCAACGCTGGCTTTGTTGCGGCGGCACAGGTGCTGATATACGTCGGCGCGGTCAACGTCCTGATCCTGTTTGGCATCATGCTGGTGAACAAGCAAGAAGACTTCATTCCAGTCAAGAATGCATGGATCGGCAGGGCTGCGACGGCTGCAGTGTGTGCGGGCTTATTTGGGCTGCTAGGGACGATGGTGCTGTCGCATCCTTGGGCGATTTCTACGGTTCCGGCAGCGGGTGAAGACGCAATCAATATCATTGGTCAGCACTTTTTTAGCGACTATCTGCTACCGTTTGAGCTGGCCTCCGTGCTGCTGCTGATCACGCTGGTCGGAGCGATTATCTTGGCGCGCAGGGAATACATTCCCGACACGACCATCCCTGGGGAAAATGCGCTGACCCTACCCGAAAAGCCTCGGGAGCTGGTTGCAGCCGGTAGCCGTGAAGAGAGTCTGTAAAGAGTTGCTAAGCGGATACTTTGCCACGACCACTTGGGAACTGCCGTTTGTACGTTTTGAGCGATGTGATTTGAGCTATGCAACTTGAGTATTTTTTGATATTGGCTGCGGCCTTATTCTGTATTGGAATCTTTGGCTTAGTTTCGAGCCGCAACGTTATCCGCGTGCTGATGTCGATTGAGCTAATGCTCAACGCGGTCAATATTAACCTAATGGCCTTTTCGAACTATTTAGACCCCGATGGCATTAAGGGACAGGTGTTCTCTGTTTTTGTGATTACGATTGCAGCAGCAGAATCTGCTGTCGGGCTTGCCATTGTATTGTCTATCTATCGGAACCGAGATACGGTCGATATGGAACAGTTCAATCTGCTTAAGTGGTAGAGCAGACTGCCCCAGGCTAACTGGATAGAGCCTTGAGGTGATTGAACCTTGAGGCTCTTTGCTTATGGTCTTCGCCTTCATCCTGACACTTCAATTAATCATTGTTTAGGATATTTGGCATTCAGCACATTTAGCGTAGGAAGCGTCGTGCAGCTCAAGCAGGTCATCATCGTTTACAAAGCGGGCAATCAGCAGAGTAAGCAAACTGCTGACAAATGCGCGCGTCAGCTAGAAGCCCATGGCGCCCAAGTGATGATGGGGCCGGCGGGGGCGCAGGACAATCCATACCCAGTCTTGCTCGAATCCGCGCCCGAGCCGATTGATTTGGCAGTTGTACTGGGGGGTGATGGCACGGCGCTTGGCGCGGCGCGTCATTTGGCGATGGATGACATTCCAATTTTGGCTGTCAATGTGGGGGGGCATTTGGGCTTTTTGGCTGAGCCTGCTGATGTGATTGGTGACTTTGAGCGGGTGTGGGAGCGCTTGCTGGGTGACAAGTACGCAGTGCAGCTCAGAATGATGCTGCAGGCAAGGACCCACAAGGGAGAGTCTTATAACATTGAACCGGTGAGCGATCGCTTCTACGCCCTGAACGAAATGTGCGTAAAGCCAGCCTCACCTAATCGCATGATCACCTCAACGCTCGAAGTAGAAATCGATGGCGAAGTCGTCGATCAGTACCAAGGCGATGGCTTGCTCATCAGCACCCCAACCGGTTCTACAGGCTACACCGTCTCTTCGAATGGACCGATTGTCCATCCTGGGATGCATGCGATTATTGTCACGCCTATCTCGCCGATGAGCCTATCAAGCCGACCAATTGTGCTACCACCGGGCAGCACCGTAAGCGTATGGCCACTCGTCGACCCCGAGGGCAACACGAAGCTATGGACAGACGGCGTCCTCGGCACAACCGTATGGCCCGGGCAGCGTGTCGACATCCGCATGGCCAGCCATCTGGCAAAATTTATCATCCTCGGTAAGGACCACTCCTACTACCGCACCCTCCGCAACAAGCTACAGTGGGCAGGTGCCCGAGTAAACTACCGCAACACCCACCGGCAAGGTCAGTAACCGCTCTACAGGAAAGCCATCTGGTAGTAGCCTTTAGCCCACAGCCCACGGTAAGCGCAGCACCATTTGGTTGCGGCCTCTCCGCTTCGCCTCATACAGCCCCAAATCCGCCGTGTCTACCAGGGTGCTCGCTGCAATGTCTTGTTTGGGCATCACAGTCGTCACCCCTAGGCTAATGGTGACGATGGGAGCCACTTTTGAGGATTTGTGCTCCATTTCTAGCGCCCTAACATAGGTAGCGGCATCTTTAGCAATTTGCTGTGCCCCTTCAGCGTCGGTATTGGGTAGCAAAATCACAAATTCTTCTCCGCCATAGCGAGCAGCCAAATCATCGGGGCGACGAACCGCTTGTCCGATGGCTCTCGCCACTAGCTTTAGGCATTCGTCGCCTTGGGGATGACCGTAGGTATCGTTATAGAACTTGAAATAGTCTACGTCGCACAAAATAAGCGAAATGGGCGTGTGCGATCGCACAGCCCGCTGCCACTCTGTAGACAAATGTTCCTGAAAGCTCCGCCGATTGGCCAGCTGCGTCAGCTCATCAATTTCAGACAGCGTCTTGAGATGATTGATTCGGTGGAGGCGCGTAATCAACGGTGCAGTCAAGAGCGCGATGCTAGTGGGCAATACCGGTAGCCACCATCCGCCGGTGACCAGCGCCAGCTGACTAAAACCAATATTGGCAAATAGGCACGTACCATAGGTGCGCAACCGCTGCAAATCGTTCCGTCCGAGGCGATATAGCCAAATACCCACACCGGCAAATGCCGTAATCATCAGCATCTCATATTGCTCTGGTACCATCTTGAGCGGCGGCCTTTGACCGAAGGCTGCACTGACTAGCTGGCTGGCCAAGCTAGCGTGGATTTCGATGCCGTGACTGGGTAACAGTCCCACATTCCCGAGCTGAGAACTATACGGCGTAAAAAAAACATCCGCATCTCCCGACTGCATACTGCCGATCAGAACGATTTTGTCCTGAAGCGTCCCCGACGGGATACGGCCTTCCATGGCATCGTGGGCGCTAAAGGTTTGAAACTCCAGATTTGCCCGCCAGTTCATCACAATCTGATAGCCGCCTGCATCCGCGTTGCGGTAGCCACCAGAATTTTTTTCGAAGGGGGGGAGGCGCGCGTAGCCTAGCTGCAGCACATCAGAGTCAGGATTTGGAAAAATATCATGACTTTCTAAATACTCGAGTGCTACGCGAAAGGCGAGCCCTTCAATGATGCGATCGCCCACCGCACTCGGAAACAAAAACCCCCGCCGCACCCGACCATCAATATCGACAATCAGATCGCTCGCGGCAACCTGATTATTTTTGACCAGCACAGAGTTGCCCGCGACCGCTGAGAGAGCAGCATCATCTACCACCTTTTCTATCCCAATAATGTTGGGCGTTTCTTGAAAAATCGCGCGCAGGCGGTCGTAGCCATCATCTCGGGGAACGTTTCGAAAAAAATCGAGCCCAATTACCGTCGGGTTATGGGCTTTCACCGCTTCTATGACATCTGCGAGCATGGCATCGCTCACGGCGGCATGCTGAGCCTGCTCGATATCATCTTCAGTGATGCCAATGATGACGATACGATCATCGGGGTCTTCGGCGAATCGATAATTCATCATCAGGTCAAACGCCTGAAGTTCCCAAACTTGAAAAGCCCCTATTCCCCGAAGCGCTAGCACCCCAGCCGTCGCCACGACGCCGAGCAACGGGGCCACATATTGCTGCTTGAACGACCGCCGCCACCAGCTACTTAGAACATACGTCCATTCCACGGCAGGTGACTTGCGAGGCTTATCCACCACGTAAAATCTGTCCTTCTATAGCTTTAGAGCTTTAGCCCCTTTGCCCTAGCTGTTCTCATCAGCAAAACGCTTGATGCCACTAGGCCAAATGACTCAACAGACGCACGTCCACCCGATCAGCGTTCAATCAGTTGGCTGCATACGCTTTAGCCCGTGACACAACGTCAAAGCACCTCGGCAGTAGCTCAAAGGGATAGCTACATAAGAGGTGCAAAGCCCGCTCTATGCTTAGTAAGCCCACTCAGCGAAAGATCAAATCATCCGCATTTTAGGCGGTCTGCCCAGTTAGTCGCGCTAAATAGCTTCTGACAATAGACCACTAACGGCCTACCGCTGAGACTCAACAGCCAAGGAAAGCTCTAGCGGCACCTGCGTATCAGCCTGCTGAAGCAAATCGCGGATTTCTAGTAGAGTGACCATCCGAGACTCTTGGCGATAAGAATCGACCAGCGTGTTGAGGGCGTCGTACCAAATGCCTCTTACTGCATAAGCATTAGCCTGATCCGAAGGTGTCATTGCAGCGACGGCAGCTTCTACCTCGCTGTCGACCACGCGTTCTACAAAGCTGCGAGCGTGAATCTCGTATTCGCCGCCATTGCAGGTAACAAATACGGTCCAGCGATAGCGAGTGTCGGCTTCTAACGCGACAGAGTCGGGTAGCGTAACTTCGATCAGCCCAGCCCCAGACTGTAGTCGCTTCGTATACACCGGCTCTGGATTATTGGGGTGAGACAGCACAAACTCCATATCGACCACATTTTCACTCTCGAGGTACCAGGAGAGCGTAGGCTGAGCTTTGGTGGTCAGCCCAGTGGTGCCTTCTGGGACCAGCAAGGTAATCGCTGGGTCAGGGACCTCAGCATCTAGCGCGCAGGCCGAAGACGCTGTGCCTCGGCGCCCTCCAGACATCGTAGAAGAAGCACTGCCGCGCTCTGGGTTCGGCGTCCAGCGCACTTCGGCATGGGCAGCCGACCCGACTTGCCAGCTGATCAAATGCCCAGAAGCCGCCTCAGAAGATGCGGCATCTAACGCTGAATGATTTGCTGAGTTGAATGCGCTGACATTGCTTGACCAGGCAGCCAACAGTATAAATGCGCCAAGAACGTGAAATTTGCTCATCGTGAAGTCCCTATGGTTGTGTGGTGGAAATCTGACGGTGTAAGCATGCAGCCGTCAGAGATGACCACGAAGAAGAATAGCCACCTCAGTAGGCCATTTCAGTGTGGTATAAAAATATACTCTTACTCACTCGACTATCCGCGCGTTTTTCAGGGAAAACCATCCCTATTTTTGGCGAATTTTCCAGTGGATACGCGGGTGCTAAGCCCTTAAGACTTCGGTTATAGCTACGCATAAACACGTGCACCACCCTCTCTCATCAGATACTCTCAATATTCAAAGTGTTCTGGAGGGGCGATGTTGCTGTTTATACGCCTGTGATATCAGTCAAACACTCTTCTGATGGTTTTGAGCAGGGTGGTTCTGCGCAACCCAGCTAGGCAAAGCTGAGACAAGTCACGAGACCAATCACAAAACGAATCACAATGAGTAGGCGCGCCCATCGTTATGTAGGTAATGATGAGTTCCCTGTTCGTCAGAGATACATGCAAGGTCGTGGTCTGGGTAGTTAGCGTTGTCTGCTGGGGTGCGATCGCCGATTTCCAAATAAACCGCAGGATCAGCCGAACGGTTCACCAGGTGATGACCATTGGGGACACCTGCCGCAAAACCGGCCATATCGCCTGGGCCAAGTATTTCTTCGCCCTCGTCAGTAATGAGCACAAGCTCACCCTCAACGACATACACAAATTCGTCTTGAGCTGAGTGCCAATGCCGTAGCGCTGACTGACTACCCGGCGCCAGTGTCGTCAGGTTAACGCCAAAAGTTGTCAGCCCTGCGGCATTACCCACACGCTGCCGTGAACGCCCGACAACAGCAGACCGAAAAGTTTGTGGATAAGTAGTCCCCGACTCGACAGGAACTGAGCTGAGGTCAATACGCATGACAAGGAGCTAGGTATGTGAAATCTAGGTGGCTGAAAGACGGGTTCTATTAAGGCTCTTTTGGCTGCCAATTAGGGTCTAATGGCGCTGCTGTGAAAGCGGGCAAGGCTTCAGCCCGTTTGGACAAGGCCGCTAGACCAGGATAGCTGTGAATATCGACGACATCAGCGACCATCAGCTGCGTGAATTGCCAGGCCACGGCTACGGTAATATCTGCCTGGGTCAAGCGATTTTGAATTAGCCAAGAAGCTATTTCAGCAGTGTAGGGCTCAAGCAGCCCATAGGCAGACAGCAACTGAGACGCTATGCGATCGCGCCAGGGCTGATGCTGTTTCTCAGCTGGGCGCAGGTCACGTTCATAAACAATTTGCACCGTTTTATCACAGGCATTTAGCCCTAGCCCAATGATTCGAAGCGCTTTTTGGTAGTCTGCCATCGGTTCGGGCATCAGGCTCTGGTTAGCGCTATCGGTCTTTGCAGTAGCGAATCGATCTGTAGCCAATCGATCTATATAGTTCAGGATGAGGCTAGAGTCCATCAGCACTTCACCGTCGTCGCACACCAGCGTCGGTGCTTTGACAAGCGGATTGATTTGCTTGAAGTCTTCTATATTGCGAAAGACTGAGAGCGGCAGATGCTCGAAGGGTAAACCAAAATGGTGTAGTGCGATCGCAACTCGCCGGACATAGGGAGAATCGAGCATTCCAATCAGCTGCATAGCCTTATCATCCTGAATGACTGCTATATGCGTATCCTCTCAGACTTTAGATCTCATCCAAAGGTGCAGCGAAGATATCGTCGATTAACTTTTTTGTCTTGTCGTCGAGCGATCGCCAATCTAACTCGCCCTGTTCGTCAAACAAAGCACTATCGGCTTCCATCGCAACTCCAGGCGCATAAGACTTTGCACAGATGCGATAGCACAACCTCCAAATGTCGACCGTTTTATCTTCGCGACCGGCTTGCGTCAGCCGCAGCGTGTAGAGCGGCGTCGGCTGCGGTAAGTTTGACATCAGCGCGGCGACTCGGTCGTGCTCTTCGGGCGGCACGCCGTGGAGCGACTTTTGCAGCGTGGCGTATTCCTGCTTTTGTGCCGATGTGGTGCCATCAGGCCAGATGAGATCTTCTTCGTATGTGCCTTGCCAGCTGCTGTCTTCTAGCTGCTTACGAATATTGTCAATCACACGAATCAGAGCGGGCTGCATTAGTTGCTCCATCTCTGCCCTTGCCGAAGCAGTTGCAAATTCCACGGTGGGGACTGACATAGGCATCGCTTCCTGCGGCTCAAGTTTTCTACGGCGGTTATCGTCTGCAGTTTATCTGGCTAATCCATCCGAAACCAAGCCGTTAGCGCAACAGCTAGGCCATCGGCCGCATCATCTGGCTTGGGAATCGCCTCTAGCTTTAGCTCGCGGGCAACGGCATCTTGCACATCAGCTTTGTCCGCATTACCGTGCCCAGTAATTGACTGCTTAATTTGAGCAGGGGTGAACTCCACAAACGGCAAATTTCGCTGCGCCAGCACCAGCATGACCACCCCCCTCGCCTGCGCCACCAAAATGGTGTTGCCCATACGATAGAAAAAGAGCTTTTCAATCGAAACGAGGTCCGGCTGATACTCATCAATAACGCTGTGCAAATCGTCATAGATAGTGCAGAGACGTTTACCGGTATCAGTACGTGCAGGGGTTTGCACGATGCCATAGTCGACAACTTTGATATCTGGCTGCAGGTCTCGCATTTTAGCCGGGTCGTACTCAATTACCCCAAAACCTAGGATAGCCAGGCCCGGATCAAGCCCAAGAATACGCTTGGTCATAAAGGCATTGACCAAATGAGAGAGATAGAAGCGGGAGCAAAGGGCGCACTAGTCATCAGATGCTAGCTTATCGAACGCCAGCAGGCTGACGGCCATTCATCATCTCCGGCGCAGCCACACCAAAAATCGTGCTGAAGGTTTTTTCGACCTTAAAGCCAGAATCGATAGACTCTAGCGGATCTTTGCGCAGGC
>JBCBIK010000122.1:0-16025 GCA_038524545.1 Cyanobacteria bacterium J06623_4 | reverse complement strand
TGGTTATTCAACTGACAGCGGCAACGAGAACGTTGATGATGGCGGTATCTTCAACGAAGCTAGCTACATCGCTCAGCTCAACTTCTTGACTGACGGCATCATTGATGCAGCAGTAACTTACATCGGTGCAACTGACGCTGACGACGGTGACACTGAGTACAGCATTGCTGGCTTGCTGAACCTTGACTTTGGTCGCTTCCAGATTGGTGGTCACTACGCTGTCAACGAAATCGAAGGCGGCGGCGATGCTGACTCCTACATGGGTGGTGTTGCAATCACTGATCTATTCGGTGCTGGTAACGAGTTCGGTGTTTACGGTGGTGTTTCCCCTGCTGTAGACCGGGATCCTCTGCTCGTTGAAGCTTACTACAAGCTCAACGTAAACGAGTTCTTCTCCCTCACACCTGCTGTTATCTATGCTGATAACGACACTGATGATGGTGACAACTTCTACGGTGCTGTTCGTGCAACTGTGAAGTTCTAAGCTGACAGTTACAAGCTGATTTTGCTTATCTCTGCCTAATCTGCTGATTGGGCATGACGAAATGAAGAAAGGGTCTCTGCATTGCAGAGACCCTTTCTTGCTATTGGTTAGGCTGCGTTTACGCCTTCAGAGTTGAAGTAAATATACAATCCCCACCGTGGAACCGGGATATAATGAAAGCTAATGGTCTCTACTCCGCTGTGACGGTTACTCCTCTGATGTCAGTATTCCAAGGGGCAGCTTAGCAAGGTGAGTTTTAGCGGACTGTTTTGACTTGTCTCCTTTTTTGCGAATCTGTGGAACTATCTTCCAAAAGTGAGTACGCGCTGTTAGCCCTGATAGAGCTGAGCTTGCACTACAGCAAAGGCGAACCGCTGAGAATTTGTCAGATTGCGGCAGAGCAAGGCATTCCAGACCGGTATCTGGAGCAACTGTTGGCTACCCTCAGACGAAATGGATTTGTGAAAAGTCAGCGAGGGGCGAAGGGAGGATATTTGCTAACTCGCGAGCCGTGGAAAGTGACGCTGCTAGACGTGGTGAGCTGTATTGAGGGGTTCGATGCGAAGGCCAAAGAGGTGAAAACGCCTCAAACCACTGAGGGCGCTGTGGTGAACGAAGTGTGGCAGGAGGCCCGGCAGGCTGCAGAGGCGGTGCTAGAAGGCTACACGCTACAGGACCTGGTAGATAAGCGCAATGCCAGGCAACAAGTGGATTTGATGTACTACATATAAAACCCATATCAAAAACGTCTTATGCGAATAGCGAACAATGTAACAGAGCTGATCGGCCATACGCCGATGGTGCGGCTGCGCCGGATTCCGGATGCTGAGGGCTGCGTCGCTCAGATTGTGGTGAAGCTGGAGGGGATGAATCCCTCGGCCTCTGTAAAAGATCGCATCGGTATTAGCATGATTGAGGCGGCAGAGTCGGTGGGAGATATTTTGCCTGGGAAGACGACCCTGGTGGAACCAACCTCTGGTAATACGGGCATTGCGCTGGCGATGGCGGCGGCAGCGAAGGGCTATCGGCTGGTGCTAACGATGCCTGAGACGATGAGCTCTGAGCGCCGGGCGATGCTGCGGGCCTATGGCGCTGAGCTGGAGCTGACACCCGGCACAGAGGGGATGAGTGGCTGCATACAGCGAGCGAAGTCGCTCGTGGAGTCTTTGCCGGATGCCTACATGCTGCAGCAGTTTGACAATCCGGCTAACCCGGCGGTGCATCGGCGGTCGACGGCGGAGGAAATTTGGCAGGACACCGAAGGGCAGGTGGATTTTTTGATTGCGGGTGTGGGCACTGGTGGCACGATTACCGGTGTGGGTGAAGTGATTAAGCAGCGTAAGCCGAGCTTTCAGGTGGTGGCTGTAGAGCCTGTGAATAGCGCGGTGCTCTCGGGCGGTAAGCCGGGACCTCACAAGATTCAAGGGATTGGTGCTGGCTTTGTGCCTAAGGTGCTAAACCAGGACATGATCGATGAAGTGGTGACCGTGCGGGATGACGAAGCGATCGCCTACGGCAGAAGATTGGCGAAGGAAGAGGGCATTTTGTCTGGCATATCGAGCGGTGCGGCGCTGTGCGCGGCGGTGAAGCTGGCAAAACGCCCTGAAAACGCAGGAAAGCTGATTGTGATGATTCAGCCGAGCTTTGGCGAGCGCTATTTGAGTACGCCGCTATTTCAAGATCCAGAGCCCATAGGCTAAGGGGCTGACTACTCTCTTTTGGCTGGCTGGCTGGCTGGCTGGTTGGTGAGTTGGCTAGTTAGCTGACTGGTGGCTTTTTTGTCGGCTAGGCTGTCGTCTGTCTGGTCGGATTCCGATAAGATGAGAGTATGGTACACAGCACTCGCACCGGCTCCGATCACTACGCAACGCTGGGTCTGGCTGTCGATGCGACTCAGGCTCAGGTCAAGCAGGCCTATCGCAAGCTGGCCAAAAAGTTTCACCCGGATAGCCAACCCGACTTGCAAAATCAGCAGGCGGCTACGGACAAAATCGCTCAGGTAAATGCAGCCTATGAGGTGCTAGGAGATGTCGCCGAAAGAGAGCGCTATGACACCGAGCGACAGCTAGCGGCAAAAGAACGGATGCGTGATCGCGTCTCCCGCACAGTAGATTCTCAAAACCAGTACCGAAAGCAGCGCCGATCTTCCTCGGCCAGTATGGTGACGATTGAGCAGTGGATGCGCAGCGTGTTCAATCCTACTGACCGGCTGATTGGCAAAATCATTAAGCCTCTAAAGTCTGAAGTGAGGGCACTGTCTGCCGATCCTTTTGACGATGAGCTGATGGAGGCGTTTCAGGCCTACTTAGAAGCTTGCCAAGAGAGCTTAGAAAAAGCGAAGGCCAAGTTCAAGTCGATGCCGAACCCTGCGGTGGTCGCCAGCGGCGCTGCAAATATGTACTACTGCCTGAACCAGCTTGAAGACGGCCTAGAAGAAATAGAGCGATTTACCTACACCTACGACGATAGCTATCTGCACACTGGCCAAGAGCTATTCCGGATTTCGGCAGGGCTGAGAAAAGATGCCAAGGCGGAAATTAAGGCAGTTTTGTAATTTTGGCTGAAAAATGGGCGGTGACATCCTGACTTTTGCCAGGATTGGTCATCTGCTTGATCAGAAGAGCCCGTACTATAATGGTTCTTTGGTTTGTCGTGCCTGGCTTTAGGCGCTCCCTCTCATGGCTCTTCCTATCGTTGCAATTATCGGTCGCCCGAATGTGGGCAAATCTATGCTGGTGAACCGATTTGCCGGGGGGCGGCAGTCTATTGTGTTTGATCAGCCTGGGGTGACGCGCGATCGCACCTATCAACCGGCCTTTTGGAAAGACCGTGAGTTTTTGGTGGTGGATACGGGCGGCTTAGTTTTTGATGACGATACGGAGTTTTTGCCGTTTATCCGCGAGCAGGCGATGGCGGCACTAGGTGAAGCTTCGGCGGCTATCTTTGTGGTGGATGGTCAACTGGGGCCGACGGCAGGAGACCGAGAGATTGCCACCTGGATGCGATCGCAAAATGTGCCGACCGTTTTGGCAGTGAATAAGTGCGAATCGCCTGATGAAGGAATCATTCAAGCCGCGCAGTTTTGGGAGCTGGGGCTAGGGGAACCCTACCCGGTCTCGGCGATTCATGGCAATGGGACGGGCGATGTGCTCGACGCGCTGGTAGAGCACTTGCCGCCCACCGATGAGCTAGAGATTCCTGAAGAGTATCGAGTGGCCATTGTGGGTCGGCCCAATGTAGGTAAGTCGAGCATGCTGAATGCCTTTGTGGGTGAGAAGCGATCAATTGTGAGTCCGATTTCGGGGACGACACGTGATGCGATTGATATGGTGGTGACCCGGGGGCAAGGGGATGACGTTAAGCGCTACCGACTGATTGATACGGCGGGCATTCGAAAAAAGAAGAATGTGAATTTTGGGCCAGAATTCTTTGGGATCAACCGGGCTTTTAAGGCGATTAAGCGGGCGGATGTGGTGCTGCTGGTGATCGACGCGCTAGACGGCGTGACTGAGCAAGACCAAAAGCTGGCCGGTCGCATTGAAGAAGAGGGCCGGGCCTGCGTGATCGTGGTCAATAAGTGGGACGCCATTGACAAAGACTCGTACACCATTTATGACTTCGATAAAAAGATTGAGGCGAAGATACACTTCTTGGGCTGGGCCAAGCGACTGTATGTGAGCGCCCTGACCGGTCAGCGACTGCCGAAAATATTGGACGCGGTGGATGCTGCCGTCTCTGAGCACCGGCGACGGGTGAGCACTTCTGTGGTGAATGAGGTGCTGGAAGATGCGATGAGCTGGCACACGCCGCCCACTACCCGGCAAGGCAGACAGGGGCGCATTTATTACGGCACTCAGGTGCGATCACAGCCACCGTCGTTTGCCTTGTTTGTGAATGATCCCAAGCTGTTTGGCGAGAGCTACCGACGCTACATTGAGAAGCAGTTTCGCAAGAACTTGGGTTACGATGGCACGCCCATTCGCCTGCTGTGGCGGGGTAAGAGCATTCGCGATATCGAGCGCGGGCACAGTTCGAGCGCCGGGCCGAACCGGGCAACCAAGGTAAGATATTTGGGATAGGGAGCTAGCCGCTAGATGGATTTGTTGCGATCGCTCCCGATTGGCTTATATATGGAACAGCCAGTCACCTGGCTGCATCGCATTGATGCGCGGGTGAAGGTAGCCTGGCTGCTGAGCCTGCTGCTGTCTCCTATTTTGGCAAGTTCGCCCTATCGAATTGCCATCGTTGTTTTTTTGATGCTGCTGACGATTAGTGCTCGGATTCCCTGGCGGGTCTGGCGTCAGCAGATGGGATGGCTGCTGCTGCTGGGTACCTTAATCACCTCGCTGCTGCTGGTCATGCCTGATGGAATCGCGGTCTCTCAGCGGCCTCGCTTGCCGACTCCCCAAGCGTTGGTGAATTGGCCAGAGGATCTGCAGGCTCCGCAGCCGCTGCCCGCCGTACCGACTGCTACTGACTATCGCTACACCTTAGTAGACTGGCAAATTGCTAAGCTGCCGCCGCTGGACTTTTCGATTCAGATTACGCAGCGATCGCGCCGCCTAGCCATTAAGACCAGCACGCTGGTATTTACGCTAATCTACGCGACGACGCTGTTTTTGCTCACGACCGCGCCCGAAGAAATCACCGAGGGATTAGAAAACTTGATGCGGCCCCTGCGGTGGACGAGCCTACCGATTACAGAAATTGCCCTGACGCTGACGCTGGCGCTGCGATTTATTCCGCTGGTGCTAGAGGAGGTGCAGAACCTAGTGCGCTCAGTGCGGACTCGGGCGATTAAGTGGCAAAAGCTGGGCGTTCGCGGGGCGCTACAGATTTGGCTGATGGTGTCAGAACGGCTGATTGAAAATTTGCTGCTGCGGGCTGAGCAGATTGCTAGCGCAATGCAGGTGCGCGGCTTTACTAGCCCCAACCGGCACCGGGTGGTGTGGCATCGGCTGCGGCTGCACTGGTGGGACTGGCTGGTGCTGAGCACGCTGGGCTTGTTTTGGTGGGGGCGATTTGTGTACGGGGGGATGGTATAGCTGGGCCATGAACTGCAAACGTGCCTAGAGACATGCCTACCTTGGAGCCTGCTAGCCAGTACTTTTGGCGATCGCTGCCACTCGCCAAACAGACGGGATCAGCGGTGTTTGAGTGTTTATTCCAACCGTTGATGAGCTGCGCGGAGAGACCGGGGATCGCAACGATCGCAACCTTACTGGAAAGCCCGTATCCCCTACCCACAGATTCTCTGCCGGAACAAGCGGTGCCAATGGCACGCTATTCCATCTGCGCAGGTGTGCCTCGAAGTATTGGCGGAGAAGAGCAGCTCTTTACTCCAGAGTTAGGGAATATACTGCCGTTTTTAAGAAGTCTGGAAGAATTTTCCCCACCCGAAGCAACGGTGACCAATGCAGAAATCGCAGCGCTCCCCGAGCACTTGCCCTATGTGGGGGGCTGGCTGGGCTGGCTGGGCTACGACTTGGCCTGGGAAATAGAACGCCTGCCCTGGCTGAAGGGCGATGCGCTCCCCTTTCCGGTGGCCTTTTGGTATGAGCCCGCTGAATTTGCCGTGCTCGATCATGCTTTGCAGCAACTGTGGCTGGCCTCGGACCATCCGGCGAGGCTGGAGCGCTTGATACACAAAGTTTTGCCACTTTTGCGTGTAGACTCAAACGCTACCGCTAGTGACCCCGGCCCGGCTAACGATCAATTTGCCTCTATATATATAGATAAAAAAGAAGAGCTTGATGAGCAAAAACATTCCCGTTTTACAAGTGGCCGAACAGAAGCTCTATCGCTGGAGACCGATCAGCACGCCTTTGAGCAGGCAGTGCGGCTTGCGAAGGCACATATTCGAGCTGGGGATGTCTTTCAGGTGAATCATTCCCTGCGCTTTCGGGCGCAGACGAATGTGCCTAGCTGGCAGGTGTATAGGTCCCTGCAATCTATTAACCCCTCGCCTTTTTCAAGCTATTGGCATACGCCATGGGGGGCGGTGGTGAGCTGTTCGCCCGAGCGACTGGTGCATTTAAAGGATGGGCAGGCTGAGTCTCGCCCGATTGCTGGAACGCGGCCAAGGGGAAAGACGGCCCAGGCAGATGCTGATAACGCGTGTGAGCTGAAGGGCGATCGCAAAGAGCAGGCCGAGCACATCATGCTGGTAGACCTGGAGCGCAACGATCTGGGCCGGGTGTGCAAATGGGGCAGCGTCCGAGTAGAAGAGCTGATGACGATTGAGCGATATAGCCATGTGATGCATTTGGTCAGCCAGATCGCGGGTCAGCTAGATCCACAAAAGTCGAGCACGGATCTCATTGCTTCACTATTTCCCGGCGGTACGATTACCGGCTGTCCAAAGGTTCGCTGTATGGAGATTATTGAAACTCTGGAGCCGGTTCGGCGCAGCTTGTTTTACGGGTCTTGTGGCTATTTGGACCGGCGCGGTCGACTCGATCTCAATATCTTGATTCGGACGCTGTTGCTGATACCAACTGCATCTGCTGCTCCGCTAACGACAACCGTGTGGGGACAAGTAGGAGCAGGCATTGTTGCCGATAGCGATCCCGAACGAGAATGGTTAGAGTCTTTGCAGAAGGCGAAGGCTCAGCTGCTGGCGTTGGGTTTGTCGTGACCCTTTCCAAATTTCGTCATAATGACGTTAGTGACAGGTAAGTTTCTCTTGCGGTGAAGCCGAGGCGCCTGGATAGAATTCCTGCTTTCGTAAAAACTGCGGAGAAACGCTGTAAACTCAGTCATGCTTCGGGCTTACGTGTTCTGTTGCGGGCCGCTGCTACATTGGGGGGTAACCTGTAGCAAAACCAGGACGCCGCCCCTATTAAAAAACGCCGCAGCACAGTAGCTTTATTGTTATTTTTCTCATTTCACACAGGCCTGAATGACCACTGAAACCTATCTAAATCATCCGACGTTTGGCCTTCTTTTCAGGGTTTGTCTTGTGGGCGAAGGGCAAGAGCTGTTTGCGACGCTGTATGCCCACCGGCTCTTTTTTGTCGTGACCAATAGCGCGACAGGACTGGCCTTTGACCCAATTAGCCGAGTGGACTCTAAGCAGCTGATTGAACAGCGGCTACGCCTGATTCGTCGCACGGGGCAACAGTCGGAGTACGATCTGCTGAAGAAGACCTATCAGCAAACGTTCTAGTAATGCCTTCTTTCTCTCAAGCGGCTTCAGAGAGTGAGCAAACTCAGTCTGCGATCGCTTCCCCACAGGCAAACCTTGTGGCAGCGCGTCTCCAAAAAATTCGACCGGCAATCCCCCCGTCGGTGCGATTGATTGCGGTGACAAAGACATTCCCGGCAGCAGTAGTGAGATCGGCGTACGCGGCGGGCATCCGAGATTTTGCGGAAAATAAGGTCCAAGAAGCTTTGGAGAAACAAAAAGATCTTGCGGACCTTGCGGATGTGACCTGGCATTTTATTGGTCATATCCAGTCGAACAAAGCGCGCAAGGTCGTGGAGAATTTTGACTGGATTCACTCTGTCGATAGCCTGAAGCTGGCAAATCGACTCAACCGACAGGCCGGAGAACTCGATAAGCAGCCCAACTGCTGTCTGCAGGTGAAGCTAGTGCCCGATGAGAATAAAAGCGGTTTCGAACCGACAACGTTACGGGATTCTCTGGAGCCGCTAGATCAGCTGAGTCACCTGCGCATTCGAGGGCTGATGGTGATTGCACCCTACGGTCTACCCGCGCAAGAAAATCAGCGGCTCTTCGAGCGGGGGCGATCGCTGGCAGCGGAGATTGGCCAAATGGGTTTGGCGCGGATTGGGATGGACGAGCTATCGATGGGGATGTCGGGCGATTTTCAACAGGCGATCGCAGCGGGTTCCACGATGGTGAGAATCGGCAGTAGTTTGTTTGGCCAGCGCTGAGCTATTTGTTTTGTTTCACTGATGTGCTGCGACTGATGCGCTGCGGTGGTATGCTGCTTGGACGCTTGGTTTCACGTGTTCGGCAGACAGGCCAAAAAAATAAATAAAAAAAGCTTGACAGATGTTCCGAACCGTGGGGTAATGCTTTTGAATCCAATTTAAGTATTGGAGAAAACTAAGTAGCTAATTCCGGTCATTCTTGGTAATACTGAGGACAACAAGCTTGTACTCATGCCAAGTGAAGCCTGTAAGCTAAGCCAGCCAAAGTAGCCATAATTTCCGGGAATTTTTCCTCATACTATTGCAGCTCAACTTTGATGACTGCGTTTAGTTACATGTGTGGACCTGTGTCGTCAAAGTTGTTCGTTTTCAGTTATTGTCTACGCTCAACCCAAACGCAAAGGAAGGTAGCGTCAAGGCAAGATGAGATGATCTCTTCGGAAATGCCCTGGTTTTATTGACACAATTCTGCGGTGCTCTTTTATTGCAGTCGCGCAGTATTATGCCAAGTCGTCAATGTCGTGATGGAGCAATTGTTATGAGTGGTCTTTTTGGAAAGATCAAAGATTTTGTCGGTTTGAACGATCCGGCTGACTATGAGTATGAGTATGAAGAAGTAGAGGGCGAGGAGTACCAAAGCCTCTACGAAGAAGAGAACAGCGAGCCCGAGGCGCTAGTTCCTCCTATGCCTGAGGAAGAGGTCCGCCCAGCTCGTCGTCGGATTCGCGAGAGAGTTTTGTCAACAGATTCTGGAATGGTGTCAATGAACAACGTAATTGGTATGCCCGGTGCAATGAATGGGATGTCTGAAGTGCTGGTAATGGAGCCACGCACCTTTGAAGAGATGCCCCAAGCGATCCAAGCGCTTCGTGAGCGCAAGTCTGTTGTCCTCAACCTGACTATCATGGATCCTGACCAAGCTCAGCGAGCGGTTGACTTTGTTGCCGGTGGTACCTATGCCATGGATGGTCACCAAGAGCGCATTGGCGAGAGCATCTTCTTGTTCACACCTAACTGTGTTCAGGTGAGCATGCCTTCTGAGGGCGAAGAGACTTTCCAAGAGCCAATGACTGCGCCTCGTCAGGCAGCCCCTACGCCTGCATGGGCTACTGAGCAAATCGCTCGCATGGCCTAGCTCAGTTGACGCTGGTCAATGAGTGTTTTGTTGAAAAGACCTGTCTCATGCATTCAAAACAGTGAGAACAGGTCTTTTTCATCATCACGGTGAAACGCAGTAAAGATTGAGTTTGACTTTGCCGTTGGTCAACTTGCGACCTTGCGATCTGTCTTTTCTCTGGAAGGCGAAAACCTTTTCATCTTCTGGGGACTATTCACGGTATGCTGTGGGTGCAATTGACTTGGCCCACTTTCTTTGTCTGTAAGACTTGGCATTATTGGTGGCGGGGTAATGGGCGAAGCTCTATTATCCCGCCTTCTTTCACAGGGGTTGTATACGCCTGATGAAATTTTGCTGGGTGAGCCTTCTCCCGAACGCCGACAGGTTTTGTCTGAGCAGTATGGGCTGCGCACGACGGGTAATAACCGAGAAGTGATTGAGTCGAGTAAGGTTATTTTGCTGGCGGTCAAGCCACAAATTTTTGAACTGGTTGCCAAAGATTTTCAGGACGCCCGCTGCGAGAGTCCGCCTTTGGTGTTATCGATTTTGGCTGGGGTACCGCTTTCTCGTTTGGAAGCGGCGATGCCTGGGTGGCCTATTGTACGGGCGATGCCCAACACGCCTTCTACGGTGGGTAAGGGGATGACGGCTTATGCCATGGGTCAGCGGGCGCTCTCTGAGCATAGCGAGCTGGCCGGAGAGATTTTTTCTACGGTAGGTCAGGCGGTGAAGGTGCCGGAGGGCATGCTGGATGCCGTGACAGGGCTGTCTGGTTCGGGGCCTGGGTATGTGGCGATCTTTATTGAGGCGCTGGCCGATGGTGGTGTGGCGGCTGGGCTGCCGCGAGCGGTGGCCAATCAGCTAGCTCTGCAGAGTGTGCTGGGCACAGCTGAGCTGCTCCAAAAAACAGGTATGCACCCTGCAGAGCTGAAGGACCGGGTGACGAGTCCGGGAGGGACCACAATTGCAGGTATTGCCTGTTTGGAAGAGTTGGGCATGCGTTCAGCGGTGATTGAGGCTGTGCGAACTGCGAGTTCACGGTCTCGCGAACTCGGCAAGGCTGCTAGCGCCTAGCTGAGTAGTTGGCTGGCTCTTTTGATGGGTGAAGGGGGGCTCTGCTGGAGCAGTTAGGTTTTGTCCTGGTGAGAAGTAAGACAGTTTTTCACGGTTTCGCTTCAATGTTGCAACAACCTTCTAAAGTTGACTTGTGAGCCCTAAGTGATAAGTGCTGGGTTGTTTCGTTTTCTTTGTCGATTGACTGTCTGTGCATGATGCCTCCCGAAGACTCTACCCCCTACGAAAATACGGATGCTGAGCGAGATGTAGATGCGTCTGTGCCCGTCTCTTCTGCGGAGAGCGATCGCCCAGAAAACCAACCGACCAGTCCGCCCCTCGGCTTGCGGCGAACGGATCGAACGCGGACCACCCGTCTCCGCTCGGATGTGCAGTCAGATGTGGCACAGCTGGTGCGCCAGGGCCTGAGTGCGCTGGAGAGTCAGCGCCGTGATTTGCAGCGAGAAATAGAGCAGCTGGAGCGTCGCAAGGCCCGGCTAGAAGCGGAGATGTCCTCTAGCTTTGCAGGCTCTTCTCAAGATATTGCCATTCGCGTGCAGGGCTTTAAGGATTACTTGGTGGGGAGTTTGCAGGACCTGGCAACGGCTGCAGAGCAGATTAACCTAGTGCCTCAGGCAACGGTTGAGCCGCCTGCTGCCACGGCGTCTGTGCCAGCACCTGTGCCCGAGGCAGATCCGGTATCGCTGGCCTCTGGACGATTTGCTGAGCAGCGCGATCGCATTCATAGCCTGCTCGATCAGTACCGCACTCGCCCTGACTACTACGGCCCGCCCTGGCAGCTGCGCCGCACCTTTGAGCCGATTCACGCCGACCGCGTATCGAACTGGTTTTTTGCACAGGGGAGCCGAGGTGCGGTCAAGAGTATGGGGAGCCGGCTGCAGAATGTGCTGGTTGCCTCGGCGGCAATTTCCTGCCTGTACGCGATTTATGACCGGCGGCTGTGCGTTTTGGTGCTGGCGACGACGCCGGAGCGCCTCGGCGAGTGGCGACGGTGGCTACAGGATTGTTTGGGCATTGCCCGGGCCGATTTTGGAACCAATCGGGGGGTCATGCTGTTTGAATCTTCTGAACCGATGGCCCAGCGGGCAGAGCGACTACTCGATAGCGGGCGGCTCCCGTTTTTGATTATGGATGAGGCAGAGGAAAAGGTAAGCTTGTCTCTGTTGCAGTATCCGTTGCTACTGGGATTTGCACCGGACCCAGCCAACCCTACTACCGATTATGACTACTACTAGGGCGTTTATTACGGGAGCGTAGCGCTTTGCGCTCACATTATTGATATGTCTGCGTTGACGATTGCCATCTTGTTGTTGGGCTTGCTGGGTGCCTATCTGCTGGGCTCTATTCCAACGGGCTTTGTGCTGGGAAAGGCCCTGAAGAGCATCGATATTCGAGAGCATGGCTCTGGCAATACGGGCGCGACAAATGTGTTTCGCGTGATGGGTAAGGGTGCTGGGATTACGGCCTTGGTGATTGATTTGCTGAAGGGTGTGATGGCTGTGTTTTTTATGCACTGGCTGCTGTCGATGGTCTTCGCAAACATTTTGGCCGCCGATCCTACAGTGCAGCAAGTCCTGCAGAGAGAGGGGGGCTTGTTGATCTACGGCAGCAACGTTGTGGGGGCTCCTGGAAACGAGCTATCAGCGCCCCTTTCGGCCTATTTTCGGTTGGAGTCGTGGTTTTTGATGCTGGCCGCGCTGATGGCGGTGTTGGGGCACAGCAAGTCGGTGTGGCTAGGCTTTACGGGTGGTAAGTCGGCTGCGACAGGGCTCGGTGTGCTGCTGGCGCTGGCATGGCCGGTGGGTTTGAGTGTGGCCGCTGTTTTTGGGGTGGCGCTGGCTGTCTCGCGGACGGTGTCGGTGGGCTCTATTGCGGCGGCGCTGTCGGTGGGGATTTTTATGGTGATGATGCACCAGCCTTTGCCGTATCTTTTGCTGGCGATCGCAGGTGGCCTATACGTGGTACTGCGGCACAAGAGCAATATTGCCCGTTTGCTAGAGGGCACAGAGCCGAAGACGTTTGGTGGCTAGTGCGGCGCGTACTTCACTGTACGGCGCAGTCTGGGCAGTGGGTTTCGAGCTGCGATCGCAGCTGCGTTGGGCTGTAGAGTATCGGCACAAAATGAATGCTGTTGACTTCTTTGAAGTAGAACAGAATTGGCACGGGTGACCAGAAGATTTTCCAGGTTTCCCACTCGGCGTAGGGAAATGCTTTTAGCGGCGATCCGTTGCGCTGCACATCTAGCGCGGTGGGCGTAAAGACCAGCTCGATGGCCGTGGTTTGGTAGAGCAAGAACAGCCCTAGCAGGGCGATGACAATGCCGAGCGATCGCACCACCACCCACGGCGTAAAGAGCAGCGGCAGTGCGCATAGAACAATGCCAATCGAAAGTCTGTAGTTTGGATCGAGGGTAACGGTACCGGTAGAAGTCTGTGTCATGTTTAAAGCGTTATCTAAACGATGAGGTTTAATCCGTTTGAGTTTAAGCCTTTCAAATAGAGCTGTTGACTGGGACTATTTTCATCAAAATATTGAAGGCTAGTTGCCCACAAATGCGCTGCCCAGTCCTTGAAACATTAGCCAAGATAAAAAGAAATTAGCAACAAAGATTGCCAATAGTGAGGTAACCACCGCTGTCGTCGTCGACTGTCCGACGCCTTTTGCACCGCCAGTGGTCGTGAGGCCCCAGCTAGAGCCAATGACGGCAATCAGCACGCCGAAAATTAGCGCTTTTATCAGAGAGCTGGCCAAATCCCAAACGCTTAAAAAGCTCTGCGCTGAATTCAAAAAAACTGCGAGGGGAATGTCGTACAGCGTGGTTGCAACGGCTGTGCCGCCCATCATTCCGGTGATAAACGCCAGGATATTTAGCAGCGGTAGCATGAGCGCGCAGGCAATTACCCGGGGAATGACCAAGTAGTCGACCGGGTCACTCTTGAGCATTTGCAATGCGTCGATTTGTTCTGTGACGCGCATGGTGCCAATTTCGGCAGCGAAGGCTGAGCCCACTCGGCCCGCCAAGACGACTGCGGTGAGTACTGGCGCTAGCTCTCGAGAGAGGGTGATGGCTAGGACGCCGCCGATGGCCGTGGTGGCGCCAAAGGCAATAAATTCGCGGGTGACCTGAATGGTAAACACCATGCCAACAAACAGCGAGGTCACCAGCGCAATGAGTAAAGACTGGGGCCCCACGGCTGCCATTTGCTCTAGGGTGTTGCGGCGATGAATCGGCCTAGAGATGACGTGTATGAGCACTTGCCCTCCCAGGAAAATGGCTGACAGCAGGCGCTGCAGCCAGCGTAAAAGGTCGGTTGGGAGGAGCGTCTGGCTCATAGGAGTAGAGTCGTCCTTGGAGTCGTTTGGCGTGTGCTGGCGTTTAAGCGAGTTGTGCTAATGCACGACGACGTTGGCTATCAGGCTACTTTATTACACCATCTATTCAAGACTGGCCCCTGATTTTTACAAAAAAAACTATGCTAGTAAGCAGTGTTTTGCAAACAATAGATAATAGATATAGGTTATATGGGTTTTTGCCATTTCCTTAGTGCTGTCCGAGGCTTTCTCAGTGTGGGGTATCGGGCACTGCTGCCGGTTCAGCTGAAGCCATCCTATCGGCATCCGCGCCTTCGCGCTGCTGCTATACTGGCTGCTTTTGTGTTTGGAGTTGCAGGTTTTGCGCCGAGTGCGATCGCGCTCCCCACACAGGCCGCTTCCCCCTCGCTGCTAGCGCAAGCCACCACGTCCAAAAGCACTATTCAACCCTATCTAGATCGCGTTGCCGAGGCCGTCACCGAATTCACCCTCGACAATGGCATGAAGTTTATTGTGCTAGAGCAGCATGACGCACCGGTCGCCTCCGTGATGCTCTACGCCAACGTGGGCGCCTCCAACGAAGAAGACGGAAAAACAGGCGTTGCCCACTACCTAGAGCATTTGGCCTTCAAAGGCACAACCCGTATTGGCACCCGAGATTATCCAGCCGAGAAACAAGTATTAGACAGGCTCGATCAGGTGTTTGACCAGATGCTGGCTGCAGAAGCGGCCGGAGACGAGGCAACAGCTACTGAGCTGAGAGCCCAGTTTGACGAACTTCAAGCAGAAGCGGCCTCCTATGTAGAACAGAATAAGTTTGGTCAGATTATTGAACAGACCGGTGGAACAGGCCTGAACGCCACCACGTCTGCAGATGCGACGCGCTATTTTTACAGCCTGCCTTCAAACAAGATAGAACTTTGGTTCTCTCTCGAATCTGAGCGGTTTCTCGATCCGGTGTTGAGAGAGTTTTACAAAGAAAAAGATGTCATCCTCGAAGAGCGCCGCGCCCGGGTAGATAATTCTCCAATTGGCCAAATGGTGGAGCGGTTTTCAGAAGTGGCCTTTACCTCGCACCCCTACCGGCGACCGGTGATTGGCTACGAAGAAGACTTGCGCAATGCTACCCGCGCTGATGTGCAGGCATTTTTTGATACTTACTATGGCCCGAGTAATTTGATCGCTGCTGTAGTCGGAGACGTAGACCCAGCGCAGGTCAGGGAGTTTGCAGAAGTCTACTTTGGCCGGTACGAGTCGCGCGTGGAACCGCCTGAGCTGGTAATTGATGAGCCAGCACAGACGGAACCGCGCTCCTTTACGCTAGAGCTAGCCTCTCAGCCTTGGTATCTAGAGGGTTACCATCGACCGGGCATTAACGACCCCGACCACGTGGTGTACTCGATGATTAACAGTATCCTAGTCGGCGGTCGTACTGCACGGCTGTACAAGGCTTTGGTAGAGCCACAGATCGCTCTAGATGTGGGCAGTGCCAATGGATTTCCTGGTGATAAGCAGTCGACCATTATGTTGCTCTATGGTTTGACGGCGCCTGGCTACACCTTAGATGATTTGGCAACGGGTTTTGAAGCGGAGCTGGCGCGCTTGCAGCAAGAGCTCGTAGATACGATGACCCTCGACCGAGTAAAGACACAGGCCCGCGCTGGGTTGCTAGGCCAGCTCGATTCTAACCGGGGCATGGCCAGCTTGTTGACCGAGTATCAAGCGAAAACCGGCGACTGGCGCAACGTCTTCAAAGAGCTACAGGCGATTGAATCGGTGACCGCTGAAGACGTTCAGCGGGTAGCCGAGGCAGTCTTTCAGCCCAATAACCGGACGGTCGGTAAGCTGATTTCTGCAGAGCAGCCTGCTCCTTCTGAGGCGCCAGAACCCGACCCAGTAGATTCACCCGTAGAGCCACCGGCGCCTGCTACGCCAGAGGGTGAAGAGTCTAGTGCTGCACCGGCTTCGCCTTCAGCTGAGGCGAGTGCTACTCGTACGCAGGTTCCTGTCACGTCCTCTGCTCCGATTCGCGGTCTCTGGTAGGCGGCTTCCAGCTGCCCCTTTGCTCGATTAGTTTGATCCAAGTCTTTAGTTCACTACTTTACGCAGTCATTTTTAAGGAAATTCATGGCCTTTCTC
>JBCBIK010000121.1:0-16077 GCA_038524545.1 Cyanobacteria bacterium J06623_4 | reverse complement strand
CTATGTTGCTCGGCCTCAACAGCCCTAGTCCTGGAAATTATTCTATCCTCGTTCCTTAGCAACCTTCACAGTCTCCTTGTCTGCCAGATTGCAGAAGTTGGGCATCTCTTGACGGCAGTTGAGGCAGTACCAGCGTACAGTTTGATTGCGAACCTGCTGAATCAGCTGTCCATCACAGCAAAAACAACGATTACTAGCATTTCCGGATGTTTTTTCTAGTATTTTGTTAGTCATTTTTTGTTTATCTTGCTGGTTTTAATGGGGTTAGAGACTATGACTAACGTCGGATGCATCCCAGAGACAATTGAGCTATGTTGCTCATAGTCACAGAAGACTATCCGAGTTAAAACGTCTCGCTTAAAACGTCTTGACTGAAGGCACTTAGCCCACATCAGTAGGCAACCTATCAATCAATGAGTATTTATACTTTATCCATAGTAGATATTTCCTGCCGCTTTCCGCTGTATACCGAATGTCTTAAAGCCTAGCTCCAAAAGGGTTAGCCATCATTGTTAAGTAAGGTTGTGGTTGTGTAGGGGATGACACTGAATGCCCAAGGACGCTGACCGTGTGGCCAGCCCCCCACAAACGAAAGTCATAACCAAAGCCATAACCAAAGCCATAACCAAAGCTATATTGATTGCTACTAGAGTTCAGCTATGCGATTAGTCGTTGATCCGCCCATCTCCGCTAAGATTGCGCGGATGAAAGAACGAGTAAGTTGGCAACACTCAGCCATAGTTCAAGCGGGCATCGATCAGACCCGGGTTGAGCTAGCCGGTGAGGAGGCAGCGCTAAGCCCGTCGGGATTTTCATTTTTGGTATTGGGAGATAGCGGCACAAGCCGTCATCTAAGGGATCGGCCACAGCGCCGAATCGCCAAGCGCCTAGTAGAGCACGCTTCCGACTGCGAGTTTATTTTGCATACCGGAGATGTAGTGTACCTAGTAGGGTCGAGCGAGCAGTACCCAGACAACTTTATTAAGCCCTACCGAGAGTTTTTGGTCGGCGGGAAAGACGCCCACAGCATTCGCTTCGATAAAATGACGTTCAACCTGCCTTTTTTGCCGGTGTTGGGCAACCACGACTATTACGATTTGGCGATGGTCGCAGGCCTCTTGAGTAAGGCGCTTTACCCGGTCAGACGGCTGCTACGGCGACGGATCAACCTAGATGTGGGTTGGCACGGTTCTCATCAAGGCGAGGGATTTGCCAGAGCCTTTTTGGACTACGTCCAATCTTTGAGTGGCCGCCAGCTGCAGGCACACCTGCAGCGCCACTACACAGGCAAGAGCGAGACGGGGCGCTGCTTGCGCTACGTCCCAGGCGAATTTACACGCCTACCCAATCGCTACTACATGTTTCGCCGGGGAGGAATCGACTTTTTTGCACTCGATAGCAATACCTTCAACGCCCCTCAGCCCCTGCCCCAAACAGAGGAAGGCCGCGCCCAGCGGAAACAGATAGAAATGCTGCGAGATACGCTCGACCAAGAGATGCGATCGCTCGACGCAGAACTGCAAACCTTAAACGTCGACATCCTCAATCAGGCCGACCGAGCCAGCCACATCTACGCCAAGATGGAGCAGATAGAAGAGCAAATCGCAGACATTGACAAGCAGCTGAACGTCCCCCAAGACGATGGCAGCACCCTCGATACAGAACAGCTAGACTGGCTGCGTGATCGCCTCATCGCCTCCTGGCAAGACCACACCGCCAAAGGCCGCGTGCTCTACTTTCACCATCCTCCCTACGTCACCGAGCAGACCAAGTGGTTCCAAGGCCAAACGCTGGCAGTGCGCGCCCACCTGCGGGAAGTGCTAGACCAGGTGCAGATAGCAATCAGCGAATATTCTCGGCCACTGGTCGACCTCGTGCTGAGCGGACACGCCCACTGCTTTGAATATTTACGAACCCTAGAAACGGGGCATGGTGACCGGATGATTCCCTGGGTGGTTTGTGGTGGCAGCGGCTTCAGCCTACGCAGACAGCGAAAAGAAGGTCCCGTTCTCGAAGAATATGGACAGCCCGTCGCGGAAAGCCATCTCTTTTTAGGAAGAGCAGGCTATGGCTCAAAAACCCGCAGACCCTACTCAGCGCTACGGGTAGATGTCCGCTTTGATCCAGATTCAGCGCAGCCGCCCCAGTTTGTGCTGAGGCCCCTAGTGTGCGAACGCTACCAAGGCGAGTGGAAAGCCTACGAAGCTAAGCCGATTTTTACCCGGCCTGACGACTAAACATTTAAGCAACTGCACGAGCAGCGAGTGGAATAGCGCGGCCTAATTCAGTCCGTCCATCGCCCATGTGGTGTAGGTTCCCACCGGGCTCCACAGCAAATACGGAATCAGCAGCACAGCCGCCCACACAGAAACGCCCAGCAAGCCTAGCGCCAAAACAAAACCAATGACAGAGCCAGTGCCACCCACCACGGTGGCCGCCTTTAAGCTATGAGACCAAAAGAGAACAGGCGTAAAAGCAACCGTCACCAGCTCCAGCAGGATATAGGCCCCCATCCAAGCCCAAGACTGAGTCTGCTCCCAAGTGATGTAGGCAGACCAGCCCGCACAAACAAAGGTCACGGTCCAAATAACCGGAATGAGCTTTTCAAAGGTCAGCCACTGAGGTCGCTCCAAGCGCCTGAACCATTTCACATCTTGGGGTCGAATAATGTTTGAAAGGAGCGCGATCGCAAAGCCGACCCCAGCAATCACCATCCAAGATCTCAACATTCTCTGCTCCTTTCCACGGTTCCCAGTGGTTCTCAGACGGTTCTCAGTTCAACAAACCCGGCAGATCACCCTGTCCACGGCGTTCTAAACGAAGGAAAGAGAGACAGCCCACCATCGATAAAGAGCGTCTGCCCTGTGATGTAGGCAGCATCATCAGAAGCCAAAAAGGCAGCAACTGCGGCCATTTCTTCTGGCATCGCCGCCCGGCCCATGGGGATGTGGCTTTCGATGTCAGCCTTCCGCTGAGGGTCGTCCTTCCAGGGATTAATCGGAGTCAGCGTCGCACCCGGCGCAAAAGAATTAATGCGGATATTATCCCGGGCGTACTCCAGGGCAAGGGTTCGCGTCATGCCCTGCAGTCCTGACTTACTCATGGTGTAGCCCACATACTGCGGGCGAGGAATCAGCTCATGGACACTAGAGTCGTTGACGATGACACCACCCTCATTTTTTAGAAAATGGGTGATCGCCTGACGACAGCATAAGAAAGCGCCCCGCATGTTGATATCTATCATTTTGTCGAACTTGTCGAGCGGAATCTCATGGGAAGCCCCCTGAATCTGCATCCCCGCATTGTTTATCAAAATGTCTAGCCCGCCAAAGGTGGCAATCACCTGCTCAAACATCGCAGCCACATTGTCTTCTTTAGAGACATCGGCTTGGACGGTCATATCTTTGAGACTGCCAGCGGCGATGCCTGCTTCAGCACTGGCGACGCGCATTTCCTTGACGGTTTCTTCGGCCTCTTCCTCTCCCCGATAGTAGTTGACCGCGACATGGGCACCTTCAGCGGCAAACCGAATTGCGATCGCCTTTCCAATGCCACTACTTGCCCCAGTTATCAAGACGTTTTTGCCCTTTAAGCCGCGCATAGTTTGTCCTTAAACTCTCAAAAACTCTAGAAATGCAGCTTATTCATCTGAGCCACCTTTTCGCCAAACTTGTCGCTGCAAGTCACTTTTGCAGTATATAGCAAGCTCATCTTGCCTCTTAAAAACCTTAGCGTCTAAAACTTTACTGCCGCTGCTACCATCAGCTGCCATCAACAATCCGTCAATCCGTCAAGGCAAATCTTCCCAGACAGACAGTCCTAAAATTTCTCCTGAAAGAAAGAGATTGCATCCCTCTCTTTGTAGAGGTTTTCTGCGTAAGAAAACTTTAGATTGCTAGCAGACGCAACGGATTTTTTACCCACAGTATGGAAAAAACAGACTCTCAGCCAAAGGAGACCGCGGTCGACAGCAAAGGTGCCTTTGCGGGCAACCCAGCACCCGACCCGGAACTGGGTGTAGATCAGCTCGGTACGGCAGCTGGCTTAGATATTCAGCCAGAAACCCCTCTTGACACCCGAGAAAAGCTCGAATCGCGTGATGAAAATCGATTCGAACTTGACCCCAGCTCTGCGGCATCACCTACAACTTCGGATGTAACCGACCTTACGGGCACCGTCGGTGAGGCGAGTCAACCGTAGCGTCTGCCCTAAAACGTCAGTGCGACACGGTTAAAAAAACCCTGTCGCAACCCAATTCACGACACCGTAGCAAAAGGAATTTTTATCATGACTAACGGAGCTGTAGACCAAGCAGTAGAAGCCACTCAAGACGCTGCTGAAATAGTGCTCGACAGAGCAGAGTCCGCCGAGGGAAAGGTTCTCGACGCCGTTGATTCTGTTCAGGAAACGATTGGCAAAGCGACCCCTGTCTCTACCGATTTTGACGTTGTTGCTTCCCCAAGTGATGTCAAGTCGCGACTAGATTGGGGTGAGCCAGCCCTCACGATTTTGGATGTACGCGATCGCGAAGCCTTCAACCGCGAGCGAATCATGGGTGCGATGACCATGCCCATGAGTGACCTATCAGACAAGGCGGAAAAGTCGCTTTCTCTCGATAGAGACATCTATATATACGGCGATTCTGACAACGACGCTTCAGCCGCAGCCATGAAGCTCAGTGACGCAGGCTTCAAAAAGGTCAGCGTCCTCAGAGGCGGTTTGCCTGCCTGGAAAGCGATTGATGGCCCCGTCGAAGGCCAAATCCAAGGCCCCGGCGCACTAGACTAGCTAGCCATTCAACCCGCAAACGCGCGCCAACATCCCTGACATTATCGGGATGTTGGCGCTTTGTCATTTATGACAATTACCCTTCCTCAGCCCCACCCCAAAAACGTCACAAAGGATCGGTTATTGCGACTTTTGCCCCTACGCCATGCTCGATACATTGCTATATGGGTTAGCACTCTCGGCTACCGAGTGCTAAAACCTGGAATGCAGACATTCGTAACAACTGGCATATGGCGAAATTAGTATTATTCGATGAAAAGTCGCGCCAAGCGCTTGAGCGCGGCGTCAATGCCTTAGCAGACGCAGTCAAAATAACCATGGGCCCCAAGGGCCGCAACGTGGTCCTTGAGAAGAAATTTGGCGCCCCTCAAATCGTCAACGACGGCATCACAATCGCTAAGGAAATTGATTTAGAAGACCCCTACGAGAATACAGGCGCGCGTCTGGTTCAAGAGGTGGCCTCCAAAACTAAGGACCTAGCAGGCGATGGCACTACAACAGCAACTGTGCTGGCTCAGGCACTGATTCGTGAAGGCCTCAAAAACGTGGCAGCGGGTGCCAACCCAGTCAGTCTCCGCCGTGGCATTGAAAAAGCAGTCGCTGAGCTTGTCTCTGAAATTGCCAACGCATCCAAGCCCGTCGCCGGAAACGACATTGCCCAAGTGGCGGCTGTTTCCTCTGGTAACGACGACATGGTCGGCGACATGATCGCCCAGGCGATGGACAAAGTCACCAAAGACGGCGTCATCACCGTTGAAGAATCTAAGTCCCTAGACACCGAACTCGACGTGGTAGAAGGGATGCAGATCGACCGAGGCTACATGTCGCCCTACTTCGTGACCGACCAAGAGCGCATGATCGTAGAGCTAGAAAACGCCCGCGTGCTCATCGTCGATAAAAAGATTAGTTCCGTTCAGGATCTTGTCCCCGTTCTAGAGCAAGTCACCCGCTCGGGTCAGCCACTGCTAATCGTCGCTGAAGATGTAGAAGGTGAAGCCTTGGCAACCTTGGTTGTAAACAAGGCTCGCGGCGTGCTGAATGTAGCTTCGATCAAGTCGCCCGGCTTTGGTGAGCGTCGCAAGGCACTGCTCGCTGACATGGCCGTACTCACCGGTGGCCAAGTCATCTCCGAAGAAGTTGGCCTCAGCCTAGAAGGCGCGACCCTAGATATGCTAGGCGTCGCCTCCAAGATCACCATCACCAAAGATAACACCACGATTGTGTCTGAAAGTGGCAATAAGGCTGACATCGACAAGCGCGTCGAGCAGATTCGCAAAGAGCTAGAGCTGACCGATTCGGACTACGACAAGGAAAAGCTATCTGAGCGCTTAGCCAAGCTAGCCGGTGGCGTCGCCGTTATCAAAGTTGGTGCAGCCACAGAAACTGAGCTGAAGGATCGCAAGCTCCGCATTGAAGATGCACTGAGCGCGACCAAAGCCGCCGTGGAAGAGGGCATCGTCCCAGGTGGTGGGGCAACCTTGCTGCACCTGGCTCAAAAGCTAGAAGGTCTGAAGGCTTCGGTCACAGATGAAGAAAAAACGGGCGTAGATATTGTCATTCGCGCGCTAGAAGCGCCACTGCGCCAAATCGCTGACAACGCAGGAGCTGAAGGCGCTGTCGTCGTCGAGAAGGTCAAAGTCATGGACTTCAATCAGGGCTACAACGCGCTCACAGGCCAGTACGAAGATCTGATGAGCAGCGGCATTGTAGACCCTGCCAAGGTCGTTCGCTCTGCCCTTCAGGACGCGGCTTCCGTCGCAGGCATGGTACTCACCACCGAAGTTCTCGTCGTCGAGAAGCCTGAACCCGAAGCACCGATGCCCGACGGTGGCATGGGCGGCATGGGCGGTATGGGTGGCATGGGTGGCATGGGTGGCATGGGTGGTATGGGCATGATGTAGCCCGACCGACTAAGCACTGATTCACCAGCCGCATAGCGAACTGAATAGTCACAGAAAAAGAGGTGCAGCTCACATGGCTGCACCTCTTTTTAGTTTCTGTTGATTTCTGTCGCTGTTAGGCTTGTCAGTAAAGCAAAAAAATGGTCGCTAAACTACAACTCGGAAGGATCAATCCCCAGAGACTTTAGCTTCTCAACAAGCCTGGCGTTTTCTGCCTGAGATTGGCTAAGCTGCTGATTTGTCTCTTCTAGGCGCTGATTCGTCTCATCTAGACGCTGACCAAGCTCCACATAAGTCAAAAACCTTGAGCCATCGGGTCTATACAAAACCAATGTCTCAGGCGTTATTTCAAATCGGACATTAAGCCTTGGGCTCGTCCAGCCGTCTATCGCTTCTATGGCTTCTAAACCCGCACCTTCCCTTTTTAAGCCAATCAGCTCCACATTGTAGGGATCGTATTCGTAATACTCTTCTACACCGTAGCGCTCATAAAACAGCAGCTTCCTGGCCATCTCAGCGCGGCGATTACCCGGAGAGAGGATCTCAAACACCACTTGAGGGGGCACGTTGTTCTCTTTCCACTGCATGTACGAGCCTCGGTAGCCCTTAGGCCTGCCAAAAGCAACCATTGCATCGGGGGCCTGCCTGATTTTGTTATTGCCTTCAACGGGATACCATAGCAAGTCTCCAGCGACGAACACCTCTGGATCTTCGGCATAAATCAGCTCTAGATTTTCCTTGATGGTGACAATCCACTTGAACTGTTCGGTATTGTCTGACATGGGTTGGCCGTCGCTATCGGGGTAGTCGACAGCGGTAGGATTGAGTGGCGATTCTTGTGATTTAGAGAGCTGCTGAACCATGGGTAAGACCGCAGAGCATTAACGATGCTGTGACTTCTATCGTGATACTAGTCTATCGGCTTCATCGGGTTGGCGCACATTAGCAGGAACCTACACGCACAAGCGAACAATATAGTTCTAGTGTACTATAAATCGTATATTCTTTTATTCCATCCTTAGAAAATTAGCGTTCTGTTGGCAGTGAAAAACAATATGGCGACGGCAATCACGACTCAGCTTTCAATGAACGAGCTAACCGGACAAATTCTCGACATGGCACAGACAGGCGTATACCGCGAGTCACTGTTTGAAGCCCTTAAGCCCGTCGCTACAAAGAAGCAAATCAAAGCCGCGATCGCACTTGCCAAACAGTTCGGCCTACAAACTGACCCAGCTCTCCGCGATACTGAGCTCGGCACCTACTATCAGGCCGATATTCGCAAGGTCACTGCTTTCCAAACCGCCATTCAAAATTCTGTACAGCTCTCCGCAGGAGATGACCTAGCACAGCGGATGCTGACAGCCACTCGCATCATAAAAATGATGCTGGTCGTATCGGGGGGAAGTGCGATCGCACTCCTCCTGCTAGGCAGTAGCTATCTTTTTGCTGGTAAATCTGAAGCCGCTGCCATGTGGTGGACCAGTGCACTCTGCGCGGGCGGCATCTGGCTATGGCAAAAAAACGTCGCCAAACCCCTGATCTAGTACCGTCGCTGAAACTTAACCTAGGGACTTGACGCCCCAAAAATCCACCCAGACAACGGCATGGTACTTGGGCGAATCTTCCCTTTCGGCTAGGCGACCGGCGTACTTGTCCACCTTGAATAGGGTGTCGCCGCTGCAGCAGTCTTCTAAGATGACGGTCGTGACCGAAAACAAATACTGCCCGTAGGGAATGACATCTCCGACTCGTGGCAACATGGAGCTGCGTAAGTACCAGTCGAGCTGACCGGTGGGTGCGTGAGGTGCTCGCTCCTCCTCTTTTCCAGGGAAATAGAGGACCTTGCACACATTGGGAAAACGCCGCTCTAGAGCAGCTGATCTAGTGATGTTTCTCATGATTCATGGTGCTTTACAGAACACGATTACGTAAATACTCTGACGGGAGCTACATAAAACTCACAAACTTTACGCCTTAGGCTTCACAATCTACGTAAATCAGCCCTCCGTAAATAAACGGTTCTTATCTATTTACTTTGGTCTATCCTTCCCTTAAGTGTGCGATCTAATGCCTTCTATATGCTCAATGGCTTCCCTATTCTTAATGATTGAGGTGTCGGAAGCGGCTGAGCTGTTCACAAATTCTGTCTATGTGAGCAATGCCGTCACATCGGTCGTAGGTCTGCTGTTGGTTAGCGCCCTGCGCATCGGCATCACCCGCATCATCAATAAGCAGGTAAAAGACCCCAGGCAGCGCTACGCCTGGCGCAAATGGCTCGGATACATTTGCTACGGCCTATATGGCTTCTTGCTGCTGGTACTGTGGCTGCCCAATGTAAGAGGGCTCTCCACCTTTTTAGGTCTATTTGCAGCTGGTGTCGCCGTGGTGCTGCGCGACCCCTTGGTAAATGTCATCGGCTGGCTGTTTATTCTCTGGCGGCAGCCGTTTCGCATGGGCGATCGCATTCAGGTAGGCGAGCACTCCGGCGATGTCATCGACATTGCCATTTTTCAATTCACCTTGATGGAAATTGGCAACTGGGTAGAGACCGACCAAAGCACCGGCAGAATTTTGCACATTCCCAACGGGCAGGTATTTCAACAAACCATTGCCAACTACTCCCAGGGGTTCAAGTACATTTGGCACGAAATACCGGTTTTGGTGACCTTTGAAAGCGATTGGGAAGCCGCCAAGAAAATTTTATTTACCCAGGTCAACAACCACGCTGAGCATCTCAGCGGCACTGCCCACGAGCATTTGCGCAAAGCCGGGCAAAAATACATGATCTTCTACTCCAAGCTGACCCCCACGGTGTACACCACCGTCAAAGAAAGCGGCATCTTGCTGACCATGCGCTACCTCTGCGAGCCTCGACGTCGCCGGGGTTCAGAGCAAGTGCTCTGGGAAAACGTGCTGCGAGAATTTGCCAAAAGCCCCGATATTTCGCTGGCCTATCCCACCCAGCGGTTTTATGCGACGGCGGTCGATGTGGCGGCACCGCTATTGCCCAAGCACAACCCCGGACAACGCCCAGAAGAAGACGAAACAATGTAGCGCTAGGCGGCGTGCAGGTTAATGAAATAGCAGGTTGGTGAAATAATAGGGGGATAAGCCTACTTTTTGGACTGGTATCAGACCCTTCGTATTGAGCTTACGTGGGCGTAAACCGGCATAAAGCAAGCCTGAAATAGCGAACCTGAAATAGCGAACCTGAAAATGATCACAACCCAGCAGTTGAGACGGGGCCTACTGAGTGCAGCGGTCATTTCGATGGTCTCTACAGTCAATATCGCCTGCTCAAGTCGGCTACGCGACTACACTCAGCTCACCTTAAAAGCAACCGCTGACGGCAGAGACACCGAAATAATGACAGACACCCTAGATGCCACCAAAAGCATTTTAGAAAAGCGACTCATTGAGCTAGGTCTCGACACAGCAGAGCTTGAAACCGCAGAGCCCGACCAGCTGACGGTGAGGCTCCCCCAAGAAGCTGCCGTCGATATGGTCTCAGAGACCCTGACCCGCGTCGGACAGCTAACCCTGCGTAGCCAAAAGCCCGGCACCGAAGACGAACTAGCCCGGGGCATCGAAGCGCTCCAACGGCTGCTCGTGGAGCAAAATACGTTGCGACAAACCAACAAACTCACTGAGGCAGACGCGCTACAAGTTCAAATTGATGAAGCCAGAGCGACGCTGATTTCTCTGTTTGAGCCCGGAGAAATAACCGGTGAGATGCTGCTAGATGCCCAAGCTGTCCAGATAACAGGGTTCAACACTTGGGAGGTGAGGATCTGGTTCGACGCACAGGGAACGGCCTTGTTTGCCGAGCAAACGAAAGCGATCGCAGGCACCGGGCGCGCCGTTGGCATCTTTTTAGACGATGTCTTGCTAAGCGCACCAGTGGTAGAAATCGCCTTTGCCGAATCTGGCATTGAGGGCGGTGAAGCCTCCATTTCTGGCAACTTCACCCAGCAAGCAGCAGCAGAATTGGAGATTCAGCTCAAAAGCGGAGCGCTACCCCTGGATTTGGCAGTGACAGAGATCGTCTCATCCGATGAGCCAACAGAATGAGTCGCACGCGGCCCTAAGTCGAAATCGTAGACACCGACCCACCGTCGACCCGCCAGTTTGACCCGACGACATAGCTGGTATGGTCAGAACATAAAAAGGCAATGACAGCAGCGACTTCTTCTACCCGGCCCCGCCTCCCCACTTCAATGCCGGGGCGGTTCTCTGCCAGGAAGCTTTTAACAGCTTCATCCATGCTGATATTTCTCTCTTCGGCACGCGATCGCATCATGGCATTGGTCATAGCCGTTTCGACAAAGGCAGGCGACACCATATTAGTAAGCACACCATCTTTGGCATAGGCCTTTGAGAGATTTTTCGTGAGATTTAGCGTGCCTGCCTTACAAGAGCAGTAGGGCATATCTTCGATGTAGGGCTGCACCGCATCTTCAGATCCGAGCAACACAATCCGCCCCCAGCCCGCCGAGCGCATCGCCGGGATAAAGGCGCGACATATCCGCACCGTCCCCATCAGGTTCACATTTATCGTGTGCTCCCAACCGGCATCGTCGATTTCGAGAAAGTCGCCGACCGCCCCAGTGATACCCGCCGAGTGCACCACAATTTCAGCCGGTCCGAAGTGCGCTGCAATCTTATCCCTAGCCGCTTCCACCTGTTCCAAACTGGTGATGTCGGCCTTCACGGGAAACGGGTCACCAAAGGGTTTGAGGTCGTCGATTTCATCGAAAGAGCGATTGAGAATAGCAACCTTAGCCCCTTCTTTTAGCAAGATTTCGGCAGTTGCTTTGCCGATACCCGAATCTCCTCCAGTGACTACGGCCACTCTGTCCTTTAGACCTAAATCCATAAAAACGGCTTCCTACTTAAAAGTATGCTGCGCCTTTTAATGTAGAACTCGGCCTCGGCGCACTGTTCGAACGTGCAACAAAAGCTTAAACAAAAAAGATGAATATTTTGAGGTATCTCTTCAAGTTTGGTTAAGAACATTAACACCCAAGGCGATCGCATTTAGTCATAGACTAATGCTCCGCCCCAGAACGCCATCAACAAGACGCCATCAGCAAATCCGACTTAAATGAGTATTTCTGCATGCATCTACAGATTGTGAAGAACACGTACAATCAACAGCATGACGTTCAAATATTGCATTCCTGGCATGGCATCTTTGCATAGTGAATGCTGGGGTCGAAGGGATATGCTCCCTAGGCAATGAATGAATGAATAGGAATTAGAGAGGAATAATCTAAAAGAAAGATATGCCTAAGTGGAAATTGTCGACAGAATTCACCTTCGATGCGGCCCATTTTATCCGCGACTACGACGGCCCGTGCGGACGAATGCACGGCCATACCTATCGAGTGCGCCTAGAGGCGACTGCCGACAAACTTCAGTCTTCAGAATACTGCCCGCACCCGGCGATGGTGACAGATTTTAGAACCCTCCGCTGGGCCAAAAAAGATGTCGAAAAAGGCGGACTAGACCACTGCGTGCTCAACGACGTAATGCCAGATACCTACGAGACAACCGCCGAGATGATTGCCAAATACATTTACGAGAAAACCTGTGAAAGACTGCCAGAGTCAGTGAAGCTAAAGGTCTCAGTATCTGAAACGCCTAACTCATGGGTCGAATACGAAGCCGATTGAAGCAGTCAGCCAACTGCCTATTACGCAGAGACAGTTGCGAAGACAGGTATTATTTTTAACTTTTTGAATAGGTATTGTCCACAGAGTAGTTCACTCATAGGATAGGTAAGCTGACTTTGTGAGGCTGATCATTCTGCTTGTGAAAACACTCGTAAGAACATTGCCGATCGTAGAAACCTTTCATTCTGTTCAGGGTGAAGGCTTTTGGACTGGGGCCAGTGCCTTTTTTATCCGCCTAGCCGGTTGCGATGTAGGTTGCCCCTGGTGCGACACGAAACACTCGTGGTCGACAAAGCGTCATGCACAGAGAGAGATCTCCGAACTTGTCTCATTGGCCGTCGCCCAGCAGCCTTTCATGGTGGTCATCACAGGGGGAGAACCCTTGATGCACGACCTGGGAGCGCTAACCCAAGAGCTACACCAAGCTGGATTGAGAATACATCTAGAAACTTCTGGGTCCTATTCACTGAGCGGCGACTTTGACTGGATTTCTCTTTCTCCCAAGCGGTTTAAGCCACCGCTTGCCGCCATTTACAGCCAAGCAGATGAGCTTAAAGTTGTGATCGATGGCGAAATGGATATTGCCTGGGCCGAGTCGGAAGCGCAAAAAGTGTCGCGAGGAACGCTTAAACTATTGCAACCTCAGTGGTCCAATCAATCGGGGCAGCAGCTAGCATTCGACTATGTACTCTCCCATTCGGACTGGCGGATAAGCTTACAAACGCACAAATTCTTAGGGGTAAGGTAACAAGAGATGAAAGATGGGTCAGACGCTCACAGCATTAGAGCGAACGACAGCGCGAAGGTTAAGCTGGCTCATGGCGGGCAGCCACTCGCCTTCTTGAGCGATGACCGACCCAGAGCGGTAGTACTCCTCTCTGGCGGGTTAGATTCTGCGACCTGTGCTGCTCAGGCGATCGCCGATGGCTACGAAGTAATCGCCCTCTCGTTTGACTACGGTCAGCGCCATGATCGTGAGCTGATGGCTGCCAGAGAAATCGTAGCAGCGCTCGATATCAAAAAACACCGAGTGGTAAAAGTTGACTTGGCGCAGTGGGGAGGCTCATCACTGACTGACGCAGCCATCTCGGTACCAACTGACGGCGCAGCCATTGACGAATCAGACGAACTCACAGACGAATCAGCCACGCCTTCATCTGCCATTCCCTCGACCTATGTACCCGGCCGCAACACGGTTTTTATCGCGATCGCACTTTCCCTGGCCGAAGCCCAGAAAGCCGCTGCCATTTACCTAGGCATCAACGCAGTCGACTACTCTGGCTATCCAGACTGTCGCCCAGAGTATCTAGCAGCCTTTCAGCACCTAGCAACCCTCTCTTCGAAAGCCGGGTTAGAAGGCAACTCCCCCGACCTTGTCGCTCCCCTAGTGTTAGAGTCTAAGGCCGACATTGTGCGACGAGCACTGAAGCTTGGAGTCCCCATCGAAAAAACCTGGTCTTGCTACAAAGGAGAAACCGCACCCTGCGGGACTTGTGATGCCTGTCGTATTCGAGATGCAGCCCTAGTACGAGTAGGCAGAGATGACCTAGCCTCTGCGTTAGGCAAGGTCTCCGTCAGCAAGCAGGCCAAATAAAGACAGCAGCGGCCAATAACTAGCCACACAACTCAAAAAAAGCCGATGGTGAGATTCGAACTCACGACCCTTCCATTACGAGTGGAATGCTCTACCCCTGAGCCACATCGGCTTGATAGCCCCCTTTCGCTAGTGCCACTAGCTCGGGTTATCTGAGTTAGCGATTATAGCAGGCAACCTAAAGCGATCGCATGATTTATTTCGAGAAAATTTGGATAGGGCATTTGACCTAAGCTTGAGTACCTAACCTTGAGGACCTAACCTTTGGCACCTAACCTTGCGTACCTGACCTGTCAGCCATGACCTGTCACAATAGTATTGGCAGTATCCGTGTGTCGCGATCGCACAGCAGACACCTCAAAAAAGACCATGGCAAAAAAGACAGCAGCCAATAAAAAGGCTAAGCGCAAGCAACAGAACACACCAAGATCCACCCCACCAAAAGGCATGAGTCAGGCCCGCTACGACCGGCTAGTAGCCGAGTCTCAAGCGCCCTACAAAGGCCTGCGCAAGTTTATCTACGCCTCTGTCGGGGCCTCAGGTGCCATTGGCGGGTTCGTCTTTTTCACCAAGATTTTGGCCGGTCGCGATGTTGCCGCCTCGCTACCAAATCTGGCACTGCAGATTGGGGTTGTCGCACTCATGGTGTTCTTGTTTCGCTGGGAAAGCCGGGAAAAGGAAGACCGCTAGCCCGTGCCAGAAGACAACGCCGCAATCATACCGTCTGTCAGCCATGAACCACTAACAGAAAGAAGAAAGACTCCCGTTGTTCTGGTTCATGGTATCTGGAATACAGCCGCGATATTTAACCCGCTGAGGGCGCACCTAGAGAAAGCAGGCTGGTCTGTGTATACCTTGAGCATGGTCCCCAACAATGGCGACGCACCCATTGAAGTCTTGGCAGAACAGGTGGCATCGTTTGTAGCGAGGGCACTCCCTGCCCGTCAACCCTTTGACCTAGTGGGCTTTAGCATGGGCGGACTGGTCAGCCGCTACTACGTCCAGCGTCTTGGCGGTCTATCTCAGGTCGAAAGATTTATCACAGTGTCTGCGCCGCACTACGGGACCGTGCTAGCCCTTGGAAGCTATCGTCCGGGCGTTCGGCAAATGCGACCGGGCAGTCCGCTCATCACCTCACTTAACCGCGATAAACAGTGCCTGCAGAAACTACAGTTTTTTTCTTTTTGGACACCCTTTGACCTGCTGATTCTCCCGGCGTGGAGTTCTCAGCTGGGCGTCGGCACCTGCCAGCGTTTGGACATTCCCACGCACAATCGTATGATTCAAGACTCAAGCGGTCTGAGGGCGATCGCACAGGCCTTATCATCTAGCCGCTAAATCATCTAGCCGCTAATGGGTAACAAATCATCACTTAATGGGCATCACCCACCTGCGAATACTGAGTCTCGCCAAACACAGCGCTGGGATACTTGTAGTATTTGAACTCCAGCAGATTGTGAAAAGGGTCTTCCAAGAAAAACGTACGATGTTCTATGCGCTCTCCTTTAAAACGGTGTTTAGGCTGCTGGTGAAACTTAAGATCGTTTGCCTTTGCCATCTCTAGCGCATTCTCCCACGCCTGCTCTGTAGAAAAGGTGAGGCCAAAGTGCCGAGGATAGATACCCTTTTGCGTCGGCAGCGGTGAGTGAACAACGTGGGCAACAAGCTGATGCCCCCCCAAATTTAAGATGAGAGACCCTTTCCCTTCACGGCCCACTTCGCAGCCGAGGCCATCCACATAAAATCGCTTAGTATCCGGAATGTTTTCAATTGGGAAAGAGAGGTGAAAAATAGTACTCATGGCAGATTCATCCTCAAACCGGTAGATTCATTTTGTGATGGGGACTACAGCCAGAGCAAGATGCACGCAGATAAATCTAAAGTAGATTCTGAAATAGGTAAATTAGCATGCTTCCACTTGCGTGGCACTATGCTACTGTTGCTCATAGCTACATACTTCAGGGTAGTGACTTGAGGGCTGTAGCGGAGGTGGTCAGTCAGGTGCACTTGCATTGTAGTACGACCCAAAGAATCGTGTAATCCATACTCTAGGGATACGCTAGAGACGCCTTATGTCAATTTACGTTGGAAACCTTTCTTTTGATGCCACCCAAGA
>JBCBIK010000120.1:0-16242 GCA_038524545.1 Cyanobacteria bacterium J06623_4 | reverse complement strand
TGAATAAACGCTGGAGAAACGCGGGTCTTTACGTATTACTCGTCGTTGTTGTCATCGCATTGGCAACTGCATTTTTTGATCAACCCCGTGTCGAGACTCAGTCTTGGCGCTACAGCAAATTTATTGATGAAGTCCAGCAGGGCCGCGTAGAAAGCGTCGCCATTACGTCGGACAAATCTCAAGCTCGGTTTGCTTCCCCCGACGGTACTGGTCGGATTGTGGTCAACCTTCCCCAGGACCCAGGTCTGGTAGATTTGCTCACCACAAACGATGTCGATATTTCCGTTCAGCCTACCCAAGATGAGAGCGCGCTGGTAAAAGTCTTTAGCGCGTTGATTATTCCGGTGCTACTTTTGGTGGCGCTCTTCTTCCTGTTTCGCCGTGCCCAAAACGGTCCGGGTAGCCAGGCAATGAACTTTGGTAAGTCTAAGGCTCGCGTTCAGATGGAGCCTCAGACCCAAGTGACCTTTGGCGATGTAGCCGGTATTGACCAGGCCAAGCTAGAGCTGACTGAAGTTGTTGACTTCCTGAAGAATGCTGACCGCTTTACAGCGATTGGCGCCAAGATTCCCAAAGGCGTTTTGCTGGTAGGCCCTCCGGGTACGGGTAAAACGCTACTTGCAAAAGCTGTTGCAGGTGAAGCTGGCGTTCCCTTCTTTTCCATCTCTGGTTCAGAATTTGTAGAGATGTTTGTGGGTGTGGGCGCTTCCCGTGTTCGCGACCTATTTGAGCAGGCAAAGTCAAATGCGCCCTGTATCGTCTTTATCGATGAAATTGACGCGGTAGGTCGGCAGCGGGGCGCAGGCCTCGGCGGTGGTAATGACGAGCGTGAGCAAACGCTCAACCAGCTACTGACAGAGATGGACGGCTTCGAGGGTAATACTGGCATCATCATCATCGCGGCGACTAACCGCCCCGACGTATTGGACGCGGCCCTCTTGCGTCCGGGTCGTTTTGACCGCCAGGTCGTGGTAGACCGGCCTGATTATGCTGGTCGTCTAGAAATTTTGAACGTTCACTCTCGCGGTAAGACATTCTCCAAAGATGTCGACCTAGAAAAAATTGCACGCCGGACACCTGGATTCACAGGGGCTGACCTGTCGAACCTGCTGAACGAGGCGGCTATCTTGGCGGCTCGCCGTAATCTGACTGAGATTGCGATGGATGAGGTGAACGACGCAATTGATCGCGTTTTGGCAGGCCCCGAGAAGAAAGACCGTGTGATGAGCGAGAAGCGTAAGACGCTGGTGGCTTATCACGAAGCAGGCCACGCCCTAGTGGGCGCCCTGATGCCGGATTACGACCCAGTGCAAAAGATCAGCATCATCCCCCGGGGTCGTGCGGGTGGTTTGACTTGGTTTACACCGAGCGAAGAGCGCTTGGAGTCTGGCCTATACTCTCGCTCCTATCTGCAGAATCAGATGGCTGTTGCCCTAGGTGGCCGACTAGCCGAAGAGATCGTCTTTGGCGATGAGGAAGTCACGACAGGGGCTTCTAACGACCTTCAGCAGGTGGCACGCACTGCGCGGCAAATGGTGACTCGATTTGGCATGAGTGATGAGCTGGGCCCAGTAGCTTTAGGCCGTCAGCAGGGCAATCCGTTTCTTGGCCGAGACATCGCCAGCGAGCGAGATTTCTCCGAGAAGACGGCAGCTTCTATCGATACTGAGGTGAGAGCGCTGGTCGATCAGGCCTACGAGCGCTGCAAGCGAGTGCTCGTCGAGAACCGTCACATTTTGGACAAGCTAGCTGAAATGCTGGTTGACAAAGAAACGGTAGACTCCGAAGAGCTGCAGCAGCTGCTAGCTATCAACGATGTGAAGATGGCTAGCATCGCCTAGATAGCGTCAGCGAGGTAACATTTTTACCTCGCTGATGACTGCCTCTTTAATTGAGTGAGCTGCTTTTTGCAGAACTAAACCCTCCTTTGTGTATTCAAGGGAGGGCTTTTTCATATCTTCCTTTCGCCTGTATTTCCCCGCGGTGTGTAAGCGTTAAAACGTTGCTGTTAGCTTTGGCTCACTAAGTTGCTGTTGACTGCTAAATTCATCAGCTGCTTTGAGATCCGAGGCTAGGACTTCTGCTGAATTGTTGGGGCTTTCGATGAGCTTGACTTTGTGAAGCTGGGTGCCGATGTTTTTGAGGGGTTGTGCCAGGAGCTGGCAGATTCTGAGGGCGATGTTTTCGGCAGTCGGTACGACCTGACTAAAGTAGGGGATGTCTTTGTTGAGGAAAGTATGGTCAAACGGCTCGATGACGTGATGCTGGACTGCATCTTGAAGGGCTACTAGGTCGACAATCATGCCTGTTCGCGCATCGATTTGGCCTTTTACGGTGACTTCGACCTGATAGTTGTGACCGTGGCCATTTACCCTGGCGCATTTGCCATAGATGTCGGAATTTTCTTCGTAGCTAAGGTGGGGGAGGGCCAGCCGGTGGGCGGCGCTGAAGTGAGTCGAGATGGTGAGGTATGCTTCCATGCCGTTTCCTTGATAGTCAGCCCATAGTTCTGGGGTTTCTTGCAGTTGAATGTTGACGATGGGGAGCTGTGGGCTGAGCCGCTGCCAAATCACTCTGGCGATGTGTTCGGTGGTGGGCAGTGTGGTGCGAAATTCTTCCCAAGTATCGTTGAGGTATGAAAAATTAAGGGGCTGGACAATTTCTCTGTGGATGATGTCTTTGGCTTCGGTGAGGTTGAGCACCATGCCGTAGGCATCTATTTCACTTTTAATGGATACGTTTAGAACGTAGTTGTGTCCGTGGCCTGGAAAACGAGTGCAGGGGCCAAATTGTTTTTGGTTTTCGGCAGGGCTTAAGTCGTCTAGCCAGTAGCGATGGCTGGCAGAAAATTGCGATCGCCGAGTAATCGTGCACTTCATAGGTAACGGTGAGAGGGCTAAATGGAACGCCTATGCCAATGTTTGCCGGTCAGTGTTCGTTTATCTTGCCTATAACAGATGTAAGGAAAGTAAGCGTACAAAATTCTGAGTAAATAGCTACAAAAAAGATTAAAAAAGTCTAATTATTTTTGCGATTGTCATCGGTGAAATCGCTGTTCCCCTTTTATATCAAAGAAAAGCGGGTGGATTTCCGTACATAATGTCAGCTTGTCATGAAAAGATAAAACTGTAAAAATGGATACAGAATATATGGAGTACGTTCATCTCACGATTTAGCTTTAAGGATTTCGTATCGTATTTGAATTTCTTAGAGCCCATGGGTTGAGACGGAAGTAAGGGATGAGGCTCCACATCCCTGAAGGAACGCGTTCCCTTGATGACTGCTGACTCTTTAGTTTTTTGAGGAACGAAAATGAAACTCACCTATCGCGGTATCGAATACGATCACAACCCTCCTATGTTAGAGGTTACCGAAAGCGAAATCACTAACCGATACAGAGGGCAGACGGCGCCCTATGCTTATGTGCGGCATGTACCAATCCCTCAGCCCGCTGTTTCTCTAAGATACCGCGGTGTCGCTTACCAGACGACACGCCATGGCCAAGTTCAGCAGCTCACTCAGCCATCTGTGCAGACAGTGCGCCCTGGTAATGCGCTGGCTCACTTGCGCAATAAGCTTATGGGCACGAGCCCTGCTGCCCAAGCACGCCGCGAATTGCTCCAGGAGTCGAGTCGCTTGCATAAGGCAAGTATTGAGCGCTCTTTGCAGCACCGCATTAAGGTTGCCAGGGAGCAGGGCAATGAAGTGCTTATCCAGCAGCTAGAGTCTGAAATGCATCAAGGTGTCTAGATAATCAGCCAATACAGATAACAGTATAGATAAGGGAGAGGGCGTAGGCTCTCTCTTTTTTTTGGGGTCATTGACGCGATGTGTTCGCAAATTTTCTGGTTTTTTGAGCCAATTGCGATACCTGTGTGACTATTGATGTGCGGAAACTTGGGGTAAAAGCGATTTTTCAATCGTTTGAGTTGGTAGAAACTGATTTTGATTGTCAACAATGGTGGAGTGGCAGTGGTGCTGCGCTTTTTTGACGTTGGTGCGAGGGACGGTGAGATGGGCATTTTGAATCAGGTTTTTGGGTCGCCCTCTGATGCGAAGATAGCGATGAACTCGGCTGAGGCTTTTGCGGCGATTTGTTTGGTTGCGATCGCATCCGATGGCTATCTCTCTGAGTCAGAAGAACTTGAAATGAATATGTGCCTTAGCCGTATGCAGCTCTTTAAGGATGCGACGGAAGAAAGCCTAGCTCGCATGAAAGCCTACCTCGTCGATGGCATCAAAAAGCATGGTCCCAACGAGCTGATAAAGAGCGCGAAGGTCGCGCTGCCGCCAAATTTAGCCCCGACAGCCTTTGCGATCGCAGTAGATCTCATTTTTGCCGACGGCACCGTTTCCCGAGAAGAGCAGGTATTTGTTGACGATTTGCGCCGTTTGCTAATGATTTCCGACGAGCTGGCGATCAAAGTCGTAGAAGTGATGACAATCAAAAATCAGGGTTAGGCTGAGGTCAGCACTGAGCCAGCATTAGGTCAGAGGCGATTTGTTAGGAATGCCGACTGCCCTAGGAAAAGCGTCTGGCGTTGGCCGATCTTTGTAGATGAACAAGCAGTGACGACGGCTGTCAGAAAGAGGTGTTTGCCAGCTGCGCAAATCGGTCAGTTCACCGCCTAGCAAATCGATTACCGGCAGCAGGTCTTCTGTTTCTATGGGGCTCCACTGTCCGCGATATAAGACGGCTTGCGCACCGACCTTGAGAAAAGGCATCGCATATTCTACGCAGGTGGCAGCAGGACCGACCGCGCGAATTAGTGCTAGATCGTAGCTAGCGCGATGGTTTGGCTCGCGTCCTAGGGTTTCTGCGCGTTGTGCAATGCAAGTGGCCGGTAGCTGTAGCTGCTGGCAAAGCTGCTGCAAAAAGAAAATTTTCTTGCGGGTAGCGTCTACTAGGGTGAGGTCGATGGCGGCTGGGGAAAGTGCGATCGCTGCTGGAATCCCTGGAAATCCACCGCCCGTGCCAATATCAATCAGGCGAATGGGCGATTCAGCTGGACCAGTGTCTGCTGGGTCGGGTGAGGCGAGCCAGGGTGCAAGTCCGCTGAGCGAGTCCCACAAATGCTTTTCCCAAAATTCATCAGGCGCTGTGATACGAGTGAGGTTGAGCTGCTGGTTGCCTGCCAGAATGCCTTCGTAAAGTAGCTGAAAGGTTGCTTGTTGCTTTGGAGTTGGCTGCCAGCTGAGGGTATGCTCCCATAGGTCAAGATAGGTTGGCAGAGTGTCCGTCATATTGATGGGTTAATTTGTTTTCACCATACCAAAAGACCACAGGCCAAAAGAGCAAGCATTGGCCTACGAGACAGTAGAGGTTTCTCGCCTGCGTAGCGTCTCAGGTTCTACGCTGCGAAGCTGCCCGTGGTCAATTGTCCAGCAGCTGTCAGCAATGTCGACGAGGTCTTCGGCATCGTGGGAGACGATGAGCAAACTCCACTGCTGCTTGAGCTGTGCTAGCAAATTTACCAGCTGCTGGCGCATAGACCAGTCCAATCCAGCGGTTGGTTCATCGAGTAGCAGCAGATAGGGCTCACGAATGAGCTGCACCGCTAAGGCGAGTCGTCGCTGCTGTCCGCCGCTGAGCTGCTGGGGCGATGCCTGCAGCGAGAGGTTGCCTAGCCCCACCGCGTCTAGAGCTTCGTAGACGCGATCAGAGCTGAGTTCTGGATGGCCGAGCCGCAGCTCTTCGAACAGCGTATGGCCGCAAAAGTGTCTTTCTGGAAATTGAAACACCAGCCCGCCGATTTGCTGAAGAGCCTCGGGAAGCAGTGGTTGCTCGCGCCAAAAGATTTTCCCGTCTGTAGGGGTAGCGAGGCCAGCGAGAATTTCTAGTAGGGTGCTTTTGCCGGAGCCGCTAGGGCCAACGATGAGGCCGAGCTGCTTGGGGGCAAGGTCAAAGCTGATGGCTTTGAGGATGGGTATCGCCGCAGCGGTGGGATGGTAGCTAATATCGCGCAGGTGAAGCATGGAAAACAGTGGTGACGAGTGCTGGGCGAGACGGGGGAACGGAAAACTTTGAAGCGGCTGATGAACTATTGAGAGTCTGGTCTATTTATCGCGCGTGGATTTGGATGATCCGAGTGATTCGGCGCGATGCTGACTTAGAACTGTATAGTGCATATTAAGCGTTGGTGACAGGGCAAAATTGCGTGCAAGTTCAATTTCGTGAGTGTGATTTTTTTAATCTTTGGATCTGGTTGGAATTTGATACGGTTCCTTCGATTGCTGAACAGCAGTACGTAGAAGAGATTTTTAATTCTTGGTTCTTTATGGGTAAGCTCGGCGGATTTAACGCTGAAAACCTTCAGGTACAAGAGACAGGCGTTGATATTAGCTATTTTGACTACGATGAGGAAGCGTCAGCGCGATCGCTGGTCTCTCTCATGCATAACATGGCTGAGGTAGAGTTCAACGGATTGTGGAGCCGCTGCTGGTTTGACCTCGGCACGACAGATGCGATCGCGCTAGATGTTTTGATCAACACGATGGCGCAGTTCAGCCAGGATTACGTAGAGATTAGTCGCCTGATCATCGGCGGTGAAAATTCAGACTGGCCAGTGCCTAGAGAGAATCCTGAAGCGGCTTTCCCGGAGTAGGTAAAATAGCGGTCGGATTACGGTAATAGATAGATAGTAAGCATGGCTAAGCGGATTCGAGCGATCGCCCTCGGCCTCATCGAACATGAGCGCCACGTATTTGTCAGCCAGGGACAGGACCCTGCCACGGGCGAAACGTTCTATCGCTTTCTAGGCGGCGGCATAGACTTTGGTGAAACCAGCCAGGCTGCCCTTCTGCGAGAATTTGAAGAAGAGATTCAGGCAACGCTAGTCGACGTGGTGCACATTACCTGCCTAGACAATATCTTTACCTACAATCACAAGCCTAAGCATGAGCTGATTCAACTCTTTAGCGCGCAGTTTGCCGACCCCAAGTTCTATCAGCTGCAAGAAACGTTTCCTCTGGTTGAAGGTAAACGCATTTCACAGGCCTTTTGGCTTCCCATTGCTGACATTGTGAGCGGGCAGCGGCGGCTCGTGCCAGAAAGCTGCATCGCCCACCTCTCGACATGATTTGTCAAAATTGATCTGTCAGCACGACAATGTCATGGGGCGTCCTTTTCAGCGGTGGTCGAAGCTTGCCCACTGCTAAACGTAGACAAATCGTGAGCTTTTGGGCCGAAATATTGCCAGAATTTGTCAAAAATTAGCAACCAATGGATTGGAAAAATCGTAATCTAGCCTTTGGCCGCTAGGAGCGAGTCGATAATGGTTTTTGCTCTGCCTGATGCCAAGTAAGGCAGCTGGCGGCGCGTCTACGAAAGTGGTGACCGTTTCTGCGCGGATAGAGTTATTTTTTAGAGGTTTTTTGTGCGCAGTTTCAACCGTTTAAGCATTCAGTCAAAGTTAATGTCTATGCTGCTAGCCGTCAGCATCGGCTCTATCATCGTGATTGCTTACGAAGGCTATCGCAGTGGAAGAAACGCCATAGAAGAATCGGTGGTTAAGCAGCTAGTAGGTTTGCGAACCTCTAAGGCGAACCAGATAGAAAGCTACTTTCGCGGCTTGCGCAGTGAGCTAATGGTGCTCGGGAAAACCCCAAGCAGCGTCTCTGCCATGAAAGAACTTGCCGCGGCTTTTTCGACTGTTCTGGGAGAGTCAAGGTCAATTGATGCTGCTCGTGTAACTGGATTGCGGCAGTTTTATAGAAATGAATTTGCGCCGCGCCTTTCTGAAAATACAAGACAGCCAGAAAACCCAGATGCCTTTCTCCCTGCCTCAATTTTGTCGCGATATCTGCAGTACGAATATCTGGTCAAAAATGCCAACCCGATTGGAGAAAAGCAAAAGCTCGACGATGCCGGTGACGGTACTCAATACAGCCAGCTACACAGGCGCTATCATCCTATTTTTCGAAACATCGTCGAAGAATTTGGCTACTACGATCTGTTTTTGATCGATACCAATGGCAACATTGTTTACTCGGTTTTTAAAGAAGTTGATTTTGCCACCAGCCTATTGCTGGGAGCTTACTCCCGGTCTAACCTAGCCAACGTTTACAAAGACGCGCTAAGGCAAAACAGCGGCTACGTTGCCATTTCCGATTTCGACTTTTATGCACCTTCTTATAATGCGCCTGCAGCCTTTATGGCCACCCCCCTCTACGACAACACGCAGCTGGTTGGCGTCGTTGCCATTCAGGTCCCCGTAGATGAAATCAACGCCGTCATGACCAACAACAACAACTGGGTGCAAGACGGCCTAGGGGAAACGGGTGAAACCTTTCTAGTCGGAGCCGATAAGCTGCTGCGCTCGGATTCTCGGGTACTGATCGAAGACCCCGAGCGTTACTTAGCATCGCTCACCGATCTACAGGTCGATGATGAAAATGTTAGTCGGATTGAAGCGTTGGAAACCTCTGTGCTCAACCAGCCTGCGGTAAGCGAAGCGGTGACGCAAGCATTAGAAGGACAAAATGGCGTTGAAACGGCAATTAATTACCTTGGAAATGCGGTCATTAGCGCCTACTCGCCGCTGGATATTCGAGGCGTAGACTGGGCGATTGTGTCAGAAATTGACCGAGCGGAAATCTTCCAGCCTATTACTGCGTTTACCCGGCGGGTACTGATTGCGGCCACCATCCTCGTCTTGCTGATCACGTTGGCATCTATTTGGCTGGCTAGAGCTTTTTTGAAGCCGGTTCATGCGCTGGGTGAAGGCTTTCAGCAGCTTTCGAAAGGTCATAGGGAAGTACATGTCGATGTCCTCGCAGAAGATGAATTGGGAGAACTGGCTAAGGCGTTCAACCATATGGTGAAAAAGAACCGGAAAACTAGTGAGCTAGTGTTTCAAAAAACCCAAGAGACCGAATCCTTGCTGCTAAACATGTTTCCAGCCTCGGTGGCCAAGCGGTTAAAGCGCGGTGTGACCGCCATCTCTGATGAGGCTGATAGCGTGACGGTTGGATTTATCAATGTTTTGCATTTCCAAGAGCTGACAGAATCTCTCAAGCCCAAAAAAGCAATCGAAATCCTCAACGAGGTTGTGAGCGCCCTCGACGAAGCGACTGAAACGTACGGGATTGAAAAAATCAAAACCACAGGTAGCGAATATCTCGCGGTGAGTGGTTTATCTGTCGCTCGGTTGGACCATTCCAAGCGCATTATTGACTTTGCCGTTGAGGCAATGCGGGTGATTTCCCAGGTAAACCGGGAGTGGAACGTCAATCTGGAGATGCGGGCGGGAGTGCATTCGGGCGGCGTGATGGCAGGAACCGTGGGGTCTCAGCGGTTAATTTACGATGTTTGGGGAGACACCGTGGTGACTGCTCACTACGTACAATCGAAGGCTGACCCTAGCAGCATCTATGTGAGCCAGTCGGTTGCCAATAGCCTGACAGATATCTACGAGTTTGAGCCGATGGGTGAAGTAAAGGCCCGAAACGGCATGATTGTGCCGGTTTTTCGCGTCAAGGTGTAGGGGTGTGCGGCAGGCGGCTGCACTGAGTATTTTTTTAAGACGGGCAGGTGGATGATTCATGGACATATCACTTCAGGAAAACTGGTTGGTGTGGGGAATTGGCCTAATGGTCGGTTTCCCGCTGCTGATGCTGCTGTTGGGCGAGCTGATTTTACAGCTTAGGAAGCGTAAGCACCCAATGGTGAAAGTCGCTGTAGAGCTGCGCAATTGGGTGGTTCCTTCTGCAGCGCTGTTTTTCCTGTTGACCCGGCTGCTGAATATAGAAGAATCGAGTCCCCCGATTCAGGTGGTGGAGACCCTGGCTTGGGTGTCTTTAATTATAGTGGCGCTGTCTTTTGTGAATGTGCTGCTGTTTACAGGGGCAAAGCCAGGAACTTGGCAAAAAGATATGCCCAAGCTGTTCCGCGACTTAGTTCGTACGGTCTTAATCGCTATGGGGGTTGCGATTGTACTGAGTGCGGTGTTTGGAGTGGATTTGCAGGGTGCCTTTACGGCACTTGGCGTCGGTGGTGTCGTGCTGGGTTTTGCGTTGCAAGATACGCTTGGCAACCTGTTTTCGGGAGTCGCGCTACTGTTCGAAAAGCCGTTTGAAATTGGAGACTGGTTAGAAGTCGACGGGCAAAAAGGTAAGGTGATCGAGGTGAACTGGCGCTCTGTGCATATTATGACGCGTGAGCTAGAGCAGCTAATTGTGCCAAACTCGGTGTTGGCTTCGGCGGTCATTCGCAATTACAACCGCCCCAGTATGCGCCATATTGAGATTGTCTCGATTGGATTTTCGTACGACGATCCGCCGAATAAAGTGAAGCGGGTGATGCTAGAGACAGCGCTGGATACAAAGGGTGTGTTGTCTAATCCGTTGCCCATTGTGGTGACGACATCCTACGATGACTTTTCGATTGGTTACATCGTTCGATTGTTTGTCGATGACTATGCTCAGGTACCGACGATTCGCAATGATTTCATCACGCGCATTTGGTATGCGGCGCGCAGAAACAGGCTGTCGATTCCTTTCCCTATTCGAGATGTGTATCATCATCACCTGCCCAAGGTCGCCGATGACGAGCCGATAAGACGATTAGCCAACTATATGAAATCGCTGCCTAGCCTCGCGATGGTAGATGATGAGGTACTAGAGGATTTGGCCGGACAGACAACGCTTGACCACTTTGGCAAAGGTGAGTCGGTGATTTTTCAGGGGCAGCACGATGTGAAGCTGCATTTTGTACTAGCGGGTAGCGCTGTGGCCGTCACACAGGACAGCAACGGTCGTAAATATACGATTGCTGAGATGACCCGGAGTGACTTTTTTGGCTATTCTGCGCTACTAGCCAATGAGCCTAGCCCCATGACTGTGACCGCGGCTGAAGATCTAGAGGTGCTCATTTTAGAGATAGATGCGGTGCAGAAGATGCTCAATAAGACGCCTCTATTTTCGCAGCAGCTGAGTATGGTTATTGAAGATCGTCAGCGTAAGTTGAAGGAAATCAACCCGAAAAAACCGCAAGGTAACTCTTTGCTTTCGTCGGTAATGTCGTCGTCTTCCTCGTAAGTAGCCTTACTCTAGCGCTTGTGTAATGAACGATTGTCCATGAGCGTCAGTGGGCGGTTTCTACTTCGCAAGCGCCAATACTAACCCAGCTGGTCGAACCGTTTTCCCAATGTTCTTTTTTCCAAATCGGGGCGTTGTGTTTGAGCGTATCAATGGCATATTGGCAGGCGGCGAAGGCTTCTCGCCGGTGAGGACTGCCGATGGCTACTAACACGCTGATTTCGCCGATGACAAGCTTGCCCGTGCGGTGGTGAATGACGATGTGGGTGATATCAGGCCACTGCGAACGGATGTCGGTGGCGATTTGCTTGAAGACGGCGATCGCCATAGGTTCATAGGCCTGATATTCCAGTGCGACGACGGGTTCTCCGTTTGTTTGGTCGCGCACCATGCCGCTGAAGAGCGCGATCGCACCATTGGCACCATCATCAGTTAGCTCATACACCTGCTGCAGCGACAGGGGTGAAAAGGCGATGGCGAAATGGTCATTGGGGGTTTTGTTGTTCGCGGCAGGGATATGTGGATTTAACATTGACATCCGTAAGGTAGAAAGCCTGTCATTCAACTGCGGCTAAAGCCCGTCTGAGAGCGCAAGTCGGGCAGCCGGTGATCTTTGTCACGTCGTGCCAGTGCTGTATTTAGCAAGCGATTCAGCGATTTCATTGGGTGAAAATACTAAGCCTTAACAGTTGGCTGAAAAGTTTGTATGAATTCCTGATTCACAGTAGTTTTACGGTCATTTACCACTAAAATCCTGAACAAGGTGCATTCAAATCAATTGACAGGTCCGCGCATTTGCCTAGGTATTCAAGCTAGACAGTAACTTTAGTGAGTGAGTGTTTTCAACCGGATAGTGTTTCACCTATCTGGTATTTTCAACTAGGCCTTTGCCTAGATTTGGTGAAAACGGGTTTCTAAGGGTCTGCTGTGACTTGGAATATAGTGTGCTCCAAAAACGCCTCTCTCCGGTTGCAGTTGTTAGTAAGCTCGCCTTTTTGGACATTGCTAGCCCATATTGGCCGTAAATTTCTGATAGCTGGCACTGCGTGAAAGTTTATGTCAATATTCTTAAGTATTTTTTAATTTATAACCACCCCTGAAAAGGTGCCTCAACCTGTGAGAACTCTTTCCCCCCGTACGACCCTATCTCCTTTTAAGCGCTATTGGTGGGTGGCCATACCGGCTTTCCTAGCCACTATGGGGGGCGCACTGGCTTATCTGGCGATCGCACCCCGAATCTACGAGGCGACCGTGCGGCTATCTGTGGAGGACGAGCGCACGAGCGTGTCAAACATTGGCCAAACCCTCACTGAAACCGACGAACTTGGTGGCGCTAATCCGATTGTGACGCAGGCTGAGGTGGTGAGGTCTCAAGGGGTGCTCAGGGCCGCGCTGAATCGCTACCGGGAGCTGTCTGGTCAGCCAGCAGAAAGTGGAAACGGTCAGGCACAAACAGGTCAGGAAAATGATGTGCCGACTGTCGACCACCTAGAGCGAGAGCTGATTGTCGACATCATCCCAGCAACAAATATTGTAGAAATTACCTACCGCAGCACCGACCCGGTGATGTCTGCAGACTTGGTGAATGCCGTTGCCCAGTCAGCAGTTAATCAAAATGTGGAAGACATCAACGTGGAAGCGGCAGCGGTACGAGCGTTCTTAGAGTCTCAGCTGCCTGCTTTGCAATCCAAGCTGCGGCAGGCCGAGCAGGCCGAGAGCCAGTATAGACAAGCCAATAGCCTGGTGTCTGTCGACGCTCAAAATCAGCAGATGGTGATGGGCCTTGCGGAGCTAGAGCAGGAGGAGCGATCGCTGATTGCTGCGCTGCAAGAAGTGCTTACCCGCGACCAGCGACTACAAGATGTCACAGGTATTACGTCGCCAGAAACGGCCTACGATCTTGCGCGGGTGGGTCAAGATGCTCAGCTGCAGACCCTCAGATCAGAGCTAACGCAAGCTCAAGTGCAGCTTTCTGAAGCCCGCTCTCGTCTGGGCGATCAGCACCCAGAATTGTTGGCCCTTGTCGACCAGGTGAATAGCCTGCAGGCGATTTATCAGCAGCGGCTCAACCAAATTAGTCCGGCTGGCTTGGGCAATGTTGCTGCTGCCATGTCGACGAACGAGCTGAGCCAGGATTTGATCGCTCAGTCTATCAATAGCTCTATTCAGGCGGAGGCGCTGGCGGATCGCCTCGCTGTGGTGCAGAGCGACCTGGCTAATTTACGCGGACAGCTGGCGCAGATGCCCGCTGTGCAGCAGCCGCTTTCTGTGTTGTCACGGGAGCGGGAAGACGCGGCAGACTCGTTGGAGCTGATTCGTACCAAGCTGGAAGAGGCTCGGATTGCAGAAGCGCAGCTGGTGAGCAACGTGCGGATTGTGGGCATGGCTGAGCCGGATTTGGAGCCGGTGTCGCCTAAGCCGCTGGTGGTGCTTGCGCTCGGTGCGATCGCAGGCAGTATTCTGTCAGTCGGTGCGATTTTGCTATTAGATTTGCTAGATGCTTCTCTGCAGAGTGGCGACGAAGTCGAAAAACTGGTCAAGCTGCCCGTGCTGGGCTACCTGCCGAGGCTGTCAGCAGAAGCGGTCGATGTGGCTGGCCTGGATGCCTTTTTGGATAATCCGCGTCACGTAGAACCCTACCGAGCGTTGCTCAAAACCATGGAATCTCGCCAGCGCATGCGAGAAGCTGCCCTGCGCAACGGCAATGCAGCGGCTAGCGGGCGCTCGGCCATGGAAGGAGCCTTTTTTGCAGAAGGGCGCGCTGCGGGTACCCAGTCATCTCAAGTTGTGGTTGTCAGCAGTCCTACCAGTAATGAAGGCACCTCTTCGGTCGCTACCTGTCTAGGCGCGGTCTCAGCCATGCTCGGCAGAAAGACGCTCATCATTGAGGCCAACCCGCTCAACCCCATTCAGCACCTGTATCTGCAAGTAGAATCTCAGCCCGGTCTGACCGATGTGATTAATCATAGTCAACCGCTGACCGACGCGGTGAAGCTAACGACGATTGGTCGTCTATCTGTGTTGCCCTACGGTCAGACTTTGAATCGGCCTTCGACCGTGACCGAATCTTCGGCCATGCGAGTGCTGATCGATAACCTGACGCAGGAATATGACCTGATTCTCATCGATACCGCGCCTGTCGATAGCTCTGCGGACGCGGCTACCGTAAGCCAAATGACGGATGGGTTGTTGCTGGTCACCCGACCCGGTTACACGCCTCGCAGCGTACTGGCCGACACTGTCCAGCAGCTGCGTAAGAGCGGCGTTCCTCTGCTGGGCATCGCAATGAATGAAACCATCTTGCCCGAAGAGCAGCTCGGCCAGCTGCCAATGCTCCAGCAACCAGCGGTCTCCCAGAGTGGCATTCGCCGGTCGTAGGGATTGGGATCCACCCGGTTGTTGCCTTTTGAGCTTTTATTTACCTTCTGTTTGAATTCTTCCGTATCGATTTCTGAGTGTCACTATGTCATTTGCTCCGACAAACACCCGTTTAGTTTCATTGCGTTGCTTTACCGTGAGTTTGGGCATAGCGGTCTCACTCAGTAGCTGGGGGCTAGGTGCGATGCCAGGTGGTGTGCCAGGAAGCCTATCTGCCATAGCGCAGGAGAACTTGCCCAGACTGCCTGATTCTCCGGAGTCAGCGCCTGCTGAGGAAAATGCAGCTCCAACGAATGAGACACAGCAAGCGCCCGCATCCACGCAGACACCTGTCTCACCCGCAGGGACGACGGCAGTTCCCTTTCGCCCACCGGTACAGCCCATCCAAACACAGCCGCCGTTGCCCCAGCCGCTGCCCCAGCCGCTGGCCCCCGCACTTCCCTTCAACACAAACGATCCGCTGAAGCCGGGCGACGTGATCGACATTACCGTACTCGGGTTCGAAGATCTTTCTGGACAGCAGCAAATCAGCAGTACAGGGACGGTGCAGCTGCCGCTCGGCGGTCCTATTTTCTTGGGTGGCTTCACGCCCGTAGAGGCGATGGCCACTATCAAATCGGCCCTTGGTCCCTTTGTGCGTCGTCCGCAGGTGAGCGTGGACCTGGTCAGCGCGAGTCCGCTACGGGTCAGCATTAGCGGTGAAGTGCTGAGGCCAGGCCCCCGCTTACTGGCCCCTATCAACTCTGCCGACCAGACGCAGCGCCGTCCGCCTACGCTGAGTACGGCGCTGGTCGAGTCTGGGGGCATTACGCCCAGCGCGGATCTAAGAAATGTGGTGATTCGCCGAGCGGTGCCGACGCGGTCGCCGTCGGCAGCGACGCCCTACGGAGAGTTTCGGGTGAATTTGTGGGATGCCATCAGCCGGGGAGACCTGCAGGCTGACCCCAGAATTTTTGACGGAGATGAAATTATTGTGCCGACGGCCTCGGTTGCCGATATTGACCAGCGCACACTGCTATCTTCAACCGTTGCGCCCAGCCAGATTACGGTGCAGGTAGCGGGTGAAGTGAATACGCCTGGTCAGCTGGTGGTGAGCCCGATGGTCGGCGTTAGTGGCGCGGTGGCTGCAGCTGGAGGACCCACGCCCGATGCTGATACTGACGAAGTGACGTTGCTGCGCATGATGCCCGATGGCCGTGTCGAGCAGCTGGCCTATGCCTTCGGAGAAGCTTCTGAACCACTGGTAGAAGGCGATGTCGTGTATGTAGAGCCGTCTTCCCGGGGCAACGTTGGCACGGTGTTCGACTTTGTTGGACGGGTCTTGAATCCTTTTGGCGCATTATTCAATTTATTTGACTAGCCCAGGTTAACTAGCTCAGCTTGATTCGTTTGATGGAATACAAAGCTTGTTCGTTCAGAACCTTGTTTGATGTGAGAGCCTCCCTATGGGATTGATTTCCTCAGCCCGATACAACTGGATACGTTCCTTCGGCTGGCTAGGTGTGCTGCTGCTAGTTGTTTTTGGGATCTGCTTTAGTGTGCTGCTGGCAGCTGAGCCGCTCTATGCGGCTGGGTTAGTGATTGCTGGAGCGGGGTTGTTTGCCTTTTTGCGAAATTTTGAGGCGACCGTGCTGGGCATTTTGCTCCTTCGCAGCGCTTTGGATTTGTACTCGGCGCAGAGTGTGCCAGCGGCATTTGCGATTGGAGTCGATCTGCTGGTGTTTATCTATTTGGGGCGGCAGTGGATTTTGAGGCGGCAGGTCTATACCGATCCGCTGTGGTGGTTTTTGTTTGGGTGGGTGCTGCTGCAGTCTATTTGGGTTGTGA
>JBCBIK010000119.1:0-16247 GCA_038524545.1 Cyanobacteria bacterium J06623_4 | reverse complement strand
TGCGCTTGTGCTTTTCGGGAGGTGTCTCAAAATAGCGGTTTTTCTTGATGTCTTGAAAAATGCCTGCTCGCACGACTTTACGCTTAAAGCGTCGCAGTGCTGCTTCGAGATTTTCGTCTTGTCCGAGGACAACTTGAGCCATATAGTTTTCACCTCCTTATAGTTTGTTCGCTCAGAACATTTAGAGTACCCTAATTTTTGCTGTCTTGCCAGTCTTGGCGGGCTAGCTCCATCCGCCGCCACTCGAAGGTCGGTTGCGGGGCTCTCTGGGTTTTGCTTTGTTTACCCGTAGCTCACGGCCCATCCACTCAGCACCATCGAGCGCTTCGATAGCTTTTTCTTCGTTGGCTTCGTCTTCCATTTCGACGAAGGCAAATCCACGGGGGCGGCCCGTTTCTCGGTCGGTGGGTAGGGTAATGCGCTTGACTGCACCGTACTCAGAGAAGACTTCGCTGAGGTCTGCTTCTGTTGCGCTGTAAGACAAGTTGCCTACATAAATTGACATGGCCGGTTGGCTCTCCAAGAAAATGAGAATTTTAATTAGGGATGAGGTATTTGCTGAGGCAGTCAGCTAATGATTTATAGTCTTTATTTAAACTGATATCTAGCGCCGAAACGCTTTAGCGACAGCCGAATGTTGCATCCAACATCACTGTTGAATACAACGATATCATATCAATCTGAGTTGTTTGGATAGATAGGAATCGTTAATTTACAGCACTTAATGGCCGCAGACAGGGGCACATCTGGGGATTTGTCGGGCGCAGCCGATAGTATTGCAAAGGCTTTTGGTCAAATACCTCTGTAAACGTGGGTATTTTCGGGGTTTTAAGAGTTTTCGCGAATTCAAAGCGTTGTGAGAAAACATGCGCGATCGCACTTTTATCTAATACTTTCTAGCAACGTGAATGGCTTACTAAACAATTACTTAAAAAAGGAAAAATCGCAGCTGTTAACTTTATTCAACAATGTTTACAGAGCTGCCAATGGTATTCATTGATTAACCTTTATTCAATTGCCGATGCTGTCCATAAAAGCGATCGCGCACCTCATTGCAGCCCGCTTTCATTGTCAATGGTTTGTATTAGCTTTATGCCCTGTTCAAATGGGTTTTGCTATCAATGGCCCATCGCATCCGGATCGCCCAAATACACTTTGATCACGCGGGGGTCGCTTTGAATTTCATCCATGGTGCCCTCGCAGAGCACGCTGCCTTCGTGAAGCACGGTGACCTTGTTTTGCTGGGCAATCTGCCGGACAAATTCCATGTCGTGCTCAATGACAATGACGCCGTGGCTTTCGGCCAAAGACAGTAGCAGCTCACCGGTGCGTTCGGTTTCTTCGTCGGTTAACCCGGCGACGGGCTCATCGACCAGCAGCAGATCGGGAGACTGGGCGACGAGCATGCCAATTTCGAGCCACTGTTTTTCGCCGTGGGAGAGCAGGGCGGCGGGTGTATCGGCTTTTGCCGTCAGGCCAATCGTCTGTAGCAGTCCACTGACGGTGCGCGATTCGGCTTTGGGGGTGGGCTTGAAGAGGGTGTGCCAGACGGTTTTGATGCGGTTGCAGGAGAGTTCTAGGTTCTCTCGGGGGGTGAGGTTGAGATAGACCCGGGGCGTTTGAAACTTGCGCCCGATGCCGAGCCGAGCGATCGCATGCTCTGGCATTTTTTGAATGTTTTTTCCTTTGAACAGGGCTCTGCCCTCGGTGGGCTGCACTTTGCCGGTGATGACGTCTAAAAAGGTGGTTTTCCCGGCGCCGTTGGGGCCGATGATCACCCGCAGGCCGCGATCGCCTAGGGTGAAGTTGAGGCCGTTGATCGCCTTGAAGCCATCGAAGCTGACGGTGACGTTTTCAATGTTTAAAAGGGGGGTGGCTGTTTTGCCGCTGGGCGTGGCTGGTGACTGTGTGGTCATGGCTGGGAGGTCTCTCCGGGCTCGATATTGCTAGCAGGCTTGTCTGCTGCTGGGTCTGGAGTGCGAGTGCCGTATAGAGCGGCTTCCTGGCGAATGGTTTCGTCTACTTCTAGGCGAGGGTAGGTGGCGGTGGGAATGGGCTTGCCAAAGAGCGATCGCAAGTCATCTGCGGCGCGATACCTCAGCCAGCCGACGATGCCATCGGGCAAAATCGTCACCACAATCAAAAACAGCGCGCCCTGAAAAAATAGCCAAATCTCTGGATATTGTTCGCTCAGCAGCGCCCGGCCCCAGTTTACGGTGAGCGCACCAATGATCGCCCCTACTAGGGAGGCCCGGCCACCCACTGCGACCCAAATGACCATTTCAATCGAGAAGGCAATGCTCATGTACTGGGGTGAAACAATGCCAGATTGCACCGTGTACAGGGCGCCCGCAACTCCCGCGATGCCGCCAGAAACTGCAAACACTAGCACCTTGAAAGCGGTCGGGTCGTAGCCCGAGAAGCGAACTCGGTTTTCATCGTCGCGAATGGCGATCAGCATGCGGCCAAAGCGCCCGCTGGTGAGCCAGCGACAGAGTAAATAGGTGAGTGCCAGCAGCACTACCGTGGCGCAGTAAAAGTAAAACTGAGCGACGTTGCCGCCGACCGACATACCCCAGAGTTCGGTGGTGTCGGTTTTGAGGCCGTTGGTGCCATTGATGAGCTTTTGCTGGCCATTGAAAAAGTTGAAAAAGACGACCAGTGCGGCCTGGGTAAGGATGGAGAAGTAAACGCCGCGAATGCGATTGCGAAAGACCAAGTAGCCTAGCAGTCCGGCAACCAAAGCCGGAATCAGCACAATCGCTAACAGGGTAAATGGCGATGAGTAAAAGGGTTGCCAAAACCAGGGCAGCTCTGAGACGCCATAGAGGCCAAAAAATTCTGGAATGCTGCCTTCGCTGAGGGTGCGCAGCTGCAGGTGCATGGCGATCGCATATCCACCCAAAGCAAAAAAGATGCCATGGCCCAAACTCAAGAGACCCGTAAAGCCCCAAATAAGGTCGATTCCCAGCGCAACGATAGCCAGCGATAGAAATCTACCCAGCAGTCCAAGGCGAAAGCCCGAGAGCACCAGCGGCACTAAAAAGATAAAGAAGAGCGCAATTAGGACAACTAACAGCAGCTCCCAGCGTTTGGCGAGCCCCGATGCTTTGCCAGTGGGTGAAGCGGGTACGGGCGTCATGGATTCTGTCATGGGCTACACCTCCGCCGAGCGCCCTTTTGGTGGGAAGAGTCCCGCCGGGCGCACCTGTAAGAACACAATGATTAGGGCGAACACCATCACCTTGGCCATACTCGTCGTTGCAAAAAAGTTGAAGAATTCGCTCAGCGGCTGCACCCAGTCTGCAGAGCCCAGCATCCGCACCATGGTCCCCGAGCCGAGGAGGTAGGTGACGATGCCAATGCTCAGCGCGGCAATCACGCTGCCGAGCAAATTGCCGACGCCGCCAACCACCACGACCATAAAGGCATCGACGATGTAGTTCACCCCGAGGTTCGGTCCTACTGAGCCAAGTAGGGTGACTGCAAAGCCTGCAATCCCAGCTAGGCCAGAGCCAAGGGCAAAGGTCACTGCATCTACCTGCGCGGTGGGAATGCCCAGGCAGGCGCTCATGTCTCTGTTTTGGGTGACTGACCGAATGCGCAGCCCCCAAGCCGACCGCTGCAAGAACAAGTACACCCCGAGCAAACAAATCAGCGTCAGCACAATGATAAAGAGTCGGGAGGCCGGAAACTGTAGCGTATCTGTGATTTGGATGCTGCCCTGTAGCCAGCGGGGCGCGGTGACATCGACGTTGCGGGCGCTAAACCAGGGGCGAGCCAGGCGAGAGGTTTGGTTGAGACTGCTGCCCAAGAACCAAGCGATCGCGCCAGAGAGTAAAAACAACCCCGTCGTGACCAAATTTTCTCGGTGAGGCGCGATGCGAGCAGACTTGTTGAGCAGCCACTTTCCCCCAAAAAACAGGCCGCAAAAGACCACGACGCCTGCCACCATCGACCAGCTCACGCTACGGACAAACTGGCGCAAAATGAGGCTCACTCCCCAAGTCGCTAGCAGCGTCTCAAGGGGTCTACCGTACAAAAAGCGAATCACGCCCCGCTCTAAAGCCAGACCCACCAGCGCCGCCACCAAAAATGACAGCGGAATAGCCACCCAGATGTATAGCCCCTGCAGGTCGCTACCCAGGAATTCTTTAAAGCCATTTTGCACCACATAGGTGGTGTAGGCACCCAGCATCATCAGCTCGCCATGGGCCAAGTTGATGACGCCCATGAGGCCAAAGACGATAGCCAGACCCAACGCCACAATCAGCAGCACCGTTCCAATGCTAATTCCGTTAAAAAAGGTGGTGATTAAACTATCTAACACAGCTGAACATTGCTCTCAAATACGTTCATTACATGTCGTTCATTACATATATCTACCAAAGAAAAGGGGCAGCGAGTCTGTTGCGACTGCAGCCCCCTTTTGGTTAACGACTTGATAGACGATTTCACTGTTCACAAGCCAGTCCCTTGTGTTTAGTAGGGCTTGTGGGATAAGACGCTTTCGTTCCGGTGAAGTCGCCGTAGCCTTTTAGGCTTCTTCCGACTTGTATTTGCCGCCTTTGGCAGGGTCAGACCAGTCGCAAGCAAAGCCCTTGGTATCGGGAACGTACTGGTTCCAAGGTAGGGGCTCTAGCGGACCATCGGTAGAAGAGACAATCTCAAACAGGCCATCTTCGCGGACTTCGCCAATTCGGACTGTCTTAGAGATGTGGTGGTTTGGCTGCATGGTGACCAATCCCTCTGGTGCTTCGAAGGTTTGACCGTAGGCTGCTTCACGGACGGCAGCAATATCGGTGCTACCAGCTTTTTCAGCTGCCTGCGCCCACAGATACACCATGATGTAAGCCGCTTCCATGGGATCGTTGGTGACGCGGTCGTCACCGTACTTCGCCTTGAAGTCGGCAACCCACTTTTCATTGGCTGGGCTTTCCACCGTTTGGAAGTAGTTCCAAGCGGCGTAGTGTCCTTCCAAGAACTCAGGTCCAATCTGGCGGACTTCTTCTTCGGCGATACTGACCGACATGACGGGGTACTTGTCAGGACCCATGCCAGCACTCTTGAGCTGCTTAAAGAAGGCGACGTTGCTATCTCCATTCAAGCTATTGAAGATAACGCCGCCATCGGGCAGTGCCTGCTGAATTTTTTCGATGATGGGGGTGACTTCGGTGTTGCCCAGGGGCAGATAGTCTTCACCGACGGTGGTGCCACCGTTAGACTTCAGCTGCTCTTTGATGATATTGTTCGCGGTGCGGGGGAAAACATAGTCAGAGCCGACTAGGAAGAACTCTTGGCCTTTGTTTTCGAGGAGCCAGTCTACGGCGGGCTCAATCTGCTGGTTGGGCGCAGCGCCTGTGTAGAAGATATTTTTGGAGCACTCTTGACCTTCGTACTGTACGGGGTACCACAGCATATGGTCTTTCTCTTCGAAGACGGGCAGTACCGCTTTACGGCTAGCAGATGTCCAGCAGCCAAAGACTACGGCCACGCCGTCTTGGTCGATGAGTTTTTCGGCTTTCTCAGCGAAGGTGGGCCAGTCGGAAGCGCCATCTTCTTTAACGGCGACAATCTGCTTACCGAGTACGCCTCCAGCAGCGTTAATCTCTTCGATTGCCAGCTCTTCAGCGTCGACCACTGTGGTTTCACTAATTGCCATGGTGCCGCTCAAAGAGTGCAGAATGCCGACTTTGATCACGTCGCCGTCGGCTGCGCTTGTACTTGCCGCATCTCCGCTTGCTTCGGGGGTTGCTGCTTCCTCTTCGGGTGCGCAGGCTTTGAGGAGGACACTGGCCCCCGCTGCTGCCGTACCGTATACCAAAAATTTACGTCTACCGAGTCTTGCCATTGCCGTTAATTGGACTCCCTAAATCACACTTGTCTTGTTTTTCCAGCGTTAATGTCTGCTACCCCGCCATACCTTTGCTCGATTAAGACGAGGTTAAGATGCTAGACCATGGAGCTGACTGTAATTGCACTGATTTTGAAGGTATCCTAGGGCGCTGACATGCTCAAAGTTGTATACGAGGATACAGAATCTTTAGCTTCACAATTCCTCATGGACATCTTCCCAAAAGCATAGATCTTGTGCATATGACACAAGAAATTGCCGACACGAGAGATTGTCAGAGCAAGAAATCGCTGACAGAAGAAATTACTGGCGGAAGACGATAGCTAGAACAAGAAATAACGCTGGGCCATTGGCAGTACGGCTGCAGGTTCGCAGGTGAGGAGTTTGCCGTCGACCCTGACTTCGAAGGTCTCTGGTGTGACTTCGATATTTGGGGTGAGGCTGTTGAGCTTGAGGTCGGCTTTTTTGATTTGGCGCGTGTTGAAGACGGGCTGTAGCCGAGCGGGGTCGAGTCCGGCTTGGTCGGCGATGCCATTGTCGTAGGCGGATTGGGAGACAAAGCTGTAGGCTGTGCTCGCGATCGCACCCCCGTAGCTGCCAAACATTGGCCGCATATGTACCGGCCCTGGCGTAGAGATACTCGCATTAGCATCACCCATCTGCGACCAGGCAATGAAGCCGCCTTTGATGACCATTTCTGGCTTGACGCCAAAAAAGGCAGGGCTCCAAAGACACAGATCGGCCAGCTTGCCTTCTTCTACTGAGCCGACGCAGTGAGCGATGCCATGGGCCAGCGCTGGGTTGATGGTGTACTTGGCCACGTAGCGTTTGGCCCGGTAGTTGTCGTGGGTTTCGCCGGTGTTTTCAGGATTTGGCAGGAGGCCCTTTTGCACCTTCATTTTGTGGGCGGTCTGCCAGGTGCGGGTAATGACTTCGCCCACTCTGCCCATGGCCTGAGAGTCGGAGGCCATGATGCTGAAGGCGCCCATGTCGTGCAGCAGGTCTTCTGCGGCGATAGTTTCACGGCGAATGCGAGACTCTGCAAACTTCACGTCTTCGGGAATGTTTTTGTCGAGGTGGTGGCACACCATGAGCATGTCTTTGTGCTCATCGAAGGTGTTGATGGTGAAGGGACGCGTGGGATTTGTCGAGGCGGGTAGCACATTTGGCAGCTTGCACACGGTGAGAATGTCGGGCGAGTGCCCGCCGCCTGCGCCCTCTGTGTGAAAGGTATGAATCACGCGATCTTTGAAGGCCGCAATGGTGGTTTCGACGAAGCCCGATTCATTGAGTGAATCGGTGTGAATGGCGACCTGCACATCGTAGTCGTCGGCAACGGAGAGGCAGGTGTCGATAGCGGCTGCGGTGGTGCCCCAGTCTTCGTGGAGCTTGAGGCTCATGGCGCCGGCCATGACCTGCTCGACTAGGGCCTCGGGCTGGCTGGCATTGCCTTTGCCCATGTAGCCCAGGTTCATAGGGAAGGCTTCTGAGGCCTGGAGCATGCGGTGCAGATTCCATGCGCCAGGGGTGCAGGTGGTGGCGAGGGTACCTGTGGCTGGTCCGGTGCCGCCGCCGAGCATAGTGGTGACGCCAGATGCGATCGCAACCTCTATCTGCTGCGGACAAATGAAGTGGATGTGCGAATCTATCGCCCCAGCGGTCAAAATTTTGCCTTCTCCCGCAATAATTTCTGTACCGGGTCCGATAATGATGTCGATTGCGTTTTGGGTGTAGGGATTGCCGGCTTTGCCGATCTTGGCAATCTTGCCGTCTTTGATGCCGATGTCGGCTTTGACCACGCCCCACCAGTCTAAAATCAGCGCATTGGTAATCACCGTGTCGACGGCGCCATCTGCCCTAGAGATGGGCGACTGACCCATGCCATCGCGAATGACTTTACCGCCTCCGAACTTGACCTCGTCGCCGTAGTAGGTGCCCGCGTAGCTGGTGAGATCCTGTTCGACTTCTAGAAAGAGATCGGTGTCGGCTAATCGAATGCGATCGCCCACCGTTGGGCCAAAGGTGGCAGCATAATCGCGGCGACTAATGTATTGACTCATAGTGCTCTCGCATTCAGGTATGGGCTATGGGGAAGGCTATTTGGAAAATACAGCAGAAATCCTAAAACCTACACCAGAAGTTCATCAAGCGTATCAATCTAGGCGGGTAAACCCGGTTGAGGGTGATGTGGAAGATCACTCGGCTTTTCATCGTGTTTATAACGCCGAAAGCTGGGTGGGAATGTAGCGCTGCAGTTCTTCTTGTAGGCGGTAGGCTTGGTATGGATAGAGGGCAAGCTCAAGGGTCGCTGGCAGATTTTCCATGAGGCTGCGGCAAAGCGCTAGGTCTTGCCCAGAGAGCTGCATGAGGGTATTGCCCGCCGCCAGGAGCACTTGAGAATTTAGCGGTTTGCCCAGCTGCAGCTGCCAGGTGCGCGAGCTAATCGCATCTCCCCGTTCGATACGTCTGAGCCCGTTGATAGAAGAGAGAATGTGCAGGCGATCGCCTGATTGAAGTCGCAGATCGTCGCCGGGCATGGGTAGCTCGCGCCAGCCCCCTTGGGCGCTACGCGTCTTTAGCAAAATGGGCACGACGCCATAGCCATAGGCCACATCGGCCAAGAGCTTTTGGTTGAGATGGTCGTCGGTGGCAATGTGATACTCCGTGACCAAGATGGTTTGATTTTGCAGTCGAAAGAGGCTCAAAATGTTTTCACCAAAGGCGGCACCTGCAAAGGCTTCTGCGGAGAGCGCGTAGACGGAGTAGGCTTTTGCCTGAGGCAATAGCACGGCAACGTTGTCACTGAGGGCCCGGTTAACGGTGCGAATGATGGGCGTGAAGTCGCCCTGCCCATTTGTTTGGTGACTGGTCTGACTGTTTGCAAATTGAGTTTCAGTCAGGCTTTCAGGATTGGCCTGTATGTTTTGGGATGGGCTGCTCTCGGCGATCGCTTCAGAGACGATCAGCGCAATCTCCAAATTCAGCATCGGATCGTCAGTGACCGCGAGGACGCTTTTCGCACCTGCGAGATTCGCCAATGTTAGCTGTTGCAAAATATTGCCAGTGAGTAGGGGCACCTCGCTGACCAGTTCGGGATAGGCCAGCTCGTGGGTAATGGCAATGAGGGGCTGGTTAAAGGCTTTGAGAATGTTGATAGCCCGGTAGCCCAGTCTGCCAAGACCTACCACAATCACGTGGTTGCGCTTGGGCAATTGGGGACGCCGCCGGAGAAATTCAAACCGGGAACTAAGCAGCTGGTCGGCCAGTAAGCTGAGGACGCCAAGCACTAAGAACAGGCTGGCCAAGGCAATCAGTAGACAGACGAACGGCAGCCAAATGGGCAGGTTAGTTTCTTCTAGCCCGCCGAAGACATCGCCATAGCCACCCAGCAGCAAGATGACGCCTAGGGTGATTGCCCTCGCCCAACTCAAGTCGGGAATGGCCTGCTTGATTAGCAAGGTGCCGACCGGCCAAGATATCAGGATGGTGAAGAGTGCGATCGCGGTAATTCTGCGCAGAGACTGCTGTTCTCCTTGCCCCCAAAAGCTCAGAAAACGTCTGTGCCATCCACTGCTGATAAATTCTTGGGCCTGTTCTTGCAGTCGGGTCCACAGATTTTTGGAGGATGGAACGTCCTTGCGGTCGTAGGCGTAGTCGATTTCGACCATGGTGACGGTATCGCCTGCTTGGAGAGTCACATCGGGTTGCCAACGGTGAAAAATTCTCGAAGCAGTTTGCGCTTCTGCGCCAGGGGGTAAAGGCCTATTGGGAGAGAGGTGCAGTAGCCGACTATCTCGGCGAAACAGGCGCTGTAGAGGTAGGCCGTCAAATCGGGGCTCTCCTCTTTCTACGACGCGTTTTACGACGCGAAAGGGTAGCTGCCCAATTTTGAAGACGCTGAGAATATTGTTTCCCATGCCCGCTAGGGCAAAGGTATTGGCCGGTAGTGCCATTGCATCGAGGGCAACAAACTGGCCAAGCTGCCGCTTTAGCAATTGATTGAGGTTGTAGCGAGAAGACCTCAGAACAATATGCACCTGCGGATTGAGTCGGCGGGCGGCGAGGGCGGTTTCTACGTTGACGCTTTCGTCGCTAGTCACCACCAGAATGCTGCGGCAGCGGTCAATGCCTGCTTTTTTTAGTAGGCCATACTGACGGCTATCGCCAACGAGCACAGGCTGGCTGAGTAAGTTTGGCAGAGTCTCAACTTCCCAGTAGCTAGGCTCTACAAGGTCAATAGCCGCAATGGAGATTTCATCAGGCGCCTGGCTAAACTTCCTAAGGTTGATAATCGTTTGCTGCCCGAGGCTGCCCAACCCACACACAATGAAGTGATCTTGCTGGCTATCCATGGCCCGTAAGCTTAGCGGTAATCAGCAAGCTGCCATCGGAAATCGGTAGGTGATCGCGACGACATTTGCTGACGCTATCATAGCGGGTTACTTTGCCATACTCGCTGCTCAACCCTTACGATGAGCGATTCTTACTTCTGTGCTTTCTTACTTCTGTGCTTTCTGACTGCCGCGCCAGTTACCTGAGCTACTTAACTGCCCGATACGCCGCTCCTACTGTCGTCGGGCATATGGGTGGTCCAACAATTGAGGTGTCTAGCTGGTCTGCTTCCTCCGTGCCATCCGCATTGCCTGCAATCAGGCCCTCACAGAGCACAGCCAGCGTGGTGGCTGCATTTACTCCCGGTACGGAGCCTAGTTTGACGCCTCCAATGTAGGCCTTAACTGATTGTTCTATTGCTTGTGGTCTGGCGTAGTTGGTAACGCCGTCGCCGACAGCTGCACCGGTTGCTAGGGTCATGCCGTATGAGTAGGTCTGAGTCACGCTGTTGATGCCAACGCCTAGGTCACTCAGCCGACCTGCAAATTTATTTCTCTCAAGAAAGTGGGCCTGCTGAGCACGGTTCATCGCACCCACGTATGTTTTGGCTTCGGATTGCTTTGCTTTGTTTGCCTGATTCAAAAACGAAGGAAGTGCGATCGCTGAAAGCATCCCAACAATCACAATGACCACCATCAGCTCAATCAAAGTAAAGCCTTCGTAGAGACTAATGCTCGACTTACGTTGCGGTGACTGGTGCGTAGGTCGCTGCTGGACCGGTGACAGCCGAGTCAGTGACTGGATAAGTCTAGCTTTTTGTGGATGCTTCATAGAAAATACGCGAGCGATATAGCGGATAAATCTCAGCCTTCTGAAATTTGTAAAATTGTCCGTGAACTAGAAGATGCGATCGCTGGTGATGTAGCCATTTTTCCCAGGTATCATCGATTTTGTGCCTGTGATTGTAAAACGCTCTTTTAATCGGGGTCTTCTGTGAAGAAACAATGGACAGTCATTTCTTTGTAGAAACACAGCTGACCGAAATGTGACGCCGATTCTTAGAAATACTAAAAAAGATTTTGTCATCTGTTATTTTCAACAAAATCCCTGTATACCTACATCAGTGCGTATTCCATGGTTTCCTTTCTTCTTGTGAGCCAGCTTTGCATGATTGTTTACGCGTAGTGCATTATGAAAATTCAACACAACCTCTGGATGGGTATGGCTGCGTTTATGGGGATAGTGGCGATGGCCCTACCGCTGCACGCCGAGACCATCCCACCCGCGCCGAACTCAAGTCGAGTCGGAGATTTTGCGGTGAGAACCGGTCATCTTTTTTGGACGGTGGTGGACCCTGATCAAAATGGTTTGGGTTGTCGCTGGTCACCGGATGCTCCGGCAGACTGGTATTCACCGGCGGCTACTTTCTCCAATAGGGCGTTTTATCAGTGGCCTGTGGTGAGATCTTTTGACTATGGAACGGTGCTCACCGCGAATATTACGCCAGCGGGGTTTGCCACATTGATCGACAGTAGAGGCCTGCCTTGGCTCAAGGTTCGACAGGGTGATAATGATGAGATTTGCCTGGTACGGGCAAACGCTAGCTACATTCTGCCGTTGCCCTAAAATGCTAGCCGCTCATGATGAGGGCGGATAAAAGTAGATGAAGGCTGAATTTCCTGCTGCGACGATGGCTGATCTTGAGGTTGTGATGCGCTACATGCGTGAATTTCATGACTTCGACCACACCGAGCCTTTTGATGAAACATGCGCGCGGCAAGCCATGCAAAAGATTTTGTGTAACCAGACGGTTGGGCGGCTATGGCTGATTTGCCAGGCGGGAGAAGCCGTGGGCTATATGGCTATCACGATAGGTTACCGGCTAGAGTATCGGGGCGAATACGCTTTTCTCGATGAGCTGTACATTCGAGCCGACCAGCGAGGAAAAGGGTTAGGGACAGCGGCTATGGCGTTTTTGCGAACGGCTTGCCAATCGCTCGGATTAAAGGCACTTCAGCTAGAGGTAAAGTCCGATAACCCAAACGCAGCGGCACTGTATCAGAAAGCTGGCTTTCAGAGGCAAGCACGCTGCGTCTTTCTACAGGGTTTGGACTAAAGCCTACACACAGGGAAAGTTCACGATCAAAGTTTCTGTGACTAGGCTGGCTGACAGCTTATGCTGCGTTTTCTGGGCCAAAGTAGTGTGGTGTGAAGCTGCCATGCAGGCCGTAGGGAATGTGGTGCTTTAGCTTGAGGATGGCGACGGGGCCGGGTTCAATGTTTTGTGCGTTGAAGATAGCCAGTTCTGTGCGATCGCGCTCAGCATTGTAAATCCACAACAAAATCCATCCGTCATCTTCTGCGTTACTGCCCGGACGTGCCACAAATAGCGGCTCGCCGCCATATCCCCGAGGGGCTGCACTCCAAAACTGCTCTTCCCCAGTTTCCAGATCGCGCTTGATCAACGCTTGGAGCGGTGCATTTTTTACGGTGCCGTGGGTGGCTCCCATGTACAGATAGCGATAGCTTCTCCCCACATTCTGAGGGTTTAAGGTAGGAAATTCGCAGGGCCGTTCAATCAGCTTCTCGACCTCCACCTTTCCGGTAGCCAGCGTGGTCGTAAAGCGCCAGAGCTGACTGGCAGGTACATGGTCGAAGTCGACGGTGCTGTAGTCTTCTGCATCATCTAGCGTTGGGAAGCTGTCGTAGCAAACAGAATCTAAAACGAGCTGTGCACCTTGCTCGGTTTGCCGTTCAAACGCATTGGCATGATGAAAGACAAAGCAAGGCTCAGTTTCAAAGAACTGTACTTCTCCCTGCCCGCTACGAGGAATCACCACAATCTTGGTAGGCTGCTTAGGGTTGAACTGGATGCACTCCGCGGCACCTTTGAATCCGAGGACGAAGGGCATCGGGTTGAAGCTCACCGGGTTCTGCACAAAGATGCAGTAGTTCGGTGTGATGGCAAAGTCGTGTAGGAAGGCGAAGCCTGGCAGGCTGTGCTTGTGCTGATGGGCAAGCTGACCATCCGGGGTAAATTCGTACAGGCTGATCGTGCTGGAAAGACCTGCCTTGACTCCAAAGTTCACCATGCGCGCTGAGCCTTGACAGTCTGGATCGAACTTGGGATGGGCAGCGAAGGCTTCGCCGGGTTTGAGCAGGCCATCTAGGTGGTCGATGCCAAGGGTGTCTAGCGTGCGTGGGTCGAGCTGGTGGGGTTCTGCTGCTTCCCACAGGGCCAGTAGCTTACCGCCCCAATACACCACGTGGGTATTGGCGATATTTTTGAAGTTGATATCGAAGGCGTTGGCTAGCCAGCCACCTGGCTTCTGGGTGCCGAAGACGCCGCGATATTCGGGCTTGCCGCTCTTTTGCTCTTTGAGGTAGCCTGCAGTACGAACAAATTTGTTGCGATAAAAGGCTCTGCCCGATTGGAAGGCGATCGCATTCACCATGCCGTCGCCATCAAAGGGATGTTTGAGCCGGTAGCCGTGGACATCTGTGAGCCCTGGGCCATTGCGAAAGACCGTGCCAGAAAGCGCCGGTGGGATTTCGCCTTCAACATCGTCTATCCAGTAGGCAAATTCTTCTGGCTGTGAGCGATAGCCGCTGGTCCAGTCTTCTCTGGTGTAGGAAAGTTTATCGGTGGGGTTGCTTGAGGGTGGCGTCAGCGTCTGCATATGAAAGAGAGAAGTAAGTTGAAAAAGTAGGCAAAAAATAAACGTGAAACAGGGGCAGCGCTTAGAGTGTGATGTCTAAGCGAACTGCCGCATCGTCTGTGATTTCAGGCGTCGCCATGGCGAGCGGTGTATCCGATGTAGGTTTGGCGTCAGATGGAGGCGAATCAGTTTGAGCTAGGCTCTCCTCATCTGCTTCTGCTGTGCTGCTGACCGCAGAGGCCGCAGGCAGCATACCCAGCAATGGCAAAGGTAGGAGGGTGGTCAGATTGGTGATGAGTACGAGTAGCCAAAGGCGGGTGAAGTCTGTTTCGGTGACGCCTAGCTGATGGGTCAGCAGCGCGCCAAGCTCGTGGGAGAGCAGACCGGATAGATTGACCACTGACATCAGCAGCGCAAACAGCGTGGCCTCTACGCCCGGCGGGCAGAGCCGCGCCGACAGCACCAGCACCGGCATAAACGCAATCTGCCCAGCGACCGTTAACACCAAGCTGTCGCCTAGGCTAAACCAGCGATCATCGATTCCCAGCGTGCGGTTGGCATGGGTGACTAGCAGCAGCGTTGTCATCCCCAGTACCGCTGAAGCCACCGTCGACCAGCCGAAGATTTTACGGAAAGAGACCTCTTTGAGAAATCGCTGGAAAATCCAGATGCCCACCAGAGAGGCCAAGCTCGTCACTAGCCGAATCCGACCCAAAAATTCCGGCGTAAATCCTAAGTCGTTAGTTGAGAAGAAGAAAAAGGCTGAGTCTGCAGTAGGGGTTGCCTGCCACAAAAATAAGAAGAGGGCTGGCATCCAGATGACTCGCTGAGAGACAGCCGCTTTCAGGAGCTTCACTTGATTGAAAACGACCTTGATGTTGGCGGTCTCGGTGGTGGGCTCTTCGGCGATCAGCCAAGAAACCGCGCAGACAATTAGCGGAAAGGTCGCGGTGATGGCAAAAATGACTTGGGTGCTGGTGTGCTCAAGGAGTAGCCCGCCGAGGTAGGCAGTGAGCAGTCCGCCGAGGGCAGAGGCGCCCCAGGCTAAGGACTGCAGCGTGCCTGCGCTGCCCTGATCTTCTGCTCGCGCCCGCTCTACCACGAGCGAATCGACAATCACGTCGGCGATCGCAACTGACAGTGAAGATAGAAGAATAGCGGCTGTTGCGGCTACAGCCGTATCGACGACGGTGGCCATAGAAAGCCAGGCGATCGCACCCAAAATGCCCGACAGAATCAAATAGGGCCGACGGCGATACCGAAAGATCGGCAGTCCATCCGACAAAAAGCCAAAAACGGGCTTGATGGTCCAAGGCAGGACGGCGATGCCCATTAGTGCAGAGACCTCTGCAGGTGAAAGGGCAATGTCGTCTTTGAGGAAAAAGCTTACGGCCAGTCGCGAGAGTCCCAAAATGCCCTGCACGAAGTACACCAGCAAAATGGCGCTCAGCTCCAAGGTGAGAGGTTGGCCGAGCAGTAGGCGTTTCTCAATGAAGCCCTTGATGTATTGGAGAGTGGAATGCTCGGACGGAGAAGACGCTGTCATGTAAAGCTGTGCTGAGCAGTTGGCGTTTTATGGTGACCGTTTTATGAAGAATTATCAAGTTCCCCTTCATGATAACCGGGTTCTTCGCTTTGTTAAGAAAAGTATCTCAATAGAAGGACTGCACTGCGCGGATACAATCTTTTCATTGCGCCAATGTCATTACGCCAAGAACTGGAGTCCTCAACACTATGCCCCTTATCAAAGTACAAACTTCCGTTGATGCACCTGCTGACACCACCGTAGAGGATCTGCTAAAACAGCTCTCAGCTAGCCTTTCCAAGCATCTGGGTAAGCCAGAATCCTACGTGATGACTGCTTTTGAGCCGGGCACGGCGATGACCTTTGGCGGCACGACTGACCCCGCCTGCTACATCCAAATCAAGAGTGTGGGAACCATGGGCGGCGATCGCACCCAAACCATGAGCCAAGACTTTTGTGCCAAGGTGCAAGCAGCCCTAGGTGTACCGCCAAACCGCACCTACATCGAGTTTGCCGATGCCAAAGGCGCGATGTGGGGATGGAACGGCACTACGTTCGGATAAGTCGGCTGAATAAGTCACCAATTAAAACTTACTGATTGGCTGTGGGCGCTTTCTCCCGCTGCACCCCAAAATACTGATCCAACACTTTTTTCACCATGGGTGCGGCAAATGAGCTGCCGCCGCCGCCAGAGTGCTCGCCAAAGGCCACCACAACAATTTCAGGATTTTCGTAGGGGCCGTATGCGCCAAACCAGGTATGGTTCTCGCCGGGAGGGGCTTCTGCTGTTCCGCTCTTGCCTGCGATGGGTGGCAAGAGCGAATCATTTAGAGAGGCACCTGTGCCCGCAGAGATCACCTGCCGGAGCCCTTCTTCT
>JBCBIK010000118.1:0-16444 GCA_038524545.1 Cyanobacteria bacterium J06623_4 | reverse complement strand
TCTTAAGTCGTTAGTGTTAACTCTTACAACGAATGCACCTGTTTCTGACATATCCCTCTCCATCATCATGAAAGATAAGGACGGGTAAAAGCTCCCATCAGCACCTGCTATTTGCGCTCGTTTGCCAGCGTTTGATGCGGTGGCTAAGGGCCTTTGCCAAACTCATCCATTTTTTCTGGAGAACGTATAAATGCTACCTTTACTCGCCGCATTAGGAACCGTCCCCAACACCGTAGAGTGGGGCCCTAACGTCGCCATCGTAATGATCATTTGCAACGTCATTGCCTTCTTTATCGGCAAGCAAGTCATTCAGATCCCCGATGCAGGCCCGGCGCCCGGTGTCTTCTTAGGTCTTGGCCTCCCCGCGCTACTGGCTGTTACCAGTCTTGGCCATGCAATTGGCGTCGGTGCGATTCTTGGCCTTGCAAATATCGGCGTTCTGTAGACAACTTCTCCGCATTACCGTACGGCTAGTCTCGTCTGTCTCTAGAAAAGCAGTCTGAACCGGAAGTTCATCCGAAGGTTCAGGCTGCTTTTGATTTGTGATGCAGGCTCAGGCTATGGCAGAGCGCAAAGGCAGCTACGTCGCTGCGCCCTCTAAAACGGACTGCAGCCGCTGGCGAAATTCTCCTTTGGGGTGACCGCCTTTGACTTCGCCTACAACCGAAAAATCTCCCTCTGGATCGTCACAGATAATGTACGTTGGCCAGCCCATGTCGGCCTTGTCGGGATACTGGCTTAGCAACACATTCCGGTATTTGCGGTAGGTGGCCGTATCCTGCATTTTGATATCCACAAAATCCAGCGATAGCTCCTTTGCGACCTTTTCGTCGTAGAAAGCCATCTTGTGGCAAATGCCACAGTCTTCAGAAGAGAATTTGAGGACAGCTCGGGGCATGGGTCATACACTACGTAGAGAACCCGTCCATTTTCCCCCGCTCCTCCCATGATTGCAATGTATCCCGGCAGTTTTGACCCAATTACCCTAGGTCATTTGGACATTATTACCCGTGGGAGCAAGCTCTATGAGCGCGTGATTGTCGTGGTCTCACGCAACCCCAGCAAAAATCCCCTTTTTTCAGTGGAAAAGCGGCTGCTTCAGATCAAAAAAACGACTCAGCACCTAGCCAATGTAGAGGTCGAAAGTTTTGATGGCTTAACGGTGACCTATGCCAAGCGTCGTGAGGCAAAAGTGCTGCTACGTGGACTTAGAGTGCTGTCCGATTTTGAGAAAGAGCTACAAATGGCACATACTAACAAAACGCTCTCTGATGAGATAGAGACTGTGTTTCTGGCAACATCGACAGAGTATGGCTTCTTAAGTAGTAGCCTAGTCAAGGAAATTGCTAAGTTTGGTGGGCCTATTGGTCACCTTGTGCCTGACCATATTGCAATCGATATTGAGAAATGTTATGGCAAAGGTCACTTTTGAACAATAATAAAGACGACCCTACTGAAACATAACGTTGAACCCGGTTAGTGTTGACCCGGCTTAGCCTTGGCGAGCGATCGCTGGTCATCACAATCTGTAGCCCTCTTGAAAATCTTTTATCGAACAATTTTGTGAACACTCCTGCAAACGGCGACTACTACCAAAATCCAGCCTCTGAGCGCTTCAACATCCAGCAAGAGCTGGATCGGATTGAAGAAATCGTGCTCGAGAGCCCTAGAGTGCCTCTTTCTGGGAAAACCATGGTCTCTGAAGATGAGCTGCTAGATCAGCTCGACGTGGTTCGAGTCAATTTGCCAGCGGCGGTTCAAGAATCGGTACAGATTGTGCAGCAGCGCGAAGAGATCTTGGCAGAGGCTGAACAATACGCGCAAGAGATCATTACCTCAGCCGAAAAGCAAGCCGCGGCCATCCTCAATGAAATGGCAATCATTCGTCAGGCGGAGTCTCAGGCAGCGCAAATCCGAGCGCAAACCGAGCAAGAATGCGCAGCGCTACGCGGGCAGACCCTAGGTGAAATCGAACAGCTGCAAAACCAGGCCCGCAAGGAGTGGGAAGAGACTCGCACCCGCACGGCCAACGAAGCCAAAACCATCCAGGAAGACGCAGACACCTACGCAGATCAGGTGCTGGAAAATATGGAGCGGCAGTTTATGGAGATGCTACATATTTTGCGGAACGGTCGCCAGAAGATTCAGGGGGGCCAATCTCTAGACGTGGAGAATACGGCGCCACAGTCGCAGATAAATCCAACGACGGGCGCGGCCCGCCCAGTCAGCCGACGGGAAGTAGCACCGCTACGGCCCACTAGCAGCGATCGCCCGCCCCTCCAGCAGCGCAATCCTGGACAGCGTCCATGATCGGCTACGTCAAAGGTGTCTTAGCCGATAGCCAGAAGCTGCCCAATGGCCGAGTGATTGTCACCGTTGAAGCAGGCGGCGTCGGCTACGACATGCAGATCAATCCTCGGGTGCTGAGTGAGCTACCGCTGGTGGGAGAACCGGTGAAAATTTACACCCATCTGCAAAGCCGCGAAGACCTGCAGGTGCTGTTTGGGTTTGGTAGCCGAGCAGAGCGAGATGTGTTCCGCCTACTGATCTCAGTAAGCGGCATTGGACCGCAGATGGGCATGTCTTTGCTCGATGCGCTCGGCCTCAATGAGCTGATTCAATCGGTGGTGAATGGCAATGCAAGGGTACTGACCAGGACGCCTGGCGTTGGTAATAAAACGGCTGAGCGAATTATCTTGGAGCTAAAAACCAAGCTCAGTGAGTGGCGGCAGCACTCTGGCATTGTGGCGCCCACCGGCGGACCTGTTTCAGCTGTGCAGGAAGATGTAGAAATCATGTTGATGGCGCTGGGATACACCAATAGTGAAATCAGTAAGGCTCTGGTAGCCGTTGGCAGTAGCAGCACCTTAAGCAAAAGCGACAATACAGAAGAGTGGATTCGCGAGGCGATCGCTTGGCTCAGTAGGTAGATCAATCAAATCTGATGCAAGCCATAAAACAAGGCAGATTAGGGCCGAGCCCATGAGGAAAACGCGGTCAGCGACAGGTAATGTTAAGTCTGTGTGCGCTCAGCAGGCCTACGGATGCTTAAACCTGAAAAAGGGCTATTATCGCAATCAGCGCTCAAAGCTGAGCTGGCTTCCAAGCTGGCTTCTCGGCTAGCTTCCAAAAGTCTTAAGGCTGTCTGGCAGCAATTGTGATCTAGCATGCTGAATTCAAAAACCCATTCAGTGTTTGCTGATAACTTGCATCCTATCCGCACAGTCACACGCAGCTAAGACTTGCAAAACAAGACTGGCCAGCTAAGAACGCTAATAAAAACGATTTGATTTACAGATAACAGCACAGCGGCTACCCCCGTAGGAAACAGCTCTGTATGGCGACGTCGTCTCCAACCGCATCCTCTCCTCTTTCTAAGCAGTCGGTCGTAGCAAATCCGGTTGCGAGCATCGAGGCGCTACTGGCCCCCTTGCAGCGGCTAGACCAGCGCTTGAGGCAAACCATTGAAGTGAGAGAAACGCTCAGCGGCACAGCTTTCGGCAACTATTTGCTCGGCAGCATCGCACCGTCGCAGTCACCAGCAGGGGCGATCGCGCCCCATTCACCCCTAGCAAATTTGCAGGCAGCTTTTAACCTGTCTGACTTTGAAATAGAGGTGATTTTGCTAGCGATCGCCCCCGAACTCGACCGTCGATACGAGCGGCTATATGCCCACTTGCAAGCAGACCAGAGTCGCAAGCCCACGCTGAAACTCAGCCTAGACCTGCTATGCCACACCGCAGCACAAAGAACTACTCAACGTGATGCCCTAGATCCCTCTGCACCGCTCAGACAGTGCGGGTTGATTCGCACCAGAATTAGTAGCGAACGAACTGCTGAAGATGGGATGCGATCGCACGCCTCAGCGCCCTCCGTATCAGCAACCACCCAGCTAGCCAATCAAAGCTTCACTCTCAATCCAGCCATCAGCAGATATCTGCTGGGTCAGCCCATGAGCCCGCAGATATCCACCTTCTGCAAGCTCAGCTGGCCCACCGACACCGGCTACATCACCAATAGCCCGCTCCTGCCCGGCCTGCTCAGCCGACTCAAGCATGGCAGCATGCCCACCTCACTCACGCTAAACTTCACGGGCACGGGCTCCAAAGAGCAGGGTGCAAAAGCCATCTCAGCAACCGTACAGCAACCACTACTAGCCGTTGACCTCGCTCAAATATTTAAAGGTACAACGCCCAGTCAAACAGAAATAGAGCACATCACCCAGCAAATCTTACTGCAGGGGAAACTTTGGAACGCTGTTCTGTATTTAGAAAATGGTGACATTGGCAGTATGCCCACCGAAGAAAGACGCTGGATTCCAGCAACCTTTGCCCAATCTACCAACTGGCAGCAAAACGCCGCGATGAAAGCTTTTCTATCGCACATCGCGGCGTATTCTGGCATCACGATCTTTACCGGCAAGGCACCGTACAACCCCAAGGCGAACGACAATAAAGGAATTATTACGGTACCTTTCACACAGCCGACCGACGACACCGCCTCCAGCTACTGGCAAACCTGCCTAGAAGCTGCCCAACTCACCCTGAGTGAAACCGAGCGGTTCCGGCAAAAGCTCATGGGCGCTTCTCTAGGCTTTAGCTAGCCCAAACGTTGGCTGGCAAGGCGTCGTAAAAAGGCTATTCACCTTTCAAGACCGGCGTATCGGCAGGCTCAGAGACAGATTCCATAGGCGTCGTTGAATTTTCTCCTGCGTCGGCCTCGCCGGTAGCAGGAAAATTAATCTCTGGGACCTGAATCTCTGGGACTCGAATCTCTGGGATCGTGACATTCACATCTGGAACGTCAACATTGACCTCGGGTAATCGCTCAGGAATTTGTTCCCCAGCTCTTTCAATAATTGTGGTCTCTCTTTCAGTCGTACTTTCTCTTTCTACCTGCGGTGTGGCCGTCGGTAAGCCGCGATATGTGCCCCACAAATACGCAGCCGCGCCCGCTGATGCTGCTAAGAACGCGACTATCAGGCCGATTAGCATACCGCTAGCTGTGTTGTCCTGTGCTGACTGGCTGCGAGAGAGCGATCGCGCTTGTTTGCTCAGACGGTTCTGAACCCTGCTTTCATCGCTACGCCCCTGTAAGTAGGCGTTCTGAACATCAGAGGGAAGCATTCCAGCATTGTGCAGAGAATCTTGTTGAACCGGCTGTTGTGGCAATTCAAGAGTATTATCAGCATTGTTCAACAGTTGAGTCTGAGAGTTGTTGTGAGTAGTAGCCATGGTGTGGTTACCTCTTGATCAACAACTTTATTATTAAAATGAGCGCCCAGGCAGTTCACCTTCAGCTGTGACAATAAACAAATCTGCATGTATTCACACATTTCATCTAGGCGTATTTCATCTTTGGCGTGGTGAGAATCCTGAAACATTTATGCAGTAAAGCTTTCAAGCGCAGGTCATTTTCTAAATAATGCCAAAAAAGACAATCTAAACCGCCATAAAAACATGTCAACATACTCTCACATACGCATTATCACGCTATTTCTACAGCTGTTGCTCCTGTTGCTCAATCCTGGCTAAAGCCTGCCGCGCAGCACGCTTTTCTGCCTCCTTTTTACTGTTTCCCGCTCCCTCACCATAGGTCCTATCAGCTATCCGCACTGCCATCACATACTGTTTGGCATGGTCTGGCCCGTAGCTGCGCACTTCTACATAGGTTGGCGTTTCTCCCACTGTTCGCTGAGCCCACTCCTGCAGCTGACTTTTCACATTAATGCTCTTTTCCACGGCCTGTTCTATCACCGCATCGAACATGGGCGTCACGTACGCCCTCACAGGCTGCACATTGCAAACACAATCCAAATAGTAAGCGCCAATCATCGCTTCAAAAGCACTGCACAACAGGCGGGCACTTTCACGTCCGCCCGTTTGGCTAGCCCCTTTGCCCAAGCGCAACTGTTCTCCAAGCGCCAAGCGACCCGCAAAATAACACAGCTGAGACTGATCTACCAAGACAGCTCTGATGGCCGTCAGCTCACCTTCAGGACGTTGTGGATAGCGACTGTAAAGGTACTCACCGCTCAAAAAGGTCAAAATAGCATCGCCTAAAAACTCCAAGCGCTCATTATGCTCGCAGCTATCAGATTGCTCATTTGCGAAAGAGCTGTGGGTCATGGCCTGAACCCACAGCTGATGATTGCGAAAAGAAGGCAGCAAAAACACAGTCATATCAAACGCGACTCACTCTTGCTGCGCCATCCAAGCTTCCACACCTTCTGCCAGCGTTTCTGCCAACGCTTGTTGAGCCTCCTCATCGGTAATCCATTCAAACTCTTCTGGATTGATCATAAAGCCCAACTCCAACAGAACTGAAGGGGCAACAGATGGACGAGCCAGTGCCAAATTGTTCCAATACACGCCGTAAGCATCACGGTTCAAATTATCCACTAAATAATCGTGCAAGAAAGAGGAGAGATCGTGAGCCTGTGGATAGTACCAGAAGGCACCAATGCCTGCTGTATCAAAGGCGTTGCCAGCATCGGGCAAAGCGTTGTAATGGAGGCTGAGCGCCATGGTTGGCTCAGTCGCTTCGATCACTTCAACCCGATCAGCAGGAAACAGGTCATCATCACCTTCCCGCGTCATTACAACCGTTGCGCCTCTGGCCTCTAGCTCATCGCGCACCAGCTTTGAAATAATTAAGACAACATCTTTTTCTGGGTAGCCGTTGGGGCCTCTAGCGCCTAAGTCTTCATTACTGCCATGGCCCGGATCCAATAAGATTGTTGCTCCGCGTAAACTGTTGTTTGGGGGGGCATGGCGCAAAGAGAGAATGAGGCTGGTCCCTTCGTAGCGAACTTTGAAGCCCCATTGCTGAGGTTGCTTAAAGTGAAAGGTGTATTTCGCGCTATCAGGTAAGACTGAGGTAAAGTCCATGCGCTCAACGACCGGGTCATTTGAGAAATAAATGGTGTCTGTTTGAGGGGTAGTGTTATGAAGGGTGAGGGTGAGCGACTGGCGATCTTGTTCTATAGAAATAGGAACGGGCGTTTGCAGTGGAAAAACAATTTCTGTCCATTTAGGAACTTCTCGGCTAATGATGCCTCGAATGATGCTTCGAGGCGGCACAGAAGAATTACGCACCGCCGTTTCAGCAGCTTTTATCCAGCCGCCATAGTCGAGACGGAGCCATTCACCATCACGGCCAGTAATCGCAGCTTGGGTACCGGCGGGCAGTGGCGTGATGCGGGAGTAGCTGGTACTTGGCCCCGTGCGGGCAATGCCAGAAGCAGAGGTCACCTCTGCCACCTCAAAGTCTGTTTGCGAGAGCACGGTCACCTGGCCGGGCGCTGCTGCCGTTACGGTTTCACCCTGGGTCTGCAGGGTAAACTGCGGCGTTCCTAGGCTACCGGGCGTCTCTGGCATTAGGCAGCCAGCGTATTCAGTCGCGCTGACAGTGACAGGATCGGTCTGCGCTGTCAGCACGGAAGAATTGGGCGGGAGGTCAACGGGTGTTTGGGGCGAAAGCGCGATGGTTTCTGTGCCGAGGGTTGCTGATACCTGGGCATTGGGAGACGCGATCGCACTCAAACAAATCAGCTCTCCTGGCATCCGCGCAATATCTGTCGCAGGCTGCAACGTGCCTTCTGCAAACCCAATCCCATCCGGCATTGGCGGCTCATTAGAGAGTCGAGTAATGCGCAGCGTCAGACTTTCATCACCCTGCATTAGGGTAAACACATTTTCTCCTAGCTCCAGCGGCAACGTCGGCGCAAAGTGACCATCACCGCTACGATTTTCAATCGGTTGACCGTTAATCGTCACCGGTTCATCCGGGCTCGCCGTACCAATAAAAAAGATCTGGTCTGCCACAGTTTCATGCGCTGCGGGTGGATAGGCAACAAACAAACTACCCGGCGAAGACTGCGTCGGTGCTTGAGCCAAACTATTGATTTGATGCGGCATGAGCTGATCATGAGCAATACTAGGCAGAGGAAACACCAGCTGATCGACAAAGATAGGAGCTATTATTCCTACCGCACTGCCTAACACTCCGAACACCGGACGTTGCCAGCATCTACCCATCTCGAAACTCCTCAACACTCTAAACAATGCAGATGTCAAAAGTATAGAAAACTGGATTCGTCGACATTTGACACCGTCAGCTTAGTATTCTAAGAGAATGCCTTCCCTGAGTATGTTTTTTGTGTAGTAATTGTTGCAGCACAGCGTAATTACTTAGCCAAACAATTGGCCGATTACGCATGAAAAATCAGGCAGCAATGGAGAAGTCAGCGTGTCATTAGCGCATAGGGTCGACACTAACGACAGCTGAGCTTCTTCGCGGCGATACACTTCTACCTGCTGTGAGAAGCGATCTACAATCCAGTATTCTTGAGCGCCTTGTATTGAGTAGAGCTTGAGTTTAGCTTGGCGATCGCGTCGAATATTGTCACTCCCCGGTGACAGGACCTCAACGACAATTTCAGGCAGACCTGTTAAATGCCCGGCTTCATCTTCTAATACGGCCAGCTTTTCTCTAGAGACCCACACAACATCCGGGATCACATTATCCGCTTCCGATAAAATTATTCCTGGAGAAAAAATAGCTTCTCCTGCGCCAGACTGCTGAGACCAACCATCTAAGACACTAAATAGCCTGCCAGCCAACTGTTGATGCTTGCGATGGGGAGATCTCGTCACAAAAAGTTCTCCGTCGATGATTTCATAGGTCGTCCATTCATTTTGAGGAAGCACCTCAAGATCTCGCATGCTCCATCGAACGCTTGTAGCGGGCTGACTGACCATCGCTTCGGCCTCTCAAACAGAAATTGAAGTGTAAAGGGCAGATTGCCAATAGCTTAATATAACGCACCGATTGCCCCCGATTTCTTGTGGCACAATTGACGGGTTGCGCGCGCAAGTCTTCAGAAGTTTCCATGACTAAATTTGTCTTTGTCACGGGTGGTGTTGTTTCAAGTATTGGGAAAGGGATTGTAGCCGCAAGCTTGGGGCGACTGCTCAAGTCACGCAATTACTCAGTCTCCATCCTCAAGCTCGATCCCTATATCAACGTGGACCCCGGCACCATGAGCCCGTTCCAACATGGTGAAGTATTCGTCACCGAAGACGGCGCCGAAACCGACCTAGACCTTGGCCACTACGAACGCTTTACCGATACCTCCATGTCACGGCTCAACAGCGTGACCACCGGCGCCATTTATCAAGCCGTCATCAACAAAGAGCGACGCGGCGACTACGAAGGCCGTACCGTACAGGTGATTCCCCACGTCACCGATGAAATTAAGTCGCGCATTCACCGCGTCGCGCGCAATCGCAACCCAGATGTTGTCATCGTAGAAATTGGCGGCACAGTGGGTGATATCGAGTCGCTCCCTTTTATGGAAGCTATCCGCCAGTTCAAGCAAGATGTGGGCGAGCAAGATGTGCTGTATATGCACGTCACGCTCATTCCTTGGATTCCGGCTGCCCACGAGCTAAAGACCAAGCCCACCCAGCACTCCGTCAAAGAACTTCGCTCCATCGGCATTCAGCCCGACATCTTAGTCTGTCGCAGCGAGCGCACGCTGCCCGACGAGATGCGACAGAAAATATCGAGTTTCTGTAATGTGCCGATCCCTTGTGTCATTCAGGCACTAGATGCTCCCAGCATTTACGAAGTGCCGCTGTATATGGAGCGTGAGGGGCTAGCAGAGCAGAGCCTATCGCTGCTGAACTTGGAGCAGCGATCGCCCGACCTATCCCACTGGTCAAATCTCATTGAGCGGATGCACAGCCCCGTCCAAACAATCGAAATTGCTATCGTCGGCAAGTATGTGCAGCTCAACGATGCCTACCTTTCGGTAACCGAAGCACTGCGCCACGCAGGCACCCACTTCGACACAGAAGTCAAAATTCGCTGGGTAGATTCAGAAATTCTGGAAGAAGAACAAGTAAGCCAGCATTTAGAAGGCGTCGCGGGCATTGTGGTACCAGGAGGCTTTGGTCATCGCGGGGTAAAAGGCAAGATCAAAACCATTCAATACGCACGCGAGCAAAATATTCCCTTCCTCGGTCTTTGCTTAGGAATGCAGTGCTTGGTGTTGGAATGGGCAGAGCACATTGCCCGGCTTCCTCAGGCCAATAGCTCTGAATTTGACCCTGAAACCAGCAATCCGGTCATCAGCCTCATGCCAGAGCAAGAAGACGTTGTCGACTTGGGCGGCACGATGCGTCTCGGCCTGTGGCCCTGCCGCATAAAGCCCGATACGCTTGCCAGCAAGCTATACGACAAAGAAGTGATTTACGAGCGCCATCGCCATCGCTACGAATTTAACAATGCCTATCGCAACCTTTTCTTAGAAACTGGATTTATGATTAGCGGCACCTCTCCAGACGGTCGCCTAGTCGAAATTGTAGAGCTACCTGGTCATCCTTACTTCATTGCCTGCCAGTTTCATCCAGAATTTCAGTCGCGGCCAAATACCCCTCATCCTATGTTCTTAGGACTGATCGAAGCGGCAGCAGGAGAACGCAAGGTAGTCAAAGCTGATGCCACCGACAACGCCCCCACTACAAAAGACCTATCCGAGAAAAAGGAACCCGCTGTTAGCGCCTAGCGCCATCAAACGCGCCCTAGCCCAATCAATCGACAACCTGTGCGCCATGACTGCGAGGATCCGCGCTGCTAGCGCTCCCGGTTGAAACTGGGTTTGTCGCCGTATCGACTTCCGAAATCGCTCCCGTTGCCTGGGCGTGAGGTAGGGGCTTTTGAGCAATGAGCGCCTCTAAGTTATCGGCCAAAATGGCGCGGGGCAGTTCGCCAATGGCAGTGCCTTTCTCTGTGCCCGCTGCCGACAAAAATTCAAACTGAGGAATGCCATCTACCCGGTAGTTCAGCATCTCCGGGAGCCACTTCGTATTATCCACATTCAGCATGACAAAGTTCACGCGGCTGGCGTAGCTGCTCTTGAGGGCGGCGATATCGGGGGCCATGGCTTGGCAGCTCGTACACCAGTTGGCATAAAACTCAATTAGGGTCGGCTTGCCATTGGCCATGGCGGTCTCCAGCGGCATGGCTTGCTCTGCCATTTCAGACAGGGAAGCCGCTGGAGATCGCGTCTGCAAACCTAAGACAATCGCAATACTAAGCACTGCTGCGATCGCAACAATCACAAAATTGCGAATCCGCTTAGCCATTTCTGAAGATTCCGCCGCCATTATGGTTTTCCGTGTAATTATCTGTAACGCGCCTGTTACCTATCTTATCCTGACGGCTGATCATCCATCAGCAGATGCGCTTGCCGCCTTGACTCACTGGCCCATCTGCCAACCCATTCAATAGAATAAAACCATCCGCATCCAAGGCCCGTGAAAAAAAGACTGACCCTTACATTTCCAAAACGCACCATCAACATGCCGATTACCTATCGGCTCGCCAAAGACTTTAACGTCGCAGCCAACATCTTTCGTGCCCACGTCGCCCCAGACCAGGTGGGCAAGCTGCTGGTCGAGCTTTCGGGTGACATCGACCAGCTCGACGCGGCCATCGAGTGGATGCGAGCAAACTACATCGAAGTATCTTCAGTCAACCGGGAGATTGTAATCGCCCAGGAGAGCTGCGTTCACTGCGGTCTGTGCACAGGCGTATGCCCGACAGAATCGCTCAAGATAGACCCGGCAACCCATCAGCTTACCTTTGAGCGATCGCGCTGCATCATGTGCGAGCAGTGCCTGCCCAGCTGTCCGGTCCAAGCCATCTCCACAAACCTATGAAAGCCTCGTCGTTCTTTCCCTGGGTGTCTGCCGGACTGCTACTACTTGCCAATATTGCCTTTGGCTCATTTCTACATAGTCAAGACACAGCATCTCAGCTCATCTGGATGCTTGCTGTGGTCTATGTGGTGCTTGAGTGCAGCGTGCTCAGCATCTGCTGGCAGCCGGTACGCAACTTTATTCTCAAGGGGTTCCAGTCCGATGTGGGCTATGCCGTGATGGTGATTGCGATCGCCTCTTCTGCTGTGGTCCTGGTTACCTGGGTACAAATTTTCGGCTACTTCCTCGTGATGCTAGCCGCCGCGCTCCTGCTGAGGATCGATCTATTCACCCGCAGAATTGGCACAGCCCCTTCGTTTATATCCATGCTGCTAATTTCCTTTTTGGGAATGGCCATTAGCTGGCTACCACTGCTCTTGCAGAGCCGCCCTGTATAGGCATTATTATGCCTTCGATACGGCATAGAAAGCATCCTCTATGCAGATGAATGCATGCTACAGAGCCATTTGTGGCACTCCATAAAGCGTCACAACTTACCTAGTGAGAGGCTAGCAAGAACGCGAAAGTATTCACAGCACAAGCGTTTAACTGTTGCCCTACCCCATGTCAGGCCGTGTCATGGGGTATTTTTTTGCCTTTTTTTGGCCTTATTTCAAAGGCTTTTCTCAGAGATCCATTCGATCAAAATTGGGTTCACCAGCTCAGGCGCTTCATCCTGCGGGCAGTGGCCCACCCCCTCCAGCTCGATAAAGTCTTCCACTGCTGGGTAGTCGGCATAGGCGCGCGCCATCTCGACCGGCTCCCACGGATCTACCTTTCCCCACACGATCAGCGCCGGACAGGTAAGCTGCGGGAGTAAATCTTCAGGAATCGGCCCCTGAGAATAGCTAATAAAGGCCAAAAATACATCCACCGCACCGGGGTCAGCAGCAGGCTCTAGTAGCAATGACACCAGCTCATCGGTCACTTCTTCCTTGCGCCCGTAGGCCTGCCTCAAGATTCGCTTCACCGCCTTGGGCTTCGCCAGCTGATTAAAAAATAACCGAATCAGAGGGCGGTAGCTCAATACTTTTTGAATATAGGGCGTTGGCGCACTGCGATACCAAGGCAGACTCTGGCGCTTCCTATCGTGCAATAGGCGCAGAGAACAATCTAGCAGGGCCACCCCCCGCACCCAATCCGGCTCGCTCACCGCAGCCTGCATGGCTACCACACAGCCAATCGAATTACCCACCAAAAAGGCCGCCCGGCCAATCACCTGCTGGCAAAACGCGACGACCTGCGCCCCCCACGTTTCAAATGTATAGTCGATAGGCTGACCTGGCGTAGGCTTATCAGACTTGCCGTATCCCAGCAGGTCGATGGCATATACATCAAAGGTTTGCGCCAGCACCGGTAAGTTCTTGCGCCAGTGAATGCTTGAAGCGCCGAAGCCATGAATTAAGACAACCGCTGGACGAACGGTATCAGGTTCATTCTGCGGTGCATACTGATAGCTCACCGTAAATCCCTGCCACTGCCAGGTAAGCACCGAAGACACAATCGAAGAAGAAGGCACGACAGACATCTATTTCAGAGGCTCCACTGTACCAGCAGGTCCCAATACCGACAGAGACTGCTCTACTAGCCAGCGATTGGCCGCAGCCTGCACGTCTTCAATGGTGACTGCTGCGATCGCCTCCTGAAAAGCCTGGTCGAACCCCATCCCCAAACCCAAAATCTCGTACCAACCCAGGGTTTGCGCGATTTGGCCATTCGTCTGCTTACCGAGCGCATACTGTCCCAAAATTTTGTTTTTTGAAACCTGTAGCTCTGAAGGCGTCAGCGGCGTTGTTTTTAGCCGGTTTAGCTCATGCTGCAGCCCAGCCAGCGCAACCGAGACATTTTCAGGTGCTGTACCAATGTAAGCAACAAACTGCGAAGTGCTCAGTCGCGTTGGATAAAAAGCAGACACATCGTAGGCCAGCCCTTGTTTTTCCCGCAGCTCAACAAACAGTCGGCTCGAAAGGCCATTGCCCAAGTAAGTACTCATCAGCTTGAGCGCGGCATAGTCCGGGTCGCTCACCCCGCCTGCCAAATGACCCAAAACCACAAAAGCCTGATTAGTCTCTTGAACAGTGACAATTTTTTGGCTGGACCTAGAAACAGCCGGAAAGCTGGCCTCCAGCAAGGGCGCATCGGGCAATGACCAAGCCCCAAAGTATCGACTCAGGAGGTCCACCGCCCTATCTGGCGCAATCCGACCCACCACCGAAACGACCATGTTGTCTGGTCGAAAATACTGGCGATGGGCCTGCTGCAAATCGGCTCTGGTGAAGTTGGCTATGCACTTTTCTGTCTGTGCATTCGACAGGCCATAGGGGTGGCCTGAGTACATGGCCTCTCGAAGATGGTTGTAAGCCACACTAAAGGGCTGCTCCTTGATAGATTTGAGCCCTTGCAAGATGAGGCGGCGCTCAAGCTCGATCTCTTCTTCTGGGAAAGTGGGCTGCTGCAACACTTCAGCGGCCAACGCCAGCACAGTTTCAAAGTCAGAAGAAACAGTCTTCAAGCTGACGATGCTGTAATCAGACGCGACATCTGCACCAAAGCTCGCACCAATCGATTCGACAACTTCAGCAATATCGAGCGCGTTTTTATCGGCTGTTCCTTTTGTCAGCACAGCCGTCAGCAAGCTAAACAGACCAGACGTCTTAGATGTCTCGTGGACATGCCCCGCCCGGACAAACATTCGGGCAGAAATAATGTCAGCAGCTGGGTTTTCAATAGCAACAATTGTCAGCCCATTATCAAGCGTTTTACGTAGCGTAGCGGGCTGTTTTGTCAAAGTAGATGAAGTCACAGTGGCGATATTGGCAATGAAGAAAGCAGTGGAAAACCAGCAGAGGGCATTTGCAAAAGGGCTGGCTAAGTTATCCGCCGAGGAGCCCTTCAGAAAATGGAGCGGGGGAAAGAACTGGCAGGCTCAACAACAAATAATTGCAAAGGGTGAAGTTTGTCAACAAGCCGTCTTTTACAAGGCATCATGCCGTATTTGAATGAAATCTGTGAATGCAATCTTCGCTGGCGGTAATTAAGTGGAGTATTTATACTTATGCTTTCTTATTGTACCTGCCATCTTCCTCGTACAGATTTCATTCACGCAGTCGAAGACGCAGGCGCACCTTTAGATCAGCCTCTAGCCTACGTTCTGTTCAGACTCATCCTGTTCAGGATTAAGAACTACTGCAGCATAGTTCTCAGCAGTCAAATACTCGCGGGTGATCGCCTGAAGCTTCTGAGCAGTCATCTCTCGAACCTGTTGAGGATAGGCAATCACCAAGTCTGGGGTAGCAATCGTTGCATAGTAACCGTACAGACCCGCGATTTGCCCGGGTGTCTCAGTAGAAAATGCGTAGTCGTTGAGCAGCAGTCGCTGCACGCGGGCTAGCTCGGTGTGGGCAATCGGTTCGGTGGCTAATGCACTGATGCGATCGCACACAACCCTCTCCACCTCATCTACCCGGTCAGCCACCAGCCACATTGAGACGCTCAGCACACTACAAGCCTGCTGCAGCGTAAAGTGACTGTTCACCTCCTGCACCAGCTGCCGCTCCTCGCGCAGCTCGCGCACGAGCCTAGCCGTTTGGGCACCCCCCAGCAGCAAGCTCAGCAAATCTAACCCACACACCGTCTCCAAGTCATCAAGCCCAGGCCCTAACCAGGCCATGGTCAGACGGCTCTGCTCCAAATGTGGCAGCTGCATCACACGGCGGCGCAAAACCGGCTTGGGCAGGGGTACTGCTTCAGCAGACGGACACCATAGCGGTGGAGCAAATCGATTAAACGAGCACGCTACCAAGTCGAGCGCCCGCTCCTGAGAAATGCCACCCGCCACCACAACAGTCATATTTTCAGGCTGATAGTGGGCCTGGTGAAATCGGCGCATTTCTTCAGGCGTTCTGGCATTGAGCAGCTCCGGGCAGCCCAGCACTGCGAGGCTGTAAGCATGGGCGCCATACAGCAGCTCATTCATGGCCTGGTAGCCAATCCAGTCAGGATCATCGTAAGCCTGCCGAATTTCTTCTAAAACGACCTGACGCTCTCGGATAAATTCATCTGCTGGAATCGCTGCGCACAGCAGCAAATCGGCCAAGTAAGGCAATGTCTGTGGCAGCGCCTCTGCCGCCACCGTGATGTAAAAGTGAGCATAGTCATGGCTGGTTGCCGCGTTTGTCAGGCCGCCCTGACTTTCTATCGCCCAGTCAAATTCGCCTGGCTGCAACCGATGGGTCCCCTTAAACACCATGTGCTCTAGGAAATGCGCCATCCCAGACCATTCGGCAGGCTCTCTGGCCGCACCAGCCCTCACCCACACATCAACAACGACGGCGGGCGTGGCCATCGCCTGATGAATCACCGTTAGTCCATTGTCCAGTCGTAGGGTAGTGGCACCTACCAAGGTATCTGTGTCAGACGATAGGGAGCCAGATGATGAGGGGGCTGGCAGTGAAGACACAGTAGGGTTCAAAGACTCAATCCATCAAATCTTGCTGATTCTATAAGATGCTAGCGAAAACTCTGTCCATTTGTAGGTTTAAATACAAAAACCCACTCTTTAAAAGCAAAAAATCCTTACTCAGCGAGACAAAGTCTCTTGGAGAAGGATTCTTCAATAGTCCAACCGCAGCGCCGTCTTACCTCAGTTTTTGACCTGGGGTTACCAGGTGGGAATC
>JBCBIK010000117.1:0-16554 GCA_038524545.1 Cyanobacteria bacterium J06623_4 | reverse complement strand
TCTAGCGCCACCTCCTGGTTAAAATACACCCGCCGAAACTTATCCTCATGCAGTTCCTTACGCCCCAACCGAATCGCCTCCGGCACCCCGCTCTGCTCAAATAGCGACCCATACAGCTTTTCCATCATTAGCGCTGCTGCACTCACCGTCACGCTATAGCCCATCGCCACCACCGTCTGCACACCCGCCGACATCAGCCGACTGCCCAAACTCGTCTCTCTCATTTCACCATCAGGCAACAGATCACTCACCTGTTTCCCCGACTGACAGGCATTCAACACACAAATCGGAATCCCCTTATCCACCAACAAATCCGCTAGTTCACCTGCTTCCACCGGATCTGCCTGCCCTTTCTCCGCCCCCTCAAAAAAGAGAAAAGACTTCTCTCCTTCATACGGCTCTAGGCCAAGCCGCCGCCGCGACCGAAACACATAGCGATCTGCCTTTGCCCCAGCCTGATACTGCTGATGCGTCATCAGCCCGCCATGCGCATCAAAATGAACAATGTGATAAAAGCCTTCCTTCCGCTCTAGGTGCTCACTCAGCGCCTCAAACGTCCCCGGCCTCAGCAGCTCCACATTCACTGGCACCCGCCCCCGCTCAATCGCCTCTATCAAAGGCCGAGAAATCGTCCGATACCCCACATCGCTCTCCTCATCCGGCCTCGCCGTCACCACCAGCAAATTAATCTCACTAGACGGCCTGGGCCGAATCCGCAGCCCACCCTGCCGAAACCGCTTCCGCGTAAACACACACTCCACCGCCAGCGGCCTCGGCAACTCAGGATCCTTCAGCGCCTCCCAATGCAACGCCTGAAACGCAGGCGAATCCCCCTCAATCTCAATTCGCAGCCCACTCAGCCCACCTTCACAAGCCAGCGAATAATCCCTATACGCCTGCCGCCCGCCAAACACATCCTCAAACAGCCGCTCGCCATACTCCTTTACACTCGCCGCCGCCCGCTGTGCCCGCACCTGCTCATCAAACGGAAACTGAATCCACTCCTCAAAGTAAAATTCTAAATCCCGCTCCTGCTTGGCATCAAACGGATCGCGCACCGTAATGTCGTATTGCGTCTTATCGTCGAAAATGACCTTTGCGGCAAAGCTTTCGTCAGTTGGTTGAGCCGCTCTCTGGTGCTCACGAATCGTAATCTTAGGCATAGCAGTGACGGCAGGCATCAATTTTTTTACATGCTAGCCAATTCAGTTCAAACTTAAAGAATTCCGCCTAAATCCTCACAGTCGCTTATGACCACTCAGCTATCCGCCACCGAACTGCAAACCGCTCAAACGCTATTGCAAAACTACACCGCCGCCCAACCTGCCATAGATCGCCTCACTCAAAACAACGGTGACTTAGAAGCTAGCCTGGGTGAGCTAGTCGCCGCCGAAGCAGGCGCAGCGATGTATGGGCCACAGCTCGACAAGCTTCGCACCGCCTTTCTCAAAACGCTTCAGCAAGAAATCTGCGGCGATGATAGCTTTCGCACAAAAGTTGAAGAATACAACAAAAATTCTGGTAAGGCAGCGCTACTTACGGAGCTGATTGTGCATGTGTTAGACGTAGTGGCACTACCGATGATTACGCCTGCGATCGCCACCATCGCCGTCCTGTGGATATTAAAAATAGGACTACGCACATTCTGCGACTACACAAAACCAGCATCCAATTAGGACTTGTCAAGACCGAACCTTGCGATTGCTACGATTTCCTTCATGTACATCTTGCTTCAGAGCCTCAGCATTGGGGACGGGGGCCTGCACAATCCTTTACGACTCATCCAGAATGGATAGCTGGTCTTCAGTTGGCAGTAAAGGTTTGATAGTCGCTACCAAATTCTCCATCTCTGTCTGCGCAATTTCCCAAACAGCCTCAAGACTGATGTTGTCATACTCATGAACCAAACGATTCCGCATCCCTCTAATTTGCGGCCATTCGATAGTCAGCAGCTCCTCTCGACCTGCCTCCGACACACGGCCTGCCGCCTCCCCGACCACTAGCAGTCTCCTGATAACAGCATCTTGAAGTTTATTGTCACCCATAAAGTCTCTTTCCGAGACGCCCGCAGTGTATTGAATGACAAGCTCTGCTGATCGAACCATATCAAACAGAGAGTGAAGATCCCGAGGAATCATAGATGACCTTAGCTGAGGATAAAATCTCGTGACGACGGAGATAGTTCGGACTTTTCTCGATATTGGAGCGCACGATTACATCCACATCTCTGTCAAACAGCACCCGTAGATCCGCTTCCATCTGATCGAGCGCCCCGAAGTAGTCTAATCCGGTCAAGGCAGCATACGCATCCGGATGAAACTGTACCATCACATCGATATCGCTGCTGTCAGGCCGAAAATCATCCCGCAAAACAGAGCCAAACAGCGCAAACTCAGTCAAATTCCACTTCTGACAAAACTGCGCTATCTCAGACATGGGCAGCTGAATATTTTTGAGCTGCATCACTTCGCACCAGTCGCATCGTCCTCATTCTGACGCATTGACAGGAAAGGCGTAAAATCCGCACCCTCCCAAAAGGCAAACAATCGCCCCACAGCCCACAAAATAATTTACAATGTTTAACACTTGGTACCATTATCAAGTGCATTAGAAGCCTTCATCGGGTAGTTACTCCAAGCCTACGGATAAGCCAAAAGCTCAACCGAAGGCTGATTCAGCGGTGACTATCACTACGAAATAGGTCGCTAGTCACCCCTTCTGCGAAGGAAAGAAGCCGCGCAGAAGGCTGTTTTATTTGTAAGCACCGCTCTCCGTAGTTTTTATGGCGTGGTGTGCCCTCGGTTTCCATTCATTCACGAAAGAATCACCATGAAAGACCTGACCAAATACCGCAATATCGGTATCTTTGCCCACGTAGACGCAGGCAAAACCACCACTACCGAAAGAATCCTGAAGCTCACCGGCAAAATCCACAAGATCGGTGAGGTTCATGATGGTGCGGCCACGACAGACTTCATGGAGCAAGAGCAAGAGCGCGGCATCACCATTCAGTCTGCGGCGACGTCCTGCTTCTGGAAAGACCACCAGCTCAACATCATCGACACCCCCGGTCACGTTGACTTCACCATTGAGGTGTACCGCTCACTGAAGGTGCTAGATGGTGGTATCGGCGTATTCTGCGGCTCCGGTGGTGTAGAGCCTCAGTCCGAAACGAACTGGCGCTATGCAAACGACTCCGGCGTTGCGCGAATTATCTACGTTAATAAGCTCGACCGTACGGGCGCAGATTTCTACCGGGTGGTGAAGCAGGTAGAAGATATTCTGGCTGCTAAGCCACTGCCTATGGTGTTGCCCATTGGCATCGAAGACGAGTTTGTCGGCGTTGTAGACCTGCTTACCGAAAAGGCGTGGGTTTGGGATGATTCGGGTGAGCCGATGAACTACGAAATCACCGATGTTCCTGAAGACATGAAGGAGAAGGTGGCTGAGTACCGCGAGGCCTTGATCGAGGCGGCGGTAGAAATTGATGATGAGGTGATGGAGCAATACCTAGAAGGTAATGAGCCCGATATCGACACCATCAAGCGCTGCATTCGCAAGGGCACCCGTGAGCTGGCATTCTTCCCCACTTACTGTGGCTCTTCCTTTAAAAACAAAGGCGTCCAAAACGTTCTAGATGCCGTTGTAGACTATCTGCCGAATCCTACTGAAGTGAAGCCTCAGCCCGAAGTGGACCTTGAGGGTAACGAGACCGGCGAAGTCGCTAAGGTCACGCCTGATGCACCGCTGCGTGCGCTGGCCTTCAAAATTATGGATGACCGCTACGGCGCGCTGACCTTTACGCGCATTTATTCTGGCGTGTTGAGCAAGGGTGACACCATTCTCAACACGTTCACAGGAAAAACTGAGCGTGTGGGTCGCCTGGTGGAAATGCACGCGGATTCTCGTGAGGAGCTAGATAGCGCTCAGGCTGGTGACATTGTTGCCATCGTGGGCATGAAGAACGTACAGACTGGCCACACCTTGTGTGATCCTAAGAATCCTGCAACGCTTGAGCCGATGGTTTTCCCTGATCCGGTGATTTCGATTGCGATTGAGCCTAAGCAGAAGGGCGGCTCTGAAAAGATGGGCGCAGCCTTGAGCAAGATGGTTCAAGAAGATCCTTCGTTCTACGTTGAAACTGATCAGGAGAGTGGTGAAACCATCATCAAAGGCATGGGCGAGCTGCACCTAGACATTAAGGTAGACATCCTTAAGCGCACCCACGGCGTAGAAGTCGAAGTGGGTAAGCCTCAGGTGGCCTACCGCGAGTCGATTACCAAGGTGCTTGCCGACAGCTACACCCACAAGAAGCAGTCGGGTGGTTCTGGCCAATTTGCCAAGATTGACTACACCATTGAGCCTGGCGAACCTGGTGTTGGCTTTGAGTTTGAGTCTAAGGTCACTGGTGGTAACGTGCCACGTGAATTCTGGCCTGCGGTTGAAAAAGGCTTTGCCAACAGCCTAGAGAAAGGGCCTTTGGCTGGCTACCCCATGGTGGACGTGAAAGTGACCCTGTCTGACGGTGGCTTCCACCCTGTCGACTCCAGTGCGATCGCCTTCGAAATTGCCGCCAAGTCTGCCTACCGTCAGTCCTTCCCCAAGGCTGGCCCGCAGATTCTAGAGCCAATCATGAACGTAGACGTGTTCACCCCTGACGACCACATGGGTGATGTGATCGGCGACCTCAACCGTCGTCGCGGCATGATCAAGTCTCAGTCCTCGAACCCTATGGGCGTTCGCATCAAAGCAGACGTGCCACTGAGTGAGATGTTTGGCTACATTGGCGATTTGCGCACCATGACCTCTGGTCGCGGTCAGTTCTCTATGGAGTTTGGCAACTATGCGCCCTGTCCTAAGAACGTCGCAGAAGAAGTCATCAAGGAAGCAAAAGAGCGCGCTGAAGCTAAGAAGTAAGGGTTCCCTTTGCTTTGGGTTAGCAGCCTAGTGCGCTACGCATCCCTCGGTTTCGACCTAGGGGTGCGTTTTGCTAACTAGGTACTTTGCTGACCAAACACCATGCCGTAATCCATGAGCGTATGAAGCCAAAGTCATTATTAACCGATATCGTTTTGGAGAATTCTAAAACGCTGGTGGCGCAGCAGACGCTGGATCGCACCCTCCCGCCAGGCACCTACATAGATGTCGATGGGCAGAGCTATCAAATCCTAGTGCGTCGCCATCAGTATCAGCTCAAGCTCGGTCGCTACCATCTCTACAAAGCGATTGTGTTGGTGAAGGCTTCTGCAGTGCCAGAGGAGCGATCTCTGCTGAACGGATCTTGGGTAATTGGCGATATCAGCTGCCTCTACAACGCCCGGTCGGAGCTGATCCGCTGCGCGCCCAATCCAGAAGGACCGTGCCGGGGATGCATGCACTATCAGAATTTAGAGGACTAGCTTTAGAGGGCTAGTGATTTAATTACTGCGTGGCTGCGGCTGGTGGGACGCCTTCGCCCGCTGTGCCAATCGCATTTTGTAAAAGCGTCATCGTATCTGCAAACCGCTGACCAATCACTTTGTAGCTGTCTGCGGTGAAATGGATTCCATCCATCGGTAGGTCTTTGGTTGCGATCATCGCGCCATTGGGGATTTGTATCTGTTCTTGCTGCTGCTGGATCTCGCCCCAGTTGGGTAGATTTTCGAGCGAGTCTGGCTGGCCGAGCTGAGCGTACACCAGGGGAATGGTCGGGTTGCCAATGTCGGCGCGAAAGTTGTAGGCGAAGGTGGCAAACTTTTCTGCCCAGGCGCTGGCGTCGGGGGTAAGGTTTGGAAACTGAGCCGCGTCGACGGCATCGGCCTCTCCCTGAAAGAAGAGAATGCCGCTGACGGTGCCCATGGGTGACGCCGCCCGAATGCGCTTCAGGCAAGAGCCATAAAGGGTTTCATCGCCGGGGTTTTTACCCCAGTCGGTAATTGAGGAGTCGGCCTTGGCGCAGGGAATGAGGCCGATGATTTGATTGTTGTTTTGGCGGATGAGCGTTTGGGCGAAGGTGAAGGCCGGGCCAAAGCCAGCGTCGGCATCGGCTGAGACAAGATCTACCTGGTTTACGCTGCTGTCGAGCGGGGGCTGCGCCGTTTTCCAGCGGTAGTCGTTGCCAAAGAGAAAGATATTGGCGCTGGGCTGAATGTCTGCGGGGATGTCGGCCCTGCCTGCAATATTCGATTGACCAACGAGAACGTAGAGCCTGAGTCTGCCTTGCAATCTGGGCGGAATAGTGGGCTCTCCCGCTGCATTGGTAGATGCATCGGGAGAACTAGAAGATTGTCTTAGGTTTGTTTGGCCGGTGAGGAGACGGCTCTGCTGACGGGCAATGTGCGATCGCTGCACCAATGCGCCAACGATTGCACCGCAGGCCAAGGCTATGCTCAAACCAAAAACCGACAGAAGCGTACGTTTCATAAGGGAAGAAAAACAATAAAAGTAGAGGGATAAAACAGATCGTATAGAGACTCAATGATGGATTTATGCAAAGTCGTATCGACTACGCATTACTGGCTTGGTACGCTACGCTGGAAAAGTAACTGGCCGATTCAAAACAAATATCCCAGACAATGGCTCATCTAAAAGCTCGACGAGTAGAAAATGTGTCCGGTAATTTTTATGTAGATAGTAGCTGCATTGATTGTGACACCTGCCGGTGGCTCGCGCCTGAAATTTATTCACGGCAAGGTGGCCAGTCGATTGTGCATCATCAGCCAGACGATGAGAATAATAATCTAGAAACGCAAGCCCAGCAGCGCATAGCGGCCCTAGAAGCCCTCTTGGCCTGCCCCACCGGCTCGATTGGCACCCAAACGCCCCCCAAAGATATTAAACAGGTGCAGTCCCGCTTCCCGTTGCCCATTGCCGAAAACGTGTATTACTGCGGCTACCATTCGAAAAAGTCGTTTGGTGCGGCCAGCTACTTTATCCAGCGCCCCGAGGGCAATGTGCTGGTCGATTCACCCCGGTTTACCCCGCCACTGGTGAAGCGGCTCGAAGCGATGGGTGGTGTGCGCTACCTGTATCTGACCCACCGGGATGATGTCGCTGACCATGAGAAGTTTCATCAGCATTTTGGCTGCGATCGCATCCTCCACAAACAAGACATTACAGCTGGTACGCAGGCGGTCGAAATTCAGCCGACGGGCAGTGAGCCGACAGCGATCGCAGAAGATCTGCTGATAATTCCGCAGCCCGGCCACTCAGCCGGACATACGGTGCTGCTATACAAAGGCAAGTATCTATTCACCGGCGATCACTTAGCCTGGTCTGCCCGGTTAAACCAGCTCTACGCCTTCCGCAACTTTTGCTGGGATTCGTGGACTAAGCAAATCGACTCAATGAAGAAGCTGGCAGACCACACGCAAGAGTATGCGTTTGAGTGGGTGCTGCCCGGGCATGGGCGACGGTTTTCTGCCAGTACCAAGGAGATGCGCGATCGCATGCTCGAATGCGTGCAATGGATGGAGTCAGTAGCCTAGTCAGTCGTACTGGCTACTAGACTTCCTGCTACTTCGCTTCCATCCAGTTCGCACCCGCCTGCGCCTCTACCTTCAGTGGCACTGCCAGCTCCACAGCCGTTTCCATCGTGGTTTCAATCTTGGGCTTGAGCACCGTCCACTCGTCTGGCGGCACCTCAAAGATCAGCTCATCATGCACCTGCAGCAGCATGTTGGTTTCGTAGTCTTTGAGCAGATCGTGCAGCCGAATCATGGCGACTTTGATGATGTCGGCGCTGGAGCCCTGAATGGGGGCATTGGCGGCGGCTCTGAGGGCGGCAGCGTCGTAGCCGTTGGTGCGGAGGTTGCCAAGATCAACGTCTCTGGGGTCGCTGCCCTTGAGCGCTTGCAGGCTGCGGGTAGTGAAGTTGAAATAGCGGCGGCGGCCTGCGATGGTTTGCACGTAGCCGTGTGCGATCGCCTCTCGCTGCATCTGTTGCAAATACTCAAACACCTTGGAATATCGTTCGTTAAACCGGTCGATAAACTTTTTCGCCTCTAGCCGGTGCACATCCATCTCGCGGGCAAAGCGAGCGGCCCCCATGCCATAAATCACCCCAAAGTTCACAACTTTTGCAATCCGTCTTTCATCGGGCGTGATGTCTTCCTTCTCTTTTTCAAATAGGAGCGTCGCCGTCAGCCGGTGAACGTCGTCATTGTCGCGGTAGGCCTGGATTAAAATTTCCTCGCCGCTTAGATGGGCGAGAATTCTCAGCTCAACCTGGGAGTAATCGGCAGCGACCAGCTGCCAGCCCGCTTTGGGCAAAAACGCCTTGCGAATTTGGCGGCTAAAGGCGGTGCGGGTCGGAATATTTTGCAGGTTTGGGTTTGAAGATGACAGGCGACCGGTGACGGTCACGGCTTGGTTAAAGTCTGTATGGACGCGCTCTGTGCTGGGCCGAATTAGGGCGGGCAGGGCGTCAACGTAGGTGGATTTGAGCTTGGCTAGGGTGCGATATTCCACCACGCTATCGACGACTGGGTGGTCGCCCTGTAGCTTTTCGAGGGTGGCGGCATCTGTGGAGTAGCCCGTCTTGGTTTTGCGAGATTTGCGCTTGTCGAGGCCGAGCTTTTCAAAAAATAGGGCACTGAGCTGTTTGGGTGAGCCCAGATTAAACTCTTCTCCGGCGGCTTCATAAGCAGCTTTTTCGATAGCTTGCAGGTCTGCCTCTAGCTGCTGAGAAAACTGGTTGAGGTAGTCTTTGTCGATACGGATGCCCGTCGCTTCCATGTTCGCCAGCACTTTTTCGACCGGCAATTCTACCTCGTTGTAGAGCTGCTCTAGCTCTGGGTTTTCGGCCAAGTCGGCCCGCAGAATAGGGACGAGGCGATAGGTGGTGTGTACATCGCTACCACAGTAGGCAGCAACTTTTGCGATCGCAACTTCTCCAATCGTTTTTCCCTTCGGTACCAAATCGGTGTAGCTAACGGTCGTCAGTTCCAGATAGCGCAGCGACAAATCCGACAAATTATGGCTGTTGTCTGGATTCAACACGTAGCTGGCCAGCATCGGGTCGAACACGACACCTGCGAGAGAAAGGCCCGCTCTCCGCAGTACCAGGCGGTCGTATTTTGCATTTTGAAACGCCTTGGGATACTTTTCATCTTCCAAAATGGGCTTCAGCAATGTGAGCACAGTGTCGACGCTCAGCTGCTGGCCAGTACTATGACCAACTGGAATGTAGGCCAGCTCGGATAGTCCTTCTCCCCAGCAGCACCCTATCCCTACCAAGTCTGCTTCGAGCGGGTCAATGGAGGTAGTCTCTGTGTCCCAAGCTACGGGCGCTGTCTTGTCGGTTTGCGATCGCAGCGTTTTCACGAGGTCTGTGAGCTGAGCTTCGGTGGTAATCACCTGCGGGTTAATATCGACCTCGCCGAGGCCCATGCTATCTACCGCGTCAGTTTCCTCCGCGCTAAAGAATGCCAGATCCTCATCTTCAAATCCTTCTGGCAACGTTTCAACCGGTCTTTTGGCGGGTGCCACGTAGTCAGACTCTCCGCCAAAAGAGGCCTGCAGCTTGCTGACCCGGTTAATAAAGTGCTGCAGTTCTAGCCGCTTTAGCTCCGGAATCACCTCATCGGGGTCAAAGCCTTCTAGCTTGCAGGTTTGGAGGTCGGTCTCTACGGGCACATCGGTGATAATGGTCGCTAAAAATTTGGACTGCTCAGCGTCTTCTTTGCCGGTTTCTAGCTTCTTTTTGACGGCGCCTTTAAGTTCGTCAATGGCGTTGTAAATGCCTGCTAGGTCGCCGTAGGTATCGAGCAGCTTGACGGCTGTTTTTTTACCGATGCCTTTGACGCCTGGAATATTGTCGGAAGTGTCACCACAGAGCGCCTTGTAGTCGATTACCTGGCAGGGCAGGATGGAGAGCTTTTCGTAGACTTCGGCGACGCCAAATTCGCGCGCGGTGCTGGTCCGGCTGCCAAAGGTCGTGCTCAGGTACACGATCTTGATATCTTCTTCGTCATCAATGAGCTGAAAAAGGTCTTGGTCGCCGCTCAAAATTTTGACGCGAAATCCTGCGGCTTTTGCCCGAGTGGCCAAGGTGCCAATCATATCGTCGGCCTCGTAGCCGGGCGTGCAAAAAATCGGTAGCTTGAATTTGCCCAGTAGCGTTTTTAAGTTTTCGACGTCTTCCGTGAATTCTTCTGGTGTTTCGGCTCGGCCTGCTTTGTAGCTGTCTGTTTTTTCGTGGCGAAAGGTCGGTTCAGACAGGTCAAAAGTGACGGCGGCGTAGTCTGGCTTTTCGGCTTCGAGGGTGTCCATCAGAGACTTGAGGAAGCCAAAGCACACGCTGGTTGGGATACCTGTAGATGTTCTGAGTCCACCGTCGCGGCTGCGGGCGAAGGCATAGAAAGACCGAAAGGCCAGTGAATGACCATCCACTAGCATGAGCAAGGGCTTGTCAGCAGAAGAACTCAAGGCGACATCAGGGCAAACAACCCACCCATTATCCGACAGGTGGGAAAAAATAGCCCAAAAAAAAGCACCCAGACTGACTTAAATAAGTCGCTTAGGCGCTCAAGGTCGATTTCTAATCGAGTGAGAAAGAATGCTCTCTCAATTGGGAGGAAGCTCTACCCCGTACTCCAATACAAGGGTTAGTCACAAGACACTTGAAAAAGTCATGCGGGAGCACGCACCCTCAATCGCCCAAAAAGCAGTAAAACTCATTAGGCGTTATCTGCCCAAAAGCAAGGTGTTGGGTGTGCTCAGCAGAACAAATTAAGAAAACCTGCTTAGCTCCGAGGGATAGTGTATCAAGAATTACTGTTTTACGGTAATAATTCTTTACTAACTTTGGTCAGCTTTACGGCTTTTGAGGGTGTGCACACAAACCGTTGCTCAAACTGTCGCTTGCGATCGCACCCTAGACCGCCTGTCCCTGCTTGCATAGTGCCCAGTTCAGCTTGCTACATTCCTGTAAAACTCTGTCAATATAGATAAGGTGTGATGTATTTCTAAGGCGCTAAAGCTTTGCAAATTACTTTTTTAGGAACGAGTTCGGGGGTGCCGACGCGATCGCGTAACGTTTCAAGCGTCGCTCTGCGCCTACCCCAACGAGCCGAAGTATGGCTATTTGACTGTGGTGAAGGCACCCAGCATCAGTTTCTGCGAAGCGATTTTAAATCCAGCCAGATTCGCCGCATCTTTGTGACGCACATGCACGGTGACCACATCTTTGGCCTGCCCGGTTTGCTCGCAACCTGCGGCATGGCGGGCACTGGCCAGCAGCAAATCGACATCTACGGTCCGCCAGAGCTAGGCAAATACCTAGAAGCCTGCCGCCGCTATTCAAAAACCCAGTCTTCGTACCCGATTCGGGTCCACATTACCGAACCCGGCACAGTATACGAAGACAGCGATTATAAAGTGGTCTGCCAGCGCCTGAAGCACCGCATCCCGGCCCATGGCTACCGCATCGTAGAAAAAGATCGCACGGGCCATTTCGATGTGAAAAAAGCGGTGACGCTCGGCATCCCGCCAGGGCCTGTGTATGGCAAGCTCAAGCAAGGTCAGGTCGTCACCCTAGCTGATGGCCGCAAGATCAACGGCGCGGATCTATGTGGGCCGCCTATCGTAGGGCGCAAGCTGGCCTACTGCACAGACACTGTATTTTGTGAAAGCGCCATCGACTTAGCCGACAAAGCCGACGTTTTGATCCACGAGGCGACATTTTCTCATCAGGATGCAGACTTGGCCTACCAGCGGATGCATTCTACCTCTACGATGGCTGCTCAGGTCGCGCTTGCGGCAGAAGCCAAGCAGCTGATCATGACCCACTTCAGCCCGCGCTACGCGCCCGGCAACCCTCTAGGCCTGAGCGATTTGCTCAATGAAGCTCAAGCCATTTTCCCGAATACGCTGATGGCCAAAGACTTCTTCACCTACGAGATCAGCCGGTCTGATGAAGGCGAAAAGTCAGATAAGCCAGCCAAGCCAGCCGCTAGCAGCCGCTAGATTGTTCGAACGAAACGGCCTGAAATGGATTCATGCTTTCTCAGATGGGATCTGAGCAGACGGACCGTGGGCTGCTAGCTTCGATTCGATGCGGGCTTTGAGGTCGTTGAGGCGATGGTTGCTGTTGATGGGCATGCGGGGCTGAGGCAGTTCTGTATTGGGCCAGTTTGGCAGGTCATTGCAGGGGCAGGGGTGCTGGCTCAGCTCTACTTCGGGCATGGGCACGGGCATATCGCATCGGGCGCAGCTCTCGATTGTCCAGGCGGGGGAGAGCAGTGTTGCAATGGTTTCGTTGGTGCCTTCTAGAGTGTAGTCGTGAGTGTCGGCGCTGAGAATGGTTGCCCAGCACTGCTCAAATTCTTGGCTGAAGCGATCGCCTTGCAGAACGGTTTTAGGCTGGCAGATTGTTTTCCCGTCGCCATCTACAACCTTTTTGCCCAGCTGAAACCAGTAGGCCAAATATTTTTTAACGTCAGCTTTGGAAGCCATATTTTTTCTACGTTTGTAATTTTACGTGTCGTGAATATTAGGGATTTTTAGACTGTGATTTTGATGGGGTTATGCCGCTAGTATCTATAGCCTTGGCGTCTATCCTTTGACGGTAGCTCGATCCTAGCGCGCCAAATATGTATAGAGATCTTTCTACCGGAACAATTAATCTTTTTTGACTAATTAATCCTTGAGGTTTTGGCGATGCTTGCTGTTTACCGGCTGACCCAATGCCGAAAGGGAAATGGCGTAGCCGCTAGTGACGAGATAGACGTCGGTGGCGATTTCACCGATGGCGCGGCTGAGGGTACCTAAGCGATCGCGAAATCGTCGCCCCAGTTCGTAGGCCGGGACGACGCCCCATCCGGTTTCTTCCGCTACCAAAATCACAGTTGCCGTCGTCGCGCGTAGTGCCTCTAGGAGCTTTTGCTGTTCTTGTTGCCAGGGCTCAGCGTCTTGCTCAATGAAGTTGGCCAGCCAGGTTCCTAGAGAATCGATGAGTAGGCAGTGTTCATGGGTGGATTGGTGCAGGAGGGGTGCGATCGCCTCCGGAACCTCCCGGCACTGCCAAGTCTCAGGTCGCCTTTGTCTGTGCTGCTCTATGCGCGCCTGCCATTCAGCATCTTGTGGGTTCGTCTGCGCGGTGGCTACATACACCACCTGCTGGCTATGCTGAGCAGCGAGCTGGGCAGCTAGACCCTCGGCCCATTCGCTTTTGCCGGAGCGACTCGGCCCGGTAATGAGGATAATTGTCATAGTGAGTTTTGATATTGAAGGGATGATAGACCTTCTGAACTGTGCTAACGTAGAAGACTGTAGTTTCGCCTTATAAGGGATAGTAATAGGAGGTTCATCGCTTGGAGTCTGTGGAGTCTACGGCTACTACGCCTGAATCGAGTGCCCGATTCATATTAAAAGTACTTTGGTTGGATAAGGACGTTGCCCTGGCAGTGGATCAGGTAGTGGGTAAAGGCACTAGCCCCCTGACGTCTTATTTCTTTTGGCCCCGCAACGATGCATGGGAGCAATTGAAAGCTGAGATTGAGTCTAAGTCTTGGATTACTGATGAAGAGAGCGTTGAGCTTCTCAACAAGGCAACTGAAATCATTAACTATTGGCAGGAAGAAGGCAAGACCAAGCCAATGAGCGAAGCCCAGAGCAAGTTTCCCGAGGTCGCCTTTACAGGTAGTTCGTGATTTGGCTATCAAATGACCTGCAGATTGGCAGCTAATATAATTATTTGAGAAACCCTCTGAGGCAATGAGCTTCAGAGGGCTTTTCGTGTTCGAGCAATAATTCCACAATGGCCTGCGATGGCCTGCGATGCAAACTTCTTCTAGCCGTTTACAACTTCTTTGAGCGCTTCTTGGATGAGGTTATCTTTGACGCCGTGTGGTCCGTAAATTATGTCCAAAAATCTTCGAGATTGATGGCAGCGACTTCTTTCTTGACTTCCTGGAAGTAGTTGCTGCTGGTGAGTGTGATGACTTCTTCTTGGCGTTGTTCTTGATTGATTTCAATTTGTAGCTCTTTCAGCTGACGCCGCAGCTGATCTTCGCGGTAGATTCGCTCAGTAATGTCCTGCACGATACCTTCGTAGTACAGAATCTTGTTGTTTTTATCTCTGACCGCACGCGCATCTACCTGCGTCCATATGACGGTGCCATCTTTGCAGTAGGAGCGATATTCAAAAGCCTTGACAGTACCCTGCTCATCAATCGCTCTGACAAAGTCCTGCTGCCTATGAGGATCAACATAAATTTGCTTTGTAATATTCTTGACTGAGGCCATCATGTCATCGGCAGAGGCATAGCGATGGATTTTGGCCATGGCCGGATTCACGCTGATAAAGTGGCCATCGGGAGACGATTGAAAAATGCCCTCAAGCGCATTTTCAAAGATGCTACGGTACTTTTCTTCAGCAATTTTTAGCGCATCTTCAGCCTGCTGACATTCGGTGATATCAAGGCCAAAAGAAACGGCTGCTTTACCCTGCTGATACTTTTGCACCCCGACTAGATAACAGCGAGGCTCTCCCTTGATTTCAATTTCGATCCGGCGGTCTTCTACCTCGTTTGGGCTGAGCAAAAACTCTTCTAAAAACTGAGCGAGCTGCGCGTTGCCATGAAGCGCATTTGCAGTTTTACCCACAATTGCACCAGGAGGCAGACCCAAACTGTTAGCCAGGCAGTGGTTTACGCCCATAAAAACGCCATTTGCATCAACCCATGAGATATTTGCCGGCACTGTGTTCAAGACGGTTTCTAACTGAGCTTTTGCATCGTGCAGAGCAGTCTGGGAGATCACTTGAGGCTTTATCTGACGTTTTAACGCTTGCAAAATGACCCACCAAATGGGCAGCAACGTAAACAAACTCACCATTGAAACAATACTCGTGAGTACTAGCTGCTGCTCGGCATCGGTCAAATTATTTTGAGCTTATGCCTGCGCGGTTGATTGTAGTGATCCATATACATTCCAGGCACTCCACCCAAGGGGAAGACATAGCAACAGAGTCAGTAAAACACCTACGCTAACCATTGCAAGGGAACGATTGACCGTGAGTTGGAAGAGATGTGCAAGATATCTTTTCATGATTTGTTTAAACAGAGTAGATAGAAGTAAAAAGAAAGAGAGTTGTTGAGTATTGCCGATTACCACTGGTCGAATTGAGCGTCGCCACTGATCCAATCTGCTAAGACTTTCTCGGGCTTAGCCACATTAAACAGATGCAGCCCAAAGTCTTTAGCGAGTGTTTCGCAGACTTTGATGCCGCGCAAACTATTGCCCTTCGCATCGAGCAATGGCGAGAACGTACCAATGCCAAGTTGACCCGGTACAACGGCTGTAATGCCGCCACCAACACCGCTTTTGGCCGGAATGCCCACTCGATAGGCCCATTCACCCGAGCCGTCATACATGCCGCAGCTGAGCATGACGCTAATGATGTCTTGTACGTAGTGCTCATCGATGGCCTGAAGTTGAGTGACAGGATTCTTGCCACCGTTGGCAAGTGTGGCTGAGAGCATGGCCAAATCTCGCGCATTTACCATCATGGAACACTGCTGAAAGTAAAGGTCTAGGGTTTGGTCGATGTTGTCGCTGACCATGCCAAAGTTGCGCATGAGGTAGGCCATGGCTTGGTTGCGAAAGCCGGTGGCTTTTTCGGAGAGAAAGATGGGGACATTGATGTCGTGGTCGCGTCCGGTGTAGCGCTTGAACATGTCGAGCAGCTTTTTGAGCCGTTCGGTGCAGCTATAGCCTTTGACGAGATCTGTGGTGGCGATCGCACCTGCATTCACCATCGGGTTGTAAGGCCGATTGGTCGCTTCATCTAGCACAATCGAATTAAACGCTTCTCCGGTGGGCTCCACGCTGACCTTGCTATTCACATATTCACGGCCATGTTCTTCTAGGGCTAGGCCAAAGACAAAGGCTTTTGAAACAGACTGAATGGTAAAGAGCTGATCGCAGTCCCCTACTTCAAAAATCTGGCCATCTGCCGTGACGACGCAAATGCCAAACCAATTGGGGTCTGCGGTGGTGAGTTCGGGAATGTAGTCTGCGATCGCACCATCATTGACCACCTGATACTTCTGATATAGCTCAGTTAAATACGTCCGGAACGGCGACGTGACCGCTGTAATCGAACTCGCAAGTGACTGTAGATCGCCAATATTGCCTCCAATCTCTGCTGACATAACGCCTATGCCTCCGCAATCTGCTTTGCCACATTCCGAAACTCCTGACTCACAGGATGCTCTGGATACTTCACACAAAACACCCCTTCACTGGCAAGCTGAACCACTTCTTCTGAAAGTGGGAAAGTACCCGCGACAGTCTCTTGAAAGGTTTCTTCTACTTTTTGCTTCAGCGCATCTACATTCAGCGAGCTGTACACTTTGTTGATAGCGAGCAGCATCTTGCGCACCTTGAGCTGCCGGGCCACATCCGCGGTGACGGCAGTGCCCTGATAGTCTTGCTTGTCTGGGCGAAGAATCAGTAGCAGCACGTGAGAAATTGCAATTGATAAAAAAGTCTCCTTCGATAGGCCCGGATGCGTGTCGATAAAGAGATAATCTAGCTTTAGGGCTTTAACCAACTGCCGAAAGCCGTCAT
>JBCBIK010000116.1:0-16640 GCA_038524545.1 Cyanobacteria bacterium J06623_4 | reverse complement strand
GAGCAGGTTGCCCACCCACACGTAGCACAGCCCGTTTTAGCTGGGCTTCAGTGACCTCTGGAATATCAGACAAATCAATATCCTGATCTTCCATAGCATTAATTCGCTCCCAATCAGTTTCAGAGGTTTTCGAAGAAGATAATTTACTCATGTTTTGTGCCCTCCCCCCTGTTGTAGTTACAGAGAAATCACTCGGACGTTATTGTCGCTTTCTGTATGGGCGATTACAATCACCCGACCTTTCAAGAGTCCCATCGTAATAAAGCGCTGCTCACCATAGGCAAACCGATCGTCTTCAAAATTCAAGGATGCCCCTTCAAATACTTGAGAGGCATCCAAAAAATCGAATCCATGCTTGGTCAAATTTGACCGCCGCTTGTTTTCGTCCCATTCAAACTGCATACACCAATCATACACATATTTATACACATGCGCGCCAACCTGCGCACATGCTGTCGATACCAGTACGGCTTAGCTTTCCTTGGATAGTCTCCCCGGCAAAGCCGGGGGCTTACCTATCATTTAGTTAGGCCGCAGATGAATTTGTGAAGACTTGATATAGGAACGTTGTCTGTATGTCTGCACATTTTCATCTATGTTGATATGATTACCCGCCGAGATTTTACGAGGCTTTCTTTATTCGGTGTTGGGCTAGGGGTGGCTAGCTGTACTGCTCATACCCAGTTACCTATCCCCAACTCACTGCCAGCGCCTCAGCACAGCGATTTAACTATTTGGTGGGAACAAGGCTACCTACCCGAAGAAAACGCAGGCATCATCCAACTGGTCCGTCAGTGGGAAGAGTCCTCAGAGCTCAAGGTCGACCTTAAGCTAATGCACATTTCTGCGATTCAGCAGAAGCTCTTAAAGGCCATTAACGAGCCAGGCACTTCTGCCGTTCCAGATATCGTATTTGCTATTTCACTAGATGCAAATCTAGCCCCTAGACTGGCTTGGCGGGATCATCTAGCCGATGTTTCTGACATTATTGAGGCGCACAAAAGCCTGTACACGCCAGATGCGCTGTCGCAGGTCTCCTATCGTAACAATGTTTCAGGAGCTTACCGTTATTACGCAGTTCCCATCGGAAACGCAGGAGAGTACATCCACTGCTGGCGTACTCTGTTGACCGATATTGATCGAAAAGTAGAAGATATTCCAACAAACTGGAACAGTTTTTGGCAGTTCTGGAAGGATGCTCACCGACAGTATCAAAATCAGGGACATGACGATGTGTATGGCATAGGGCTGTGCATGTCTGCTTCGGGCGTCGATGCCTTTACGTCGATACGCTGGTTCTTAGATGCGCACAATGCCACGGTTGTCAGCAGTGAGGGCGAGCTAGTGCTGCCCGAGTCCGAAAATCGGCAGCGGTTTATTGCGGCTCTAGCGGAGTATACGGAATTTTACCAAGCGGGGTTCGTGCCGCCGGATGCAGTCGATTGGACAGCCTCTGGAAACAATTCTAGATTTCTAGAAGGCAAGCTGCTAATGACTCACAATCCTACCCTATCGATTCCACTCACCCAAAAGCTTCCGGCGAATCAGTATAACCAGGACGCCAATGAGCGCTATCAGCAAATTGCGACCGTCAGCTGGCCTAACAAAGTAGATGGCACGCCAATGCAGCCTCGAAAGGGCATCAAGCAATTCATTGTGCTCAATAAGGGAGAACACCTAGAAGCAGCCCGAGACTTTGCAACTTACTTGATTCAGCCTAACAATCTCAATCAGCTGCTAAAAGAAGGCTTTAAAGGAAGAGTACTTCCTGTCATGCCTCAGCTCTTGTCAGACGCCTACTGGAGCGACTCACAAGATCCCCATTTATCAGCAGCTTTCACCATGCAAGAACAGTCCAGCCCCATGCCATATGAAATTCTTCATCCAGCATACAGCGAAATTTTAGGACAGCAGGTTTGGGGACAATCCATCTTACAGGTTCTGAAAGAGAAACAATCGCCTGAGCAAGCGGTTGATTGGGCCATTAGCCAAATTCAAACAATGTGGACAGAGTGGGAGGCCGTAGCATGAAACGCTGGTTCAATAAAAGTTTGCTGACGCAGCTGGTCGGGTCTTTTTCTATGCTGTCTCTGGTGACAGTGGGTGCTGTTTCGGTGGGATCCTTCTTTCAGGCACGGACTTCGCTAGAGACAGAAGTGATTAACCGACTCACTGTAGCAACAGAGTTAAAAGAATATCAGCTCGACAAGTGGGTAACCGATCAGCTCAGTGACGTTTTGCTCGTCAGTCAGGAAAGTGATATTCGCACGGCTATTAATACGCTGCTGACCAATAGCCCAGAATCGCCTGCGTATAAAGCTGCTTACCAAGCCCTGACTGAGCAAGTTGATGATTTGAGTGAGATTAAGCCCAACCTGCGCAGCATTCGAATTACGCGAAACAGTGGCTTTGTGATTTTTGCCTCAGATAATTCAACTTTAGAAGATAGCTATCGTCCTTTGGGGGCTCCGGCGACGTATTTTACGCGCGATCGCATCAACACCGTCGTCCCCAACTTCTACATCTCACCTGCCACCCAAAAAGCCGCCGTCACCGTAGCCACACCAATATTAGACGCCCAGGGAGAGCGGATGGCGGGGCTCGTTGTCGATCTTGATCTCGCTCAAGTCGATACCCTCATCCGCAACAACACCGGGCTAGGAGATACCGCCGAAACCTACTTGGTAGGACAAGCCAATTCGAGAAATTTCTTTATCTCTAGGCAAGTAGCCGAAGACGCCTCTTCACAACCGGCTGAATCGGAGCAGGACAGCCTCAACAGTCGCAGCATCGATCAGGCCATTAACCAGCAAACAGACGGATTTGGCCTGTACAAAAACTACCAGGGCATCCCCGTAGTCGGCGTCTATCGCTGGCTACCCGAACAGAATCTGGCGTTAGTTGCTGAAATGGAGCAGTCTACTGCCTTTTTGCCTGCCCGAAACCTGGCCAAGAATATTGTAGGCGTCGGGCTGCTATCGTCAGGCGTTCTCCTAATCGCCGTATACCTGCTTTCGAAGCGGATTACCCGGCCTATTCTAGCAATTAGTGACGCGGCGAACGGTCTAGCAAAAGGCGACCTGTCGCAAACTGCGCCCGTGATGACCGAGGATGAAGTCGGCACGCTAGCAACAACCTTTAATCAGATGGCGAGTCAGCTGCGCACGTCTTTTGAAACTCTAGAGCATCGGGTTGCTGAAAGAACAAAGGAACTCGCGCAAGCTAAAGAACAAGCCGATATGGCGAATCAAGCAAAGAGCGATTTTCTTGCCAATATGAGCCATGAGCTGCGCACGCCGCTTAACGGCATTATGGGCTATGCCCAAATCCTGGGTCGGGCAAAGCGCTTAGACACCAAAGAACGCAATGGTGCCAACATCATTTATCGCTGTGGTTCTCATTTGCTGACGCTGATTAACGATATCTTGGATCTCTCTAAAATTGAGGCAGGCAAGCTAGAACTAGTGCCTGCTGCGACTCACTTTCCTTCTCTGCTACAGAGCGTGGTAGAAATGTGCGAAATGCGTGCTCAGCAAAAGGGGATTGAGTTTGTCTATCAGTCCAGCTCTCGGTTACCGGAAGGTATCGAAGTCGATGAAAAGCGGCTGCGTCAGGTGTTGATTAATCTGCTGAGCAATGCGATTAAATTTACTGACAGCGGCAGCGTAACGCTCAGTGTCGATATTCTCGATTTAACAGAGGACGAGTCTAATCTGTTCTTTCAGGTACGTGATACGGGCGTTGGCATTGTTGAAAGTGAGCAAAAGAAGCTTTTTGAAGCCTTTGAGCAGGTGGGCGATCGCAAAAAACAAGCGGAAGGTACTGGGCTAGGTTTGGCCATCAGTCAGCGGATCGTTCAACTGATGGGCAGCGACATTCGGCTGAAGAGTCAGCTAGGAGAGGGCAGCGAGTTTTTCTTTACGATTACAGTTCCTCAGGTAGAAGATTGGGCACAGCAGCAGGAGAAAGATCAGAGCGATCGCATCACTGGCTACGAAATCACGGATACAGATTCACCAGAAAAAACGCAGTACACCCTGTTGATTATTGATGACCGTTGGGAAAACCGAGCTGTTTTGGTCAATTTACTAGAGCCTCTAGGGTTCCATGTTATTGAAGCCGTCAACGGCAAAGAGGGGCTAGCGCAGCTCATCTCACATCGGCCCGATCTTGTGATTACTGATTTAGTCATGCCTGTCATGGATGGCTTTGAGTTTTTACAACAGATGCAAAGTCATAAAACCCTCCAACACACAAAAGTGCTTGTCTCGTCAGCATCGGTAGCGCAACTAGACCAGCAGATGGCGCTAGAAGCCGGAGGAGACGACTTTTTGGCCAAACCTGTTGATGTGAAGGAACTCATAGCGCTGCTAGCCACTCACCTAGCGTTAAGATGGCGCTACGAAGCTGAAACAGAGACTGACTCAGTGATGACAGCAGCAGCCCCTGCTGAAATAGTTGTGCCCCCACGGGAAACATTGGAGCATCTTTTAGAGCCGACTCAAATTGGTGATTTGAAGCTTTTGAGCGATCGCCTCGATCAGCTCGTCAATGACCAAAGCAACTATCTCTCCTTTGCTAAGCCGATTCAAGCATTGGCAAAGCAGTTTAAGTCTGAAGAAATTGAAGAATTACTTGAGGCATACATCGCACAGGAAGCTACCCATGCAGGATAAACCCACCATCTTAGTCGTTGATGACATGCCCAATAACTTAGAAGTAGTTCGGGAGACCCTCGCTTCTAAGGGATACACCGCTACCACCGCCATTAGTGGTGAGCGGGCCTTGAAGCGTCTGCATAAATATATTCCCGACCTGATTTTGCTAGACGTACAGATGCCAGGTATTGACGGCTTTGAAACTTGCCGCCAAATTAATGAGAATCCACAGTGGCAGAGTATTCCCATCATTTTTTTGACCGCACTAACCGACACGGACAGCATCGTCAAAGGCTTTTCTCTAGGCGCGGTTGACTACATCAGCAAGCCTTTTCAAGAGGCCGAGCTGCTAGCTAGAGTCAGCACCCATCTAAAGCTACGCTCCCTCAATAAAGATTTAGAAGACACCTTGACTGAGCTAAAAACGACCCAAGCTCAACTCATTCAGTCTGAAAAAATCTCCTCTTTACAGCAGATGGTGGCGGGCGTTGCCCACGAAATCAACAACCCAATCAATTTCATTATCGGCAATATTAGCCCCTTAAAAGATCACTTCGAAGACTTACAAGAGCTGCTAACGCTATACCAAGAAGAATATCCTTATCCACAGCCATCCATCCAATCAAAGCAGGAAGACATTGAGCTAAATTTTCTAATGGAAGACACTGAAAAAATTCTCAGCTCTATGAAAGTAGGCGGAGAGCGTATTCAGCAAATTGTTCTGAGCCTGCGGAATTTTTCTCGCTTAGATGAGGCTTCTTGTAAAACAGTAGACATCCATAGCGGAATTGAAAGCACCCTTCTGCTGTTGCAGCATCGGTTAACCGCCTCAGATACACAGCCTCAAATCTCAGTCAAGCGAGATTACAGCGATCTACCCACTATTACCTGTTATGCAGGGCAGCTTAACCAAGTATTTTTAAACATTATCAATAACGCCATTGATGCCATTCGAGAATCTCCAGACTCGCAGACTACGCCCGAAATTCGCATTTGTACAAGAGTATTAGACAATGGCCTGATCCACATTTCTATCGCCAATACGGGAATTCCGATTCCTCAGGAAAATCAAAATCGCATCTTCGACCCCTTCTTTACGACCAAGCCTGTCGGTAGAGGAAAAGGGCTAGGACTCTTTGTCAGCTATTCCATTATTCAGGAGCATGGTGGCTCTATCACAGCCTCTTCGCAACCTGGGCAAGCAACCTCCTTTGAAATCACCTTACCCACGTGAGTCTGCATTAGGGAATCTTCGTATCAGCACTGTCATATCCAGATGGCGCTTGAACTTATTTAAAGAATAGACATTATCGGAAATAGTGACAAATACAGGAAGCCGTTGTTCTTTTATCCAAATGGCTTTGGTCTCGAGAATTATCGGCGGTGAGCTAGTCGAAAGTTATGTAGTCCATAGGCTGTTACCATCACCTCATCCACAAAGTTTTCTACCCGATTACGAAACTTCTGCACCAGAATTTACATTCGAATAGAGATTCTTTGCTCAACACATAGCAGTTAGGTGATGCAATCAGGTCACAAGTGATTTACTGCACCCGAATATGGTTGTAAACCCCTTCGTACTGGTCGCCAGGCTTCTTCCAGGAATAGTCACAGCGCATTCCCTGCTTCGCCAGCTTCACAAATAGCTCAGGCTCCTTGTGATAAAGATTCAAAGCCCGGCCCAGCGCCGACTCCAGCGCGTAGCTATCATTCTCATAAAACACAAAGCCGTTGCGCTCCTCCCGGCTATGGGACTCATCATAATCCCAGTCAAAAATTGTGTTCACCAAACCACCCACGCCGCGTACGACGGGCACCGTGCCATACTTCAGGCTAATAATTTGCGTCAGCCCGCAAGGCTCATAGTTACTCGGCACAATCATAATGTCTGCCGCCGCATAGATCAGATGAGCCAGCTCCTCATTAAACCCGATCTCCAAATGGCAATCAGGATTCTCATTGAGATACTGCTTCTCATGCCAGAACCAATCATTAATCCCTGGCTCAGAGGCAGACCCTAGCAGCACAAACTGCGCGTCGTTGGCCAGCGAGTAATACAGTCCGTGATGCACCTGATGCACCCCCTTCTGCTGGTCCAACCGGCCAATAAACGCCACAATCGGTTTATCGTTTGCCGCTAATAGCAACCGCTCCCGTAGCGCCTTCTTATTCAGCTGCTTGTTTTCAAAATCCCCAATCGCATAGTTCGCCGGAATGTGCGTATCCACTTCCGGATTCCAAATGTTGTAAGTGATACCGTTTAGAATGCCGCCGAATTTATTTTGGTGAATCTCCAGCGTCGGCTGTAGCCCACAGCCAATATCGCTAAAACGCGCCTCCCAAGCATGGTGTGGCGACACCGTATTCACGTAGTTTGAATACACAATACCGCCCTTCATAATGTTGATCGCACCGGGGTTGTGGTTGTCACCCATCCGCTCAATACTTTCGTAATAAGCATCCCGGTTTAGGCCCGTTGCCCACATTAGCTCAGCGCCCCATACTCCCTGGTGCTTAAAGTTGTGAATGGTGTAGCACACACGCTGATTTGGCATGCCGTGATGCGCATACATCTCGTATAGCATCACCGGTACCAACCCTGTCTGCCAGTCGTGGCAGTGAATCACATCCGGCCGCTTGCCACTTTTCAACAAAAACTCCAGCGCCGCCTTGCTAAAAAACGCAAACCGAAAATGGTCATCCAACTCACCGTAGTACCGCCCACGATTGAAAAAATTATCGCCAGAATGCGGCTCAATAAAAAAGCACAGCTGCCCGTGCACCCAGCCACAGTCAACCGAACAGTGAACCGCGCCGTCGTACCAGGGCACGTACAGATCGTTGTACGCCCGGTGCATTCCCCAGACATGGTCGTAGCGCATGCAATCGTACTTGGGGAGCACCAGCTCCACACAGTGGCCCCGGCTGTCTATTTCTCGGCTCAAACCGTAGACCACATCACCCAGCCCCCCCGCCTTAATCACAGGCGCACACTCAGAGGCGATTTGCACGATATACATAGGCATCCCCAGGCTAATTGTAAAGAAAATTTATGTTTATAAGTTTATTCAAGCAGAAATGCGGCAGAATTTCGACCCGGTAAAGGCCGGGGATTTGTCAATGCTTCCATTTGAAAAAAACCGCAATTCCTTGTCACGTTACTTATCACAGACTTATTACAGCTTTAGCTCTCGCCGGAGGAAATTGCACTATCATCTGACAGATCTCGATCTATAAAAGGAACTGTCCAAATATGATCGCAAGCGCACCAACCAAGTCCCCAAACCCACAGGGCCCGAACCTAGATGAAATGCGTTCGGGACTCCCCAATCTCTGTGGCTGGGAAGACGCTATCACCGCTGTCACAAACCACAGCGACCCAATCTTCCTCACACACACCAACCTAGACATTAATAAAATCACCGCTGGGTTTGCTTGCGCCCTTCACATGCACCAGCCCACCATCCCCGCTGGTACAGACGGCAACCCCATCAGTAACCTGCAGCACATGTTCGACAACCAGGGCGATGGCGACAACCACAACGCCTCCGTGTTTGCCTGGTGCTACAAGCGCATGGGCGAGTGGATTCCCGAACTCGTCGCCAAAGGCGAAAACCCCCGCATCATGCTCGACTACTCCGGCAACCTTTTCTGGGCTTTCCGCCAAATGGGCCGTGAAGACATCATCAACGACCTCAAGCGTCTGTGCGAACCCCAGTACCAGCCGTATGTTGAATGGATGGGCACCATGTGGAGCCATGCCGTCGTGCCTTCCACACCCATTCCCGATATCAAACTGCATATCCAGGCATGGCAGCATCACTTTGCCGCGATGTTTGGCTATGACGCACTTGAGCGGGTAAAGGGCTTCTCTCCTCCAGAAATGCACCTACCCAACAACCCCGACACCCTGTTTGAATACATCAAAGCCCTCAAGGACTGCGGCTACCGCTGGCTACTTGTCCAAGAAGACTCCGTAGAGCGCCTCGACGGCACCCGCCTCCACCACGACGACAAATATATTCCCAACAAGCTCGTCGCTCGCAACTCCCGGGGCGAAACCGTCAGCATCACTGCTCTGATCAAAACCCAGGGCTCCGACACCAAGCTCGTTGCTCAGATGCAGCCTTACCACGAAGCAATTGGCCGCGGCCGCCAAGACATCGGTGGTGTATCCGTCCCCTGCTGCGTCTCCCAAATCGCCGACGGTGAAAACGGTGGCGTGATGATGAATGAGTATGGCCGGGACTTTGTGCCATTTTGGAGTGGCATCAAAGACAATGGCCGTAGCGTAGAGGGCGTCGTTGGGCTAAATGGCACCGAGTATATCGAAATGATCGAAGCTGCCGGCGTCAACCCAGACGACTACCCTGAGTGTCAGGCCGTGAGTCAGCACAAGATTTGGCAAAAGATAGACCCTACCGGCGCAACCCCCGAAGCGGTAGCACAGGCCATTGAGGAGCTCAAGGCCACCGATCATCAGTTTCATATGGACGGCGCCTCGTGGACCAATGACCTCAGCTGGGTCAACGGCTACGAAAATGTGCTTGGCCCTATGAACCAGCTCAGCGCGAGCTTCCACCAAAAGTACGACCGCCTCGTGCAGGCTGACCCCAGCGTCACCCAGCGCGAAGACTATCAGGAGGCACTCCTGTACCTACTGATAGTAGAAACCAGCTGTTTCCGCTATTGGGGGCAGGGCACCTGGACAGACTACGCCCAAGAGCTCTATCGCCGAGGCGAAGCCGCCCTACAAAAGGGCTAAAGCAAAGGGAATAACCGTTTAGCCAAAAGGTCTGCTCAGTGTCTTCAAGTCCGCCGAGCAGACCTTTTGGTAGAGCCCTGAAATACGCTTCATTTACGGTAGAGTCCTCAAGCTAGGCCTCATTCGTCCGAGAGGCCATCCACCGCCCCAAATCGTCCACTGTCTCGAAGTCATTAAGCGATAGCCCTAAGGCAGGTATCTCTGCAACCGGAAGCCGTTTGACCATGTGAGATAGTTCCTCAGGCAGGTCTCCTAGCTTAAGCGACAGCATCTGAAGCACAATTAAATGCGCACCTTCTTGGCGACCTTCTTGGCGGCCTTCCTGGCGACCCTCTTGGCGACCCTCTTGGCGACCTTCCTGGTGACCCTTCTGGCGGCCTTCTTCTATGATTGCTTGGTAAGTTACCGAATCTTGCATAAGCTCTGTTCTCAGGATTTGCCTGATAATCGCTTTCTCTAATATTAGCCCAGCTAGAATATCTGTAGAAGCGGTAAGGTTTTTCTGAACATCAATATTCTCTACCTGCTCAATCTTAGCGGCCACTTCTCTTAGCACGCTGGCGCTGTCCTGAACATCTGCCAGCACCGCAAGTGGCAACAATCCAGGGCTAGAAAAGAAGGCAGAGAGTGGCTGTTCCCACAGCCGGATAACGTCGAACTCGTGGCGAGTGCGAGGTAGCTCAAAGGTATTGAGAAAGACCTCAGAAGATTGGCTCGGTTTGAGATAGATAACGATTTGACGCAGCTGCCGATCGGGGAAGCGACGATAAATTCGCAGACAGTAGTCCAACATGCGAAAAGGAATATTGGCGTCAGGGCGGGTCTGAAATTCCAGATGGAGGATGGTGCTATCCGACTGCAGTAATAGGGAGTCTGCCCTGATAGGTTCGAGGGAAAGTTCGGTAGGGCTAAGTTCGACCAATGGGATAGGCTCACCTAGCAGCCAGGCCGCAAAGTCAGTGGGAAATTGTTCTACCAGTAGTTTGCAAATGTTGTCGTACATGTTGTGTGGCAAGGGAGCAGATGCTTTTGTGCAATTGCTATGCAATTTGCATTGTGTGCGCATTTTTATGCGTTTTTTGGCCGTAGTCTTTTTTGGCTAGTCTTTTCTTGGTAGTGTTTTTTGTAAGGCATCAGGTGTCAAGCATTAGGCGCTGATCAAACAACCCTCGTCGATAATGGCGCAGTTGCCTGATTCCTTCGCTTTGTACATGGCATCATCCGCCGAGGCAATAATCTCATCCGGCGTTTCATCGCAGTAAACACCGCTAATCTTTATTCCAATACTGCCGCCAATACAAATCTCCCGGCCCTGAATGTCAAATGGCTGTCGCAACGTGTCGAGTAGCTTCTTCGAGAGATGACTCGCAGCTTGTACAGCCTCAGCCGCTTTCTCAGAAGCGCTCTCTGTTACTACCTGAGATTCTGTTGGTCTAGTTACAGCTACCACCGCTTCAGAGGTTAGTGCGTTCCCGGATGTTAAAGAGTCAGACGGGCCAATTTGCTCTGCCAAAATAACAAACTCATCGCCGCCTAGGCGGAAAATACTATCGCCCTGACGCAAGTTTGCCTGCAGCCGGGCCGCTACTGCTATCAGTAGCTCATCTCCCACATGGTGTCCATAGGTATCGTTTACCTGCTTAAATCCATCTAGGTCTAGAAAGAAAACAGCGATCGCACTCCTAGACCGCTTAGCCATCGCCAGTACAGACTGCAGCCGATCCGCCAGCAATCGACGATTGGGCAAGCCCGTCAGCATATCGTGAGTCGCCTGCTCAATCAGCTGCCGCTCCAGCCGCTTACGTCTTTCCACCTCCTTCACTAAGGCCTGCGTCCTCTCCGCCACCCGCTGCTCCAGCGTTGCCCGTGTCGACAGCACTTCCTCTGCCATCAGGTCAAACGTGCGCAGCAAGTGATACACCTCCTTCGGCACCATATGACGCTTAATTTTAAGCTCATCAATTCTATGGCCCGACGCCAGCGCCCTCGCCGCCACCGTCACCGCCTGAATCGGCCCCAAAATGTAGGCCGTCAGCCGCCAGCTAACCACCCCAGCCAGCAACAGCCCCAAGAGCGACATTCCCAGCGCCACAGTTCGGGTCTGCCGTACCCGCGCCTGAATTTCACTGTAGGGCTGCGGAATCATCACCCCCCAACCCGTCTCAGGCACAATGGCAAACCCCGCAATCATCTCAGCCTGCATGGCCGGAGAATAAAATTCGGCAAAGCCCTTCTCCTGAGCCTTCATCATGGCCACAGGCTTGAGCTGGCTCATATCGAAAGCCGTCTCTTCCCACTCTCGCGAAGGATGTGCGATCGCTTGCCCTGCCTGATCGACAATCGCCGCATGTCCGTTCGAGCCAAACACAATGCCCCTTTGAACCTGACGAAAATAGGCCGTATTTACTGCCGCAACCGCCAGATAGCCGCTGCGCGTTGTCCGCATCATGTACAGCGTCGGTAGCCGCCGCGCATTCATAATCACAGGGCTAATGACCACCTTGTTAGGCTGTGCAAATGCTCGCCGTCTCTCCGTCAACAGCGCTTCGATACCTGCTTCTGGAAGAAACGTCTCATCCCCCGAGCAATACATCAGCGCCTCAGACTCATCGCTCACATCAACTAGCGCAAGCATCTGAATATTTACAGAGCGCAGCAGCGATTCTATTTCTCCAGAAAGCGGCTCAGGTGAGGCCTCCGATTTCGCAATAAACACCGCCTTCAAATCTGCGGTGTACATTGATAGCGAACGGCTGACATTTTCAGCGAGCAGCACGTGCTTTTCCTGCACCGCCATAATCTGCGCATCTTTAGCAGTGCTGTATATCCAACCGTCTAAAAACAGGATGGGAATAAGCGCTACAAGCGTGAAAAAGATCAGTAGTAAATTGCGCAACCCAACGGCAACAAACCACTTTCTAGAAACTAGAGGAACAGCCATAATCTAGCCAGTAATCTACTGAACAGATAGTCGAAGTTCAGCCGCCGTCAGACCCATAAGTCTGAAACATGGGCGCGTCGAACTGCTCGATAGCACAAGAATGAGCGATTTGAATCATGTCTGCGGAATCCGACAAAAGATACCGCTCAAACGGAAAGTGCTATCCCGGTAGATACTAATTTCTGTAGATGCCCTGTCTTTTATGACAGCACACTATACACCCTCTGCCGTCATTTATCAGTGATTACACCTTGGTTTGCGCAGCCAAGTCCCCATAGCTTTCGCGAGTTTTTCAGCACACTCGCAACAGGCAACAAATGAACCGTTAGCCCCGACGCCGACCGCGCAAAAAATATTTCTCCAGCTCAACCCACACAAATAGCAGACTACTAAAGCCTACACACACCATTAGCTCAGTTAGAGAGAGCGCATGCGTGCCAAAGAAGTTACGCAGCGGTGCCAGATAAATCAGCATCAGCTGCAGTAGGGTCGTAGCCGCCACGGCGAGCAGTACGTACGGATTGGAAAACTGAGACATTTCAGCCGCGAGCCGCCAGTCTGAGCGCACAGAGATAGCATGGCCCATCTGCGATAGACACAGCATCGTAAAGACCATTGTTTTCCAGCGCTCAGGGTTGCCATCCACGCCCGGACTATGGGTGTAGCCGTAGGCCCACAGCATCAGCGCGATCGCTAAAATCGAAAAGACAATCCCCACTCGCAGCATGTACCAGCCCAACCCCCGGGCAAAAATGCTCTCCTTGGGGTCATGGGGCGGGCGGTCCATCAAGTTTGGCTCAGATGGCTCCACCGCCAGCGCCAGCGCCGGAAAGCCATCTGTCACCAAATTCATCCACAAAATCTGCAGCGGCGTCAGCGGCACCGCCACAATGGGCAGTAGCAGCGGCGACAGCGCAATCGTAATCACTTCGCCAATGTTCGAGCCCAAAATATACTTTACAAACTTGCGAATGTTGCCGTACACCACCCGGCCCTCTTCCGCCGCCGATACAATCGAGGCAAAGTTGTCATCTAGCAGCACCATATCGCTCGCTTCTTTGCTCACGTCAGTGCCCGTAATCCCCATCGCAATGCCAATATCTGCCTGCTTCAGCGCCGGGGCATCGTTCACCCCATCCCCTGTCATCGCCACCACCTGATGCTGAGCTTGCAGCGCCTGCACGATTCGCAGCTTGTGCTCTGGAGACACCCGCGCATACACACTCACCGAGCGAACCGCCGTTTCAAGTTCATCCTGACTCATCGCCGCTATTTGCTGTCCCGAGAAGACCGCCGTCTGGTCCCCAGCAATCATTCCCAAGTCTTGGGCCAGTGCCTTCGCCGTTAGCGGATGGTCCCCGGTGATCATCACCGCCCGAATACCCGCCCGTCTACACTGGCTGACAGCCTCTCGAACCTCTGGACGAGGAGCATCGATCATCGCCACCAGACCAAGCCAAATCAGGTTCTGCTCGACCTCTTCTTCCGTTAGGTGATCGGTCGACGGGTGAGCTGACCCGTCAGCTAGCGCGCTGTCAAAACCGCGATAGGCAAACCCCAGCACGCGCTTCCCGTCGGCAGATAGCGTCTCCGCCTTGTTCAACACACTCTGTCGGTCTTCCGCCGTTAATTTTCGGGCTCCTCTACCAATGCGATCGCACTTCTCTAGCAGCAGCTCCGCCGACCCCTTCGCCAGCACCACAGCCGCCGCCTTAAGCCCCAATCGATTGGTCTCAGGCACCGCGACAATCACACTCATCCGCTTGCGCTCAGAAGAAAACGGAAACTCGTGCAGCCGGGGAAATTCATAGTCCAGCGTTTTCTTCTCCAGTCCGGCCTTTGCCGCCAGGGTCACCAGTGCCCCCTCCGTCGGGTCGCCGACAATCGCCCACTGCGGGTCACCGCCCGCCTCGTCGGTAGCAGGCTCTAGCTGCAGCGCCGCATCATTACACAGCGCGCCGTTTAGCAGCAGCAGCGCCAGCGTCGGCTTCTCCAGCGGAGCAATCACCTTCTCTCCCAGGCGAAACTGCCCTTCCGGCGCGTAGCCCTCCCCCGTAATCTCAAAGTCACTCTCAAAAGGCAACCCCGGCACGTGAGCAGACTGCACCACCATCTTGTTCTGCGTCAGCGTCCCCGTCTTATCCGAGCAAATGGTCGTCACTGACCCCAGCGTCTCCACTGCTGGTAACCGCCGAATCAACGCCTGACGCTTCACCATGCGCTGCGTTCCCAGGGCCAGCGTCACCGTAATCACCGCCGGTAATCCTTCTGGCACCACCGCTACGGCCATGCTCAGCGACACCGTCAGCAATTCTTCAAACGCCGGCCAGCCCATCGCCAGCGTACCGCCCACCACCACCAGCGCTACCAGCGTCAGCGAACCAGCTACCAGCACGTTGCCCAGCTGCTTTAGCCGCTGCTGCAGCGGCGTCGCCAATGCCGACACAGACTGGATCATCGTGGCAATTCGCCCTAGCTCAGTCGCCATCCCCGTCCGCGTGACCAGCAGTTTGCCGCGCCCGTGCACCACCTCTGTCCCCTGAAAGGCCAAATTCTTTTGGTCAGCCAGCCCCACCTCTGGAGAGAGCGTCACCTGGGCCTGCTTGCCCACCGCAGTCGCTTCCCCGGTTAGCGCCGATTCCCTCACCTGCAGCGTTGCCGTCTCCAGCAGGCGCCCATCGGCAGCTACCTGATCGCCCGTCTCCAACAGCAAAATATCGCCCGGCACAAGTTCTTTGGCAGAGATCTGTTGGCGCTCACCCTTTCGCAACACCCGCACATCTGGAGCGGAGAGGCTTTTGAGCGCAGCGAGGGCCTGCTCAGCCTTACTCTCCTGCAAGTAGCCCAGCACCGCGTTGATCACAACAATCGTCATAATAGCGATCGCATCTTTGGGAAACGCCCCAGCCCGCAAGTCCAGCACCGCCGATACCACCGCCACCGCAATCAGCATCAGCAGCATCACATCCGCAAACTGATCGAGCAAAATCTGCCAGCGCGATCGCCCGCCGGTTTCCACTAGCTCATTGGCTCCGTAGTCCGCTAGCCTCTGCTGCGCAACCGAGTCAGATAGCCCTTTCTCACTGTCACTATCCAACGCCTTGAGGGCGTCCTCAATACCGAGCGTGTGCCACTGCTGGGTCGACTGTTGAACCGTAGTCATGGAAAAATGAAAATCCCTTGTAGACAGGCCACTCAAGTGTATATGGCAAATGTCAAACGTAGAATCTTCTCGCGGAGTTATCATCTCCGACTTCTCAGCAGCTCAATCGAAAAGCCGATAAAACAGCTCGTACATCAAAGCGGCAGCTCAATGACAAACTCACTGCCCGCGCCCGGCATCGACTGGCAAGACAGTCGCCCGCCGTGCTTTTCTGTAATGATTTGTTGACTTATTGCCAAGCCTAGCCCCGTCCCCTTTCCCATCGGCTTCGTCGTAAAAAAGGGGTCAAATAGCTTGTCAATCGTTTCCTGCTCCATGCCAGGGCCATTGTCTGCGATCGCAATGCGCGCCCAGCCCTCCCTTACTTCAGTCGAAATTTTGATCGTCTTTGACAGCGCTTCATCAGCTAGCTGCTCTGCAGCCTGCGGCGTAGCCCCCTCCTCAGCGCATTCTTCAAGAGCATCAATCGCATTACCAACAATATTCATAATCACCTGATTGAGCTGACTCGAATGGCAGGGCACTTGAGGCAGCGTGCCATAGTCGCGGATGACAGTTATCTTCGAAGTCTCAGCTGTCCCCTTTAGCCGGCTGTTTAAGATAACCAGCGTACTCTCAATTCCGACATGGATATCGACCGCTTTCTTTTCAGATTCATCAAGCCGAGAGAAATTTCGCAGAGAAAGTACCAGTTCTCGAATGCGGGTCGCCCCCATCTCCAGAGAGTCCAACAGCTTAGCCAAATCCTCCTGCAAGAAATCGAAGTCAATCTCTTCAATGTAATCTTTAATTTCTGGTGCTGGCGTTGGGTAGTACTGCCGGTACAGCTCAATCAGCTCAATCAGCTCTTCAACATAGCCTCTAGCAGGTTTTAAGTTGCCATACACATAGTTAACCGGGTTGTTAATTTCGTGGGCAATCCCGGCTAACATCTGTCCCAGGGAAGACATCTTTTCGCTTTGCACAAGCTGCAGCTGAGCTTGCTTCAGCCGAGTTCGGTTGCCCTTTTCCCGGTCACTAAGGGCGACCGATCGAGAGAAGGTAATCAGCAAATCCTCCGAGTTAATCGGCTTAGTAACAAAGTCAAAAGCCCCCTTATTCATAGCCGCCCGA